>NZ_JBEOSA010000006.1:0-202868 GCF_040302625.1 Kitasatospora sp. NPDC097643 | reverse complement strand
GTTGATCTTGAGGCCCTTGAGCGCCTCGTTGCGGCCGTAGGCCTCGCCCGCCTCGACGATGGTGCGGGCCAGCGCGCCCGCGGTGGCGGTGTCCAACCGGGTCCGGCGGCGCGCAGGTGGGTGGCGTACTCGTGCCGCTCCGGGTGGCTGCCGCCGGTCGGGCCGGTGGGGCCGGTGGGACCTGTTGGGCCGGTGAGGCGTGTGGGGCCGGTGGGGGCGGTCAGGCGGGTGCCGGCTCCAGGGCTCTTTCGTGCTCGTGCCGCAGGATGCCGCTGGCCAGCAGGTACTGGGCCAGAACGTACGTCGCCATGATCCAGAACTGATGCCCCGGCAGTTCCCGCCACTTCGCCAGCTTGGTCGCGATCAGCGTGTCGGAGAGCAGGAACAGTGCCCCGCCCAGCCCGGTCCGCCAGCCCAGCCCCGCCGAGGTGACGGCCGTCGAGGCCAGCAGCAGGCTGTAGCCGGCCACCGGGGCCTTCAGGTCGCCGAGGTCCGGCCAGAGCTGCCCGATCATGCCGACCCAGGCCGTCGCGTACGCGGCCGCCACCACCAGCGCCCGCCTGCGGTCCGTCAGCGCCCCGCGCTGGACGAACATCGTCACGTAGCAGACGTGCGCGGCCGCGAACGAACCCATGCCGGCCAGGAACGCCGGGTCGTTCTTCAGCTGGAGCAGGACGTCCCCGCCCGCGCTCAGCAGCAGCGCCGGCGCCAGCAGCTGCGGCGCCTCCCGCTCCGCCGCGGACGCCGAGGCGAGGCTGTGCGCCGCCAGCAGCGGCATCAGGGCCGGCTTGGTGGCGTTCTGGAGGACGGGCCTGCCGGACAGGATCGCGCCCAGGTGCGCCGCCGAGGTGGCCGCGAAGCCGCCGAGCAGACCGCCGGCCGAGCGCAGCCGCCCGCCGAGGACGGCGCGGGTGGTCGTCGCCGGACTCATGCGCGCCTCCTGATGACTCGCTCGCTTCGCTCGCTCATGCTGCTGCTGACCTCCGGGGTCGGGCGGTGGGGGAGCGCGGACGGGTGGGGCCCGCGGTCGCACCCTAAGCGACCCTCACACGGCGGCGGAAGGGTGGGTTACCGGTGCGTAACCCCGGGGGCGGGCGGCGGGTGACGGCGTGGCGGAGCGGGTGCGGCCGCCAGGGCCGCCGTGGTGGTCGTCGCGGTGGTTGTCACGGTGGTCGTCGCGACCGCGGTCGGTGGTCGTCGCGGTGGGGGCGCGGGAGGGCGCGGGAGGGCGCCGGGGGCGTAGCGGAGGGCGGGTGGTCACTTCGTCAGGCGCCGGTTGCTGCCACCGGGTGACCCGGCCACCGTCTAGTCTGGTCCCCGACATGGAGCAGCACGAGTACGCGGTCGGCGCCACCCGGGTGGCCGCGGCCAGGCCGGACGGGCGCACGGGCGGGGCGGGGCGGGGGACCACCGACGCCGCCGTCGCCGTACGCGAATGCGCGTCCGACGTCGCGGCCGCGTCCGTGCCCGGGTCCGTTCCCGCGTCCGTGTCAGGAGCCGAGGTTCCGCCCGTGGCCGCGGCCCTGCCCGCGGCCCCGCCCGCGGCCCGTTCTGACGGCCCGCAGGAGGGCCCCGCCGGCGCCCGGCTCACCCCCGACCCCGGCCTGCTGCGCCTCGCCCACTGGTTCGCCGCCGCCCATCCCGCCAACGCCGACGACCTCTGGGCCGCCGCCTTCGGCCTCTACCCGGCCCGTCACTTCGGCGCCCCCGCCGACGCCCCCGCGGACGCCGACACCAGCTGGTGGCACGGCCCCACCGCGCACGTCACCGCGACCCCGCGCTCCCGCGAGGCCCGCATCGCCGCCACCGGTGGCCTGCGCCGCGCCCGTCGGGACGCCGCCGCCCTGCCCGTCGTCCGGTCAGGCGCCAAACCGGGCGGGCCCGGCCGCCACCGCAAGCCCGAGCGCACCCGGGCACTGCCCGGCTCGCAGGATCGTTCCGGCCAGGGGCTCCCCGCCGAGGCTGCCGCTGAGGGCGCGGACGCGAGCGCCGCCCGGGCCGCCGCCGAACGCCGCATCGCGGCCCGGCTGCTGCTCGCCCACCCGCTCGTCACCGCCTCCGGCCCGCACGCCGACGGCTTCCCGCTGATCCGCCGTCACCGCGACTGGCTCACCGAACGCTTCGACACCCTGCTCGGTTACCCCCTCGTCGTCGGCCCCTGGCACGCCCGGCTCCGCAAGGCCGGCCCCGGCGCCGGCGCCACCCGTGGCCTCCACCACCCCGCCACCGGCGCCCCGTTCACCCCGGCCGGCTACGCCCAGCTCGCGCTCACGCTGGCCCTGCTCGTCGACGCACCCGAGCAACTCCCGTACGGGCGGCTGCTCGACGCGATGCGCGCCGCCGCCCCCGGCCTCGCCGCCGAGCCGGCCGACCTCGCCGCGGCCCTCGCCGTGCTCGCCGACTGGCAGGTCCTCGGTGACCTGCCCGCCGACCCGGCCGCCGCCCTGTCCGATCCGGCCGCCCGCACCGTGGTCCTGACCGTGGACCGGGCGCTCGCCCGCGCCGTCCCGGACGGTCTGCCGGCCCTCGCCGACGACGCCGTCGACGCTTCCCACCTCGTCCTCCGTGCCGCCGCCGCCGAACCCGCCACCGCCGTCCGCCGCCTCCTCGCCGAGACCCCGGCCGTCCTCGCCGCCGACCTGACGGAGGAGCGCCGCGTCTGGCTCCAGGAGCACCGGCTGAGCGGGCCGGCCGCGCTCGCCGAGTTCCTCGGCCTGGAGACCGAACTGCGGGCCGAGGGCGTCGCGCTGCTCGACCCGGCCGGCGAACTCACCGACCTCGCCCTCCCCGGCGCCGGGACCCCCGCCCAGGCCGCCCTGCTGCTGGTCGAGCGCCTGGTCGAGGAGGTCCGCCCGCTGCCCGGCGAGCCCACCGCCGGGTACGTCCCGATCCCCGACGCGCTGATAGACGGCGTCCTCGGCGACATCGCCGACGAGTACGGCCTGCCCGCCGGCTGGCGCCGCGACTACCTCGCCGACCGCACCGCCCTGCGCCGCGACACCCTCGACCTGCTCCACCGCCTCGGCCTGATCGCCCCCACCTCCTGCGGCACCTTCTCCCAGCGCTGGTTCCTCCGCCCACCCGCCGCCCGCTACGCCCCCGCCGCCGACCTCCACCCCGCCGCCGGCACCGGCCGCCACTCCCGCCCCTCGGGGGAGGAGCCGGAGTAGCGGCGGGCCCGAGCGGGGTGGCGGGGAAGGTGGCTCGTGGCGCCGCGCCCCGGACCTGCCCTCGGCTGCCCGCTGTGCCCCCGCCGCCGACTTCCAGCGGCCGGGGAAACAGTGAACCCCGTGCGCTCGGGCCGGGGGCCGGGTGGGCGCGGGGCGGTGGGTGTGGGGGCTCTGGCGGGAGCGGGGTGGGGCGGCGTGCGAATGCGTCACTTCCTCGCCGTGGCGGCGGTGACGGTGGCGTGCTGGACGGTTTCGACGGTGGCGCCGACGCCGAGGGTGCCGAGGGCGATGGAGGCGAGGACGGCGGCGCCGGCGAGGAGGCGGCGGTGGCGTTGGGGGAGCGGGAAGCGCGGTTCCTGGTAGGGCGCCGATGGTTGGGCGTTCATGACAGTGAGGGTTCCAGGGCGGTGTGAACGGTCGGTACGCGCGGGTGAAGTCCGGACGGGGGTTGGGCGTCGGTTGGCCGCGTACGCCCCACCCTGGTCGCAGGTGGGGCGTACGCGCTGGTCAGCGGGGTGGTGTGGGTTCGGCGAGGGCTTCGCCGACGGCGACCCGGACGGCGTCGCGCAGGCCGTGGGTCGGGTGGAGGCGGGTGGGGGGCGGCGGCCGGGTCCTGGCGCAGCTCGTTGACCAGTGAGACGCAGAGCAGCCGCATCACGACCACGAAGGGCAGCGCGACCAGGATCGTCGCGTTCCGCAGGGCGGTGAGCCCGCCGGCCAGCAGCAGGGCGGCGGCGACCCCGCCCATCAGGACGCCCCAGACGACCACCAGCCAGGTGTGCGGGTGGTGCGAGCCGCGGCTGGAGAGCGAGCCGAGCACCAGGGAGGCGGAGTCGGCGCTGGTGATGAAGAAGGTCATCACCGTCCCGTGTGTCCGCCGGACCCATCCCCCGCGTCCGCCGGACCGCCTACGCTGAGACGAAGGGGTGCCGTCCATGGCCACCGAGACGCTCGTCGAGGAGGTGCCGAAGCCCGTGCCCGGGATCGTCAAACCCTTGCCCGCGCAATGGTTCACACCGCGCGGGACCAATGCCGAGATGCGCTGGGACGCGCTGCGCGAGGCGGACGGCGGGGCTGCCGTCGGCCGGCACGTACCGGTGGAACGGTTCTTCGTCCGCAACCACACCAGCACCCCGCTGATCGACCCCGACTCCTGGCGGCTGACGCTGTTCGGTACCGGCCTGCGCGGCGCCCCGACGGCGGCGCGGCCGGTCGGGTTCTCCCTCGACGACCTCCGGGCGCTGCCGTCCACCCGGATCAGCGCGCTGATCGAGTGCGCCGGCAACGGCCGCAGCTACTACCGCAGCCAGCAGGGGCAGTCCGTCCCCGGGACGCCGTGGACGCTGGGCGGCATCGGGTCGGCGAGCTGGCGGGGCGTCCGGCTGGCCGAGGTGCTGCGGGCGGCCGGGCTGACGGCGCGGGCGGTGGACGTGCTGCCGGCCGGCCTGGATCCGGACTACGTCGTCGACGGTGTCGACTACGGCCCGGTGCGCCGCCCGCTGCCGGTCGGGAAGGCGCTGGACGACGTGCTGCTCGCGTACGAGATGAACGGTGCGCCGCTGACGCCCGACCACGGTGCGCCGGTACGGCTGGTGGTGCCCGGGTGGGTGGGCGTCGCCTCGATCAAGTGGGTCGGCCCGGTCGAGGTGGCCGACCACCCGCTCCACTCGCCGTGGGACACCGACTTCTACCGGATGTTCGGCCCCGACCACCCGCCCGGCGGCGGTGCGCCGCTCAGCACGCAGGTGGTGAAGAGCGCCTTCGAACTGGCCGCGGGCGCGGTGCTGGAGGCGGGCCGGAGCCACCGGCTGCACGGGCGCTCGTGGTCCGGCGCGGGCCCGGTGGCCCGGGTCGAGGTGAGCACCGACGGCGGGCGGACCTGGCGCCCGGCCGAGTTGCGGGACGAGCCCCGCGCGCACGACTGGACGCGCTGGAGCGCCGACTGGCGCCCGGAGCGGCCCGGTCGGTACGAGCTGCGCGCCCGGGCGACGGACCGGCCGGGCCGCACCCAGCCGGAGCGGGCGGTGTTCAACCGGGAGGGCTACCTGTTCGGCGCGGTGGTGGCCCACCCGGTGACGGTGGCGTAGCGGGACCGACGGCCCGTCACGCCTGGTGGGCGGCCTGGGCGGCCTGGGCGGCCTGGGCGGCCTGGGCGGGCTGCACGGGTGGGGCAGGTGGGGCGGGCTGGACCTCGTACGGGGCCGGGTACGGCGTCTCGTACGGGTTCAGCACCAGCCGCACCACGTCCTCCAGCCGCCGCCGGGCGTCCCCGAGGGTGGTGCGCCCGGTGACCCAGGCGGTCAGTTCCCCCTGCCAGGCGTGCACGACGATGTGCCGCACCAGGTCGCTGGCGGCGGCCGGCACCTCGGCGGTGACCGCCTGGAGGGCGGTGCTGTCCGCCCGGGCCATGCCTTGCAGCGCCTCGCTGGCGAACGGATCGGTGGAGGCCGCGACGGCCACCCGTAGCCGGGCCAGTTCGGGCTGCCGCTGGTAGGCCCGCATGCCGCCGCGGACGAACCGGACCGCCCGGTCGGTGGCCCCCAGCCCGGCCCGCGGGCCGCGCAGCTCCGCCACCAGGTCGGCCAGCAGCAGCCGGTGCCATTCGGCGATCGCCGCCGCCAACAGGTGGTCCTTGGAGGAGAAGTAGCGGTACGCCGTCCCCAGGGCGACTCCGGACCGCTCGCAGACCTGCTTCATCTGCAGCCGCTCGACGCCGATCTCGTTCACCAGGGCGAGCGCGGCCGCGATCAGGTTTTCGCGGCGTTCGAGCTGACGCGGAGACATCGCCTCCACCGGCCGTGGTGACAGGTCAACCTTGGTCACCCGCACCATGATACGGGCCGGGACCGCTCAGGAGTATGACGCCGACCGGCCCCCTTCCGTTCGCCGGGCGGTCACCACGTCGTCCGGGCGTCGTCCGGCGAGCGGAACCGGTCGTGGACGGCCGGTGGAACGGGCGGCGGAACGCTGGCAGGCGGCCGGCGGAACGGCCGGCTCCGGTCAGCGCAGGTCGCGCAGCAGCGCCTCCTGGACGGCGGAGGCGACCAGCCGCCCCTCGCGGTCGTAGAACTCGCCGTGCGACAGCCCCCGGCCGTCCGAGGAGGACGGGCTGCGCTGGGCGAACAGCAGCCACTCGTCCGCCCGGAACGGGCGGTGGAACCACATCGCGTGGTCGAGCGAGGCGATCTGCAGCTTGGGCGCCACGGTGCGCTGGAAGAAGTTCGGTTGCAGGTGCAGCCCGGAGGTCGAGGCCAGCGTGAGGTCGGACAGGTAGGTGAGGGCGCAGACATGCAGCAGCGGGTTGCCCGGCGGCAGCGGGGAGGCGATCCGCAGCCAGACGTACTGCTGGGTCATCCCGGGGACGGCCGGCGGCAGGCCCGGCGCGTCGGCCGGGACGAAGCGCAGCTCCAGGTCGCGGAAGCCGCCGGTGCTGAGGACCGCCGCGCGCAGCGCCGGGTCCCAGCGGGAGAAGGCGTCCGGCAGGGTCTCCGGGCCGGGCAGCGGGGGCATCTCGCGGTGCCGGTCGGCGGCGCGTTCGGGGCGCTTGAAGGAGGCGGCGAGGGTGAAGATCGAGCTCCCGTCCTGCACCGCGGTCACCCGGCGGGTGGTGTAGGAGGAGCCCTCGCGGATCCGCTCGACCTCGTAGTGGATCGGTTCGGCGGGATTGCCGGGGATCAGGAAGTAGCCGTGCAGCGAGTGCACCGCGCGCTCCTCGCGGCAGGTGCGCCCGGCGGCGACGAGCGCCTGCGCGGCGACGTGGCCGCCGAAGGCGCGCATCGGGGCCCCGGCGTGGCAGTAGCCCCGGAACGTGTTCTCATCCAGGCGCTCGATCTCCAGCAGCTCGGCGAACGAGCCGGCCGGGCGGTCGGCCCGGATTTCCTCTGCGGTCAGGTCGGTCACAGGCTCATAGTGGCAGAAGCCAACCGTGCTGCGGTGTGACCTGGGTAACGTCGACGGGGTCCGGTGGCCCGGGAAAATCGCTAGAACCTGTTCCAGTCCGAGGTCGGCCGGACGGATTGTCAGTGCCCTCACCTAGCGTGTTCGACATGACGCAATCCGCACACGCGTACGCCTATCTGCGCCCGTCCGCCGTCCTCGACGGTGCCGACGGCCGGCACCTCGACCTGGCCACCTCCGGCGGCGCCACCCCGCTCGGGGCGGTGGCCAACCCGCGCTTCTTCGCGGGCTTCCTGGCCGATCCGGCGCCGGCCGCCGCCGCGCTGCTGGCCGTCGCCGACGTCGCCGCCGCCCGCTACTACCAGCCGCAGCTGCGCGCCTCGCTCGACCCGGTGGTCACCGCCAACGGGGACCGGCTGCGCTTCGAGTCCTTCTCCGGCTGCTGCGGCGTCTACGCCCGGCTCGACGTGCTCCGGGCCGGGCTCGACGGCGACGAGATCGGCCACGGCACCACCAACGTGGACGTCAACAACCCGCTGCGGGAGGCGCTCAGCCGGATCGGCCCGGCCGACCCGCTGCACCTCGCCGTCGGGCCGGACGCGCTGGAGGTCACCAGTCTCGACGGGCCGCTGGTCGAGAAGAAGGTCCCGCTGCCGGAGCGCTGGCTGCGCGGCTTCGCCGAGACGCAGGTCGTCGCGGCCGGCTTCGACCTGCGGGCCGAGCTGCCCGCCGCCGAGGCCGTCCGCTTCCTGCGCTCGCTGCCGCGCGGCGGCGGCCGCAGCAGCATCGGCTGGGTCGTCCCGGCCGGGCGCACGCTGCGGCCCACCACCCGGCCGGTGCCCGGCGCGGTCTGCCTGCCCGGCCCCGAGCGGCTGGTCGCGCTGCAACGGGTGCTGCGGCACGCGCTGGCGCTGCGGGTGTACGGGCCGCCGGCGGGCGCCGGCCCGGTCGCCTCGGCCTGGGAGGTGGTGCTGCCCGGCATGCGGCTCACCCTGACCCTCTCGCCCGACGCCTCGCGCGGCTTCTCCGGCGAGGGCGGCGTGCTGGGCGCCCTCGCCACCGGCACCGTCGAGCAGGACGCCGAGCTGGTCGCGGTGCTGCTGGCCTGGGAGCCGCGGATCGAGGTCGGCGACCTCGCCGAGCAGTCCGGGCTGAGCCCCGAGCGGGTCCGGGCCGCGCTCACCCGCCTCGGCACCGCCGGACAGATCGGCTACGACACCGCCGAGGCCGCCTACTTCCACCGCCAACTCCCGTACGACGCCGGGCGGGCCGAGACGGCCAACCCCCGGCTGCGGGCCGCCCGGGCCCTGGTCGCGGCGGGTGCGGTCCGGCTGGAGGAGGGTGGCGCGACGGCCGTGGTCACGGTGGACGACCACATCCAGCGGGTGCGCACCGACGGGGCGGGGCGGGTGAGCTGCACCTGCCTCTGGTGGGCCAAGTACCGTGGCGGGCGCGGGCCGTGCAAGCACGCGCTGGCGGTCGGGATGGTGCGCGAGGGCGCGCAGGGGGCGGCGAAGGGGCTGGAAGCGTGAGCACGGCGCGGATCCGGGAGGCGCGCGGCGCGCTCGCGCGGGCGGTGTCGGCGGTGCTGGCGCGCAGGACGGCGGAGGACACGGTGGTGGTGGGAGACGCGGGGGGCGTGGCCGTGGCGGAGCAGGTGACGGATCCGGCGGTCGACGCGCTGCTGACGGCCGTCCGGAGCGGGAACACGCCGCAGATACCGGCGCTGCTCGCCGAGCTCGACCCGGCGCGGCGGCGGGCCTGCCTGCCCGCGCTGAAGGCGCTGCGTACGGAGCTGCGCGACAACTGGTCGACGGCGGCGCAGAAGCGGATGGGCGCGCTGCTGGTCGCCGGGGCCGGTTGCCACGCCGGCCCGGCCGGGGCCGCCGGCTGGATCGGCGGGCGGGACTTCGTCAACTACGACTGGTTCCGCCACCCCGCGCTGCGTCAGGTCGTGGACGCGCGGCCGCAGGAGTGGCGGATCGAGCTGGCGAACCGGCTCGCCGCCCGTCCGGCGCCGCGCTGGGGCTGGGCGGTCTACCCGCTGATCGACGGGATCGTCCGCGACACCGGCTCCCCGGCGCCGCAGAGCGAGCGGTTCCTCCGGGAGTGGGTGCGGACCTCGCGGGGCGACAGCGGCCCGCGCCGCACGCTCGTCGAGGTGTTGCGTGCCGACCGCCTCACCCCGGAGCTGCTACCCAGGGTGTTCGAACTCGCCGATGCCAGTGACGAGTTGTCCTGGCGGCTCAGCCCGCGGCCCGGCGACTCGTGGGTCGAGGCGATCGCCGGGCTCGCCGAGACGGGCGAGCTCGACCGGGCCGAACTGATCGACCGCTGCCTGGCCCGGCTCGTGCGTGGCGGCAAGCCGGCCGACCAGCGGTGCTTCCTGGAGGTGTTGCAGGCCCTCGCACCGACGCCCGAGGAGTACGCCGCCCGGGTGCGGGACGTGCTGGCGCTGCTGGACGCGCTGTCCACCGTGGCCGGGCACGCCCAGGTGGTGCTCGCCGGGCTGGACGAGGCCGGGCTGATCGAGCCCGAGGTGCTGACCGAGGCCTCCGCGGTGGTGCTGTTCCGGGCCGAGAAGAAGCTGGTCAGGGCCCAGTTGGGCTGGCTGGACAAGGCGGCCCGGCGCGACGCCGGGCGCAGCGGCCCGGTGGTGCTCGCCGCGGCCGAGGCCTTCGGGCAGCAGGACACCGGCGTCCAGGAGCGGGCGCTGAACGTGGTGGCCCGTCACCTGGCGGCTGCGGGGGAGGCGGTGCTGCCCGAGCTGCGGGCGGCCGCCGAGGCGCTCAACCCGCTCCACCACCCGCGTGCCGGCGAGCTGTTCGGCGCACCGGTCGGCGGCGACGACCCGGACACCGGGTGGAACGACCTGCTCCCGCCGGCGCCCGAACCGCGCCCGCTCGGCGCGCCGGTTGCCTCCGCGGCCGAGCTGGCCGAGGAGCTGTCCGCGCTGCTCGCCGACTACGAGCCGGAGGCGACGGCCTTCGAACGCGTCCTGGACGGCCTCGTCCGGCAGGCCCACCTGGACCGGGCGGCGCTCGTCGAGGCGCTGGAGCCGGTCCGGCGGGTCAACCCCTGGCAGGGCGTGATCCGCTGGCGCGACTGCGCCCCTGGGGACGTCCTGCTGGTGGTGGCCGCGGTGGCCGGTGAGCTGGCGCCGCACCAGCTCTGGGACGGCGTCGGCGGCAAGGGCCGCTCGCCGCTGCGCGGCCACCACAACACCCCCCAGGGCAACGTCCTCGCGGCCCGGCTGGAGGAGGCCGCCTGGCAGGTGATGACCACCCGCCCGCCGTACCTGCTGGCCACCCCGACGGACAGCACCGGCGCGGTCGCGGCCGAGGTGCTGGTCGAACGCCTCGCCGGGTACGAGGCGGCGGGCGTGACACCCGGCCGGGCCGACCTCAGCGCGGCCCTGCTGCGGGTGGGGCCCGTCGGTGTGGACGACGCTGCGGCGGGTGCCGGGACGCTGCGGGCGGCCGGGGCGCTGACCTCGCCGGCCGGGCGCTGGGCGGCCGACTGGCTGCGCAGCGGCGGCCTGCCCGCCCAGCCGTCCGAGCGGGTGCTGTTCGCGCCCGGCCGGGGCTCGACGCACGGCCGGCACTACGGCGAGCGCTGGTGGGAGGACCTGCGGCGGGTCCTGGTCGGGCAGCCCGGCGTCGGGCCCGGGCCCGAGGGGCCCGGCGGCGAGCGGCTGGCCCCCGAGTTCCTGGTGCTGCTGGAGGGCACCGTGCCGAGCGTCGCGCGCACCCACAGGGAGAGCGAGTGGCCCTGGTGGCCGACCACGCACTGGGCCGCGGTGCTGCCCTGGCACCGCGAGGAGCTGGCCGCCCGCTGGCTCGACTGGTTCGCCTCCGGCGCCGACCGGGACCAGACCGGCCCCGGCCGGATGCTGCCCGTCCTCGCCGAGGCCGGCGGCCCGGCCGGGCTCGCGCTGCACCTGGCGGTGGCGTACGGGCTGGGCGCGCGGCAGGCCGAGGACCGCACGGCGGCCGTCGACGCCCTGCTGGTGCTCGCCGCGCGCGGCGAGCTGGACGGCGCCCTGCTCGGCCGCGAGCTGGGTGCGCTGGTCGAGTGCGGGGCGATCAAGGCCACCCGGCTGGCGGCGGCGCTCACCCTGGCCGCCGGGACGGGCGCGTACGGCACGGTGTGGTCGGCGCTCGGGCCCGCGCTGCCGGCGCTGCTGGGCGCCGGGACACCCGGCCGCGGCCTCGGCGACCTGCTCGCCCTCGCCGCCGACTGCGCCCGGCGCACCCACGCCCGCGGCCCGGTGGCCGAGGTGACGGAGGTGGCGGCGCGGGGCGGCTCGGGCCGGGTGGTCAAGGAGGCCCGGGCGCTGCGGGACGTCCTGGCGGGCTGAGCGGGGGCGGGTCGAGGGCTGACAGGTGACAGATTTCAGCGAACAGAGTTTGAAATCTGTTCGCTGAAATCTGAAATCTGAAATCTGTTACTTGTTCGTGCCGCTCAGACCGTCACGCCGTCGTCCTCCGCCGAGGGCGACGCCGCCGCCGGAGCCTCGACCGCCGGCGGCGGCGTGGTCGACGGGGCGGGCTCGTGGACCAGCGGTCCGACGCCGGGCGGGCTGGCCGCGACCGCGCGCCACCACAGGCGCAGGGCGGGCGGGTCGACCGGCTCGAAGGGTTTGCCGGGGCGCGGCACCGCGAGCCGGGCGCCGAGCGCCTGCGCCGCGGTGATGACCCGCTCGGCGGGCTCCTCCCAGGGGTGCGGCGCGAGGTTGAAGGTGCACCAGTGGATCGGCAGCAGCAGTTCGCCGCCCAGGTCCAGATGGGCCCGGACGCCCTCCTCCGGGGTCATGTGCACCTCGGGCCAGAAGTCGCTGTACGCGCCGACCTGCATCATCGTGGCGTCGAACGGGCCGAGCCGGCGGCCGATCTCGGCGAAGCCGGGGAAGTACCCGGTGTCCCCGCTGTGGAAGATCCGCTGCCCGCCGCCGGCCACCACCCAGGACGCCCACAGGAACAGCGTGCTGGTGCGCGGCCCGCGGCTGCAGTAGTGGCGGGCCGGTGTGGCGGTCAGGGTGAGCCCGGCGACCTCGGCCGACTCCCACCAGTCCAGTTCGACGATCCGCCGGGCCGGCACCCCCCAGTGCTCCAGGTGCGCGCCGACCCCGAGCGGGACGGCGAACACGGCGCCGGTGCCGGTCAGGGCGCGGATGGTGTCCATGTCCAGGTGGTCGTAGTGGTCGTGGGAGACCACCACGACGTCCACCGGCCCGAGTTCGGACAGCGGCAGCGGCACCGGGTGCAGCCGCTTGGGGCCGGTCCAGGTGAACGGTGAGCAGCGTTCGCCCCATACCGGGTCGAGCAGGACCCGGCGCCCGCCGATCTCGGCGAGCACGGTGGCGTGGCCGAGCCAGGTGAGCCGCAGCCCGCTCTGCGGCGGGGTGGCCAGGTCGGCCGGCAGCAGCCGGTGGACGGGTACGGCGGCGGCCGGGACCCGGCGGGTCTTGTCGCCGCCGAGCTGGGCGCGGGTGATCTCCAGCGGGGTGCGTTCGTAGACCAGTCGGCGGGTGGGCACCGGGTTGCGGAAGGCGCCGTCGACGAACTGCGGGGAGCGGTGGATCCGGGCCAGCCGTTCGCCCCGGGGGTCGGCGCCGAAGGCGTCGGCGCGGACGCGGTGCCAGGCCGTGCGGGGCAGCTGCGCCAGGCCCGGTCCGGTGCGGGCGCCGGCCGGTCCGGTCGACGGGGGGGCCGGCGGCCGGGTGAACTGCGGGGTCAGACCGGCGAGGCGGGAGAACCAGGGGGCTGGGCGGGGCACGGCTCCTCCAAGGACGGTCACGGCTACCGGGCGTGCCGGGGCGCGCACCGCGGGCGCAGAGGACCATGCGGTACGACAACCATCTCGTCGGAGGTTACTCGCCGTGGGCCGTCCGGACCTGGTGGAGAGCCCACGGCGGGCCATCCGGCGTACCCGGCCACGCGGTGTGCCCACGGGAGTACAGCCGGTGCGGCCCCCGCACCTACCGCTGGTGCGGCCCCCGCGCCTCCCGCCGGTACGGCCGTTACACGTAGAAGCGGGTGATCGTCTCGGCGACGCAGTGCGGCTTCGCGCTCTCCGCGCTGGTGATCGTGAACCGCACCACCGCCTGGACCCCGCCCGGCACCTCGGTCGCCGAGACCAGCTCCGCGGTGGCCCGGATCGCCGTGCCCACCGGCACCGGCGCCGGGAAACGCACCTTCTCCGAGCCGTAGTTCAGCGCCATCCGTACGCCCTCGACGCTGTAGCACTCCTTCGCCAGCACCGGGATCATCGACTGGGTCAGGTAGCCGTGCGCGATGGTCGAGCCGAACTGGCTCTCCTTGGCCCGCTCCGGGTCGACGTGGATCCACTGGTGGTCGCCGGTCGCCTCGGCGAACAGGTCTATCTGCCGCTGCTCGATGGTGTGCCACGCGCTGGTGCCCAGCTCGGTGCCGATGGCGGCGGTCAGTTCGGCGAGGGAGGCGAAGCTCGTCACGGGTGCGCTCCTGGGGGGCGGTGATCAGGACGTCGGCAGGGTATGCCTACCCGCAGGTATCTGTCAGGAGGGAGCGGGGCTCCGCCTCAGGACCGCAACGCCCCGCGACCGGCCGGGAGCAGTCGGCGGCCGCTCACCAGCTCCGGCACCAGCGCGACGAACAGCGGCTCCGGATCGCCCACCCACGGCCGCAGGCCGGACCGCAGCGCCCGGCGCACCTGCTCGGGGTCGCGCACCACGTCGGCCCGCCCGTGCACCAGCACGCTCCAGCCGGTGCGGGTGACCGGGTCCAGCAGGTCCGCCTGGAAGGCCACCACCGTGCCGTCAAGCCCGCGCGCGGTGGCACTTCCCCGGCGCACGGCGAGCACCAACCGCCCGTCCAGGACCTCGAAGGAGACCGGCAGGACCGCGGGCAGCGCGTGCTCGGTGTACACCACGCGCCCGACGGGCACGGTGCTGAGCAACCGCAGGCACTCGGCCTCGCTCAGGGTCTCCGCACGCTCGTCAAGCTCCATGCGTCCGATCGTCCTCCGGTCGGCGCGCGGACCGATAGGGCCCATGGTCCCGGAGCGGGCGGGCCGGGAGCCCCGACGGCGGCGGCCCGGGGCGATAGCCTGCCCGGCGGCGGTTCGGTACGCGCCCTGGGAGGCCGGAGCGGCCGACGGCCGGTACTGCGGTGGGCGGACCCGGGTGTGCCGGGGCGGCGAGTGAGGGGGCGTGGGGATGGCGGGTGGGGTCGATCTGGTGGTGATCGGGGCCGACGGCGGACCCGATCGGGGCTTCGGCGGTTCGGCGCTGGCGGCGGGCGGGGCCCGGCTGCTGGCCGAGGTGCTGCCCGGGATGTGCTTCGACACCGGTTCGGCCGGCTGTCGGGTCACCACGGTGGAACCGGGCGCGGACGCCAACGCGATGCTCACCGCCGTCCGGGAGGCCGCCCAGCACCCGGGCCGCTGGCTGGTGGTCTGCCTGGTCGGCCAGTTGACGGCCGATCCGCGCGGGCGGCGGCTGGCCCTGGTGACCGGCGGCAGCACCGCCGACAACGCCTACCGGCGCGGCCTGGCCTGGGACTGGGTGGTCAGCGCGATGGTGCACGGCGACCAGGAGGAGGCGCTGCTGCTGGTCGACGCGGTCGCCGACCGGGACACCTGGGCGGCGATCGAACGCGGCGGCGGCGAGGAGGGCGCGGGCGAACTGCTGAGCTACTCGCGCGTCCCGCTCTGGGGCCGGATCGGCCGGTACGCCCCGGGCAGACGCGGCCGGGACGCCGTACTGCCGGGCGGCGAGGGCTCGTTCAGTCACGCCCTCACCACCGTGCTGCGCCAGGGCGTCCCGGGTGCGCCGGCCGCCGTCGCGCCGCTCGACCTGCAACCCGCGGTGGCCGCGTTGTTGGACGGCGGCGACGGGCCCGGTAGTTCGGGTGCGCCGGGCGCGCGCCTGCTCGTTCCGCCGCAGGGCGGGCGCCTGTTGATGCGCAATCGGGCCGCGGTTCGGGGCGCATTGGCCGGATTGTCGCTTTCCGAGGAACTGTTGGCCGTTCTGTGGCGCGAAAACGCCCCGACGGAACCTCCTTCCGCGTAAGGTCAGGGGGCCTGAGGTGTTGCCGTGATGGGGTGGGTTGGCGAAGAATCGATGCCCAGCGGAAACACCGGCGGGACGGCGGAATTCTTCTGGCGGCCAGTGATCACGGATCGGCTCGGTCGCGACGAGGTGGGGCGATGCGGCAGCTCGGAAATGTGTTGCGCCCTGGGGCGGTTGGGGCCGGTGGGATGGTTCTGGCGTTGCTGCTGGGCGCTTGTGCGAGCGGTGGTGCCGACGGTTCCGTCGATCGTCTCGGGACGGGTGCGCCCACTGTTGCGGGCGTGAACCCGGTAACTCCTTCGAGTGGTTCGGTAAACGCCACGAACGCGCCGACCGAAGGGCCGGAAGGCGCCCTCGGCCGACTGGCGTTGAAGACCTATCAGGACTGGTGGAACGCCCAGGCCGAGCTGTTCGGGCGCACGGATTCGGACGGCCGCGATCTGGAACCGTACTCCTCCGGGCAGGCCCTTACCGACAGCCTCGTCAGCCTGCGGCAACTCCACGACGGGAAACTGGTGATGACCGGCACCCCGCGGAATTCGGCCGTGGTCAAGGCCATTGACCTGAAAGCCGATCCGCACACCGCCGTGATCGAGGACTGCGTCGACCTGACGGACTGGCATCGCGTCGACGCGGTCACCCGGACGCCGAAAGATCCGGCCGGGCGGTTGAACCGGTACGTCGCGACCGCCTCCCTGCGCTGGTTCCAAGCACGTTGGCTGATCCATGACTTCAAGCGGGAGGTGGACCGGACATGCTGAACACGCGGAAACCGGCCCGGCGATTCGCAATCCTCGCACCGTTGTCCGCCGGGTTGCTGTTCTCCTCGGCGGTGTCGGCGACGGCGGACGAACCACCGGACGCGGGTGCCAAGCAATGTGCCCCCAACATCATCTGCCAGGACGCCAATACCGGGGGGAAGAAGCCCGTTCCCGGACCCACGCCGACCGGCGGTGGCGGCGGTGGGGGCGGCGGCGTCGAGCTGTGCATGTACCACGACAAGGTGTACGCCTGCCACGACCCGGAGTTGGGCTGGTTCAGCGGCGGCTGCTACTTCCGCCCGATGGACAATCCGCCGGCCGAGGGGGCCGAGGAGTGGCAGGGGCACAAGGCCTCGGAGGGCGCGCTCTACACCAAGGTCTGCCTACAGGACGACGGCACCCAGGACGGCGCCAAGATCGTCTTCCTGAACCAGGCACCGGCCAAGCCGGCCCCGATCGACCTGGCGGACGAGGGCCGGCGCCTCGCCGACCAGATGGTGTTCCCGGACCCGGTGGCCGGTGTCGCGCCCAAGGGCACGGCCGTGGTGCACACCCCGGTCTGGCTCTGGGTGGAGGGCATGACGGCGCCCGCGCCGAAGAGCCTCGGCGTCCCCGGCGCCTCGGTCACCGTCACGCCCAAACTGCGCGGCGTCACCTGGGATTTCGACAAGGACCTCACTCCGGTCAACTGCGCCGGCGTCGGCACGCCGTACGAGGAGAAGTACCGCGACGGCAAGTCCCCGGACTGCGGCTACGAGTTCGCCATCGGCTCGGGGAAGCGGAAGTCCGGCGTCTTCGACGGCACGGTGACGGCGCACTGGGTCGGCGAGGTCGTCGTCACCGGGCCGAACGCCAAGACCTTCGACATCGAGATGGGGCGGGCCGCCACCTTCTCGCTCCGGGTCGCCGAGGTCCAGGTGCTCAACTGACCGTCACCCAGCGGCGGCGGTCGGGCCGGTGGCCCGACGACCGACGACTGACCACCCGCAACCAGGACAACCCGTAACGAGGACGAGGGAAGGGCGGAACCCGGTGGAGAACCGTACATTCGCGACGCCGGGAACCGGCACACCCGCGGGCGCGGCGGTGTCCGTGGCCGTCCCCGAGCAGGGGGCCGGCCAGTCGCAGGGCCGGGGCCCCGGCCGGCGCGGCAAGGGCGGTGGCAAGGCCGGCGCCAAGGCGGCGGGCGCGGGCGAGGGCGGGGCCGCCCCGCACACCCCAGGCCGGAACCTGCGGGCCCGGCGGCGCCGCCCGGCCGTGCTGGCGATGGCCGTGGCGCTGATCGCCGCGGGCGGGCTCGGCGGCGCCGTCCTCTACAACAGCACCGGCCAGCGGGTCGCCGTGCTGGCGCTCGCCCGGGACGTCCCGTGGGGGCAGGTGATCACCGAGGACGACCTGGTGGTGGCCCGGATCGCCACCGACCCGGCGCTGCGGCCGGTGTCGGCCAAGGACCGGGCGGGCGCGGTCGGCATGCGCGCCGCCACCGACCTCAAGCGCGGCGCGATGCTCACCAGGACCGACCTCGCGCAGACCCTGACCGTCCAGCCCGGGCAGATCATGGTCGGCGTCTCCGCCAAGCGCACCCAGCTCCCGGCCACCCGGCTGGCGCCCGGACTGCAGATCGTCGTGGTCTACACCCCCGACAACGCCAAGGCCGAGTCGATGGCCGCCACGGTCATCACGGTCGGCCGGGTGGACACCGACGGCAGCCAGGTGATCGACGTGGCCGTCGGCGCGGCGGACGGGCCCCGGCTGGCGGGCTGGGTGGCCAGCGCCCGGATCCAGGTGCTGCTGGCACCGCGCGCCGCCGGCGCGGCCGCGCCCACGGCAGGGCCGTCCGGGACGCCGTCCGCGGTGCCCTCCGGGGCGGCCACCGGGGCACCGTCCGGCGCCGCCACCGGCACCGCGGCGCCGTCCGGGGCAGCCCCCGGGGCGGGTGGTGCCTGATGGCGGTGATCGCGGTGGTCGGCGGCCCCGGCGCGCCCGGCGCCACCACCTCGGCGCTGGCGCTGCTGCTGGCCTGGCCGCTGCCGCCCGGCCGGCGGATCCTCCTGGTCGAGGCCGACCCGGACGGCGGCGCGGTGCTCGCGGGCGCCCTGGAGGGCCGCGTCGAGGCCGTGTACGGGCTGCGCAACCTGGCCGTCGCCGACCGGCGCGGACTGCTCGCCCAGACCATCTGGGAGCAGCTGATCGACCTGTCGCCCGAGGGCACCGCCGAGCGGCTCCTGCTGCCCGGGCTCACCGACCCCACCCAGGCCCCGGGCCTCGCCTACACCTGGGAACCGCTCGTCGAACTGCTGCACGGCCTCGAACAGCAGGGCTACGACGTCATCGTCGACCTCGGCCGCTCCGGCGCCACCGGCATGAGCGCCGTGCTGGCCCGCCGGGCCGACCTGGTCGCGGTGACCGTCCGCACCACGCTGCGCGGGCTGAGCTCCGCCCGGCCCCGGCTCGCCGCGCTCGCCGAGGACCTGGCCACCGCCGGGACCGGGGCGGACGCGCTCGGCCTGCTGCTGGTCGCCGAGGGGCCGTACTCGGGGGCGGAGGTGTCCCGCGAGTTCGGCCTGCCGGTGCTCGGGCTGCTGCCGCACGCCGTGCGCACCGCCCGGGTGCTCTCCGACGGCGGGGACACCACCGACCGGCGCTTCATCCGCTCGGAGCTGATGCGGACGGCGCGTTCGGCGGCGGACGAGGTGCAGCTGGCGGTCCGTCGGCGGCGGCAGCGGCTGGCGCCGAACGCCGCGGCGGCGCCGGGCCGGACCGCCGCGCCGCTGCCCGCGGGGCCGTCGCCGGCCGGGCCGGTGTCGCCCGCCTCGGCGGCCTCGGCGGCCTCGTCCGTGTCGCACGCTTCGCACACCTCGCACGCGTCGCCCGGCTCGCCGGTGCCGCCCGCTGCCGCCGGGCCGACCCCGGCGGCGGCCCACGCGGGTCACCCGGGCCACGCGGCCCAGGCGGCTCAGACGTCCTACGCGGCCCAGACGTCCTACGCGGCGCAGGCGAATCACGCGGCCCAGACCTCCTACGGGGCGCAGGCCGCCCAGTCGGCGTACGGCGGCGGGAGCGAGGGCGAGCCGCTGTCGTACACCCCGCCGCAGCCGGTCGCGCCGGTGATCACCACCGGCCCGGTGGCCCCGCTCGCCGGGCTGGCCCCGCAGCCGGCCGCGCCCGCGCCGTTCCCGGCGCACGTCCAGGCGCCGCAGCAGCCGTACGGACCGCAGGGCGGGCACGGGCAGGAGCCCGGGTACGTCCTGCAACCGCCGTCCGCGGGACAGCAGTACGCCTACCCGGCCCAGCAGACCCCGCACCCGGGACCGCAGGCCCCGGACCCGCAGCAGCCGGCGGACGACGGCCGGCAGCCCGCCGGGACACCCGACCAGGAGCCGCAGAACGGCCGTCCGTACAACCCCGGGGAGGTGCTCCGTGCGCGGTAGCCCCCTGCACCAGCACCCGACGGCCGACCCGGCCGCCCTGCCCTGGGCCAGCCCGGCCCAGGCCTACCAGCCGGGCCCGGTGGCCCCGCAGCCCGCCCCCGACCAGACGGGTCGGCCCGCGCCGAACGTGCACGCCCACCCGCACCCGGGCGGCGCCGCCACGCCCACCGCCGTCCCCTCCCAGCTGCCCTCGCTCGACCTGCGCGGCGCCGCCACCCGGCCCGCCGTCGACCCGCAGGTGGCCCGCGAGCTCAAGCGCCAGGTCGCGGCCGAACTGCACCAGCAGATCACCCGGTTGACCGCCGCCTCCGGCGCCGAACCGGACCGCGCCACCCGCCGCCAGCGCGGCCGGGCGCTGATCGAGGAGGCGGTCGCCCGCTGGTCCGACGCCTACGCGCAGACCCACGGCATCCCGCCCACCCGCGAGCAGGACCGCGCCCTCGCCGAGGCCGTCTTCGACCTGCTGTTCCGGGCCGGACGCCTCCAGCCCTACCTGGACGACCCGGAGATCGAGAACATCCTGATCAACGGCTGCGACGACGTCTGGGTCTCCCGGGTGCACCAACCCCTGCGCCAGGTCCCGCCGGTGGCCGACAGCGACGCCGAACTCGTCGAGCTCCTCCAGGACCTGGCCCGCCAGCACGGCGGCGGCGAACGCAGCCTCTCCACCGCCAGCCCGACCCTGGCCCTGCGCCTGGAGGGCGGCATGCGCCTCCAGGCGCTCACCGAGGTGACACCCCGCCCGTACGTGGCGATCCGACGTCACCGGGTGGCCTCCGCGACGCTCCCCGAGATGGTCGAACTCGGCACCCTGGACAGCACCTTGGCCGCCTTCCTGGCCGCCGCCATCCGGGCTCGGAAGAACGTGATGATCACCGGTACGCAGGGCGTCGGCAAGACCAGCCTGCTGCGCGCGATGGCGGCCGAGATCCCGCCGGACGAGCGGATCGGCACCCTGGAGTCGGAGTTCGAACTCTGGCTGCACACCCTCGGCCACCTGCGCCAGGTCGTCCCGATGGAGGCCCGCGAGGGCAACGGCGAACGCGTCGAGGGCCGCCTGGCCGGCGAGTTGACGATCGGCGACCTCATCCCGGCCGCGCTGCGGATGACCCTCTCCCGGATCATCGTCGGCGAGGTCCGCTCCGGCGAGGTCGTCCCGATGCTGCGGGTCATGACCAACGGCGAGGGCGGCTCGATGTGCACCCTGCACGCCCGCGGCCCGCAGATGGTCGTCGACCGCATCGCCGAACTCTGCCTGGAGTACGGCTCGCACATGACCGACTCGCTCGCCTACCGCCTCACCGCCAACGCCCTGGACCTCATCGTGCACGTCACCATGGTCGACGAGACCGCCGTCGGCGGCCGCCGCCACCGGTTCGTCTCCCACGTCCTGGAGGTCACCGGCCTCGGAGAGAGCGGCCGGCCCGCGCTCAACACCGTGTTCGGCCCCCGGCTGGAGATCGGCGAGCCCCGGGCCGTCCCGCACACCCCGCCGCAGTGCCTGGACGACCTGCGCCGGGCCGGCTTCGACGCCTCCCTGCTCGGCTCCCGGTACGGGAGTTGGGCCACCCCGCTCCAGCTGCGGATCGGCGGTGGCGCGCGGTGATGCTGCTGTACGCCCTGTGCGGGCTGGCGGTCGCGGGCGGCCTGGTCGCCCTGGTGGCCTGGGCCCGGGGCAGCGAACTCCCCGACGAGGACGAGACCGCCGAGGAGCCGGACAACCCGCTCGCCGGGCGCGCCCACGTGCTCTGGTACGGCGCCCCCGGCGCGGCCCCCGCCCGGATCTTGCGGCTGCGCCGGATCCAGCTGCCGCTCGCGCTCATCGGCGCGCCGCTGGCCTGGCTGTTCACCGGCATCCCGCTGACCGCGCTGCTGGTGCCGCTGGCCGTCTTCGGCCTGCCGTGGCTGTTCGACGCCACCCGCCCCGACACCCACCGGATCGAACGCCTGGAAGCGCTCTCCGAGTGGACCCAGCGCATCGCCGACGTGCTGCTGCTCGGCGTCGGCCTCAACCAGGCCATCGTCACCAGCCGCCGCACCGCCCCCGCCGCCCTGGAGGAGGAGATCGGCGAACTCGCCGCCCGCCTACAGGCCCGCTGGCGGCCCGAGGAGGCGCTGCGGGCGTTCGCCGACAGCATCGCCGACGCCACCGCCGACAAGGTCCTCGCCGCGCTCGTCCTGCGGGCCGGGGACAGCGGTCCCGGCCTGGCCCGGGCGCTGTCCGACATGGCCGACTCGGTGCGCGAGGAGGTCCGCCAGCGCCGCGCCATCGAGGCCGACCGGGCCAAGCACCGCACCACCATCCGCTGGCTGGTCGGCATCATCCTGCTGGTCGTCACCGTCGGCTCGTTCAACACCGAGTACACCCGGCCGTACGGCACGCTGCTCGGCCAGATCGTGCTCGCCGTGGTGGCCGCGCTGTTCGTCGCGATCATCGCCTGGATGCGCGCCCTCGCCGCCCACCCGCCGGTGCCCCGGCTGCTGACGCCCGACCGGCGCAGCCGCGGCGGGCGCCGGGTGCCGGTGCGCGAGGACGAGCCCGGTGAACTGCTCGGGGAGGTTCGGTGATCTCCCCCTGGTCCGTGCTGGCCGGCGCCGTCGCGGCCGGCGGCCTCGCCCTGCTGATCGCCGAACTCCGGCCCGCGCCACCCGACTTGCGCCAGGCCCTGGACCGGCTGCACCGCGCCCCCGCCGACCGGATCGAGGACCCGGACCAGCGGGCGCCCTGGTACGACCGGATCGGCGAACGCTCGCTGGGCCTGCGTGGGGTGTCCATCCCGCGCCGCGAACTCGCCCTGATCGGCCGCACCCCGGCCCGGTTCATGGTGCACAAGCTGCTGTTCGCGGTGATCGGCCTGGTGCTGCCCGCCTACCTGGGCGCGATGGCCGTGCTGATGGACACCGGCCTGCCCTTCGCGCTGCCCCTGGTCGCCGGGCCGCTGCTGGCCGGGCTGCTCTGGTTCGTCCCCGACGCCATCGTCCGCGGCGAGGCCAAGGAGGCGCGCACCGAGTACCTGCACGGCGTCGCCGCCTACCTGGAACTCGTCGCGCTGGAACGCGCCGCCGACTGCGGCCCCGCCGAGGCGCTGCGCCGCGCCGCCTCGGTCGGGCGCGGCACGGTGTTCCGGCGCATCCGCGACGCGCTCGACCGCGCCGCCACCGACCGGCTCCCACCCTGGGCCGGACTCGACGCGCTGGCCGCCGAGTTGGGGCTCAGCCCGCTCCAGGACGTGGCCGACATCATGCGGCTGTCCGGCACCGACGGCGCCGCCGTGTACGACACGCTCCGGGCGCGGGCCAAGGGCCTGCGCGGCGAACTCCTCGCCGAGGACCTGGCCCGCGCCAACGCCGACAGCGAGCGGATGGTCGCGCCCGGGGCCGCCCTGACCCTGCTGATGACCGTCCTGATCGTCTTCCCCGCGCTCCACCAGATGCTCAACTGACCCGCACGCCGGCGAGTTCCGCCGGCGAGTTCCGCCACCGAGCAGCTGACACCACACCACATCCCCCGGGAGACCCGATGACCGTCCGACTCGCCCACCTGGCCGGCAGGCTGATCAGGCCCGCCCTGCTACCCGTCCAGTTCGCGATGCTGCTGTTCACCCTCCGGCTCGGCCGGCTGCGGGCCGCCCGCGCCCGCGGTGACCGGGGCGCCATCAGCATCGAACTCGCCCTCGCCATCATCGCGTTGGTCTTCGTCGCGGGTGCCGTCGCGACCGCCCTGTACCTGCTGAAGGACAAGGTCGTGACCAAGGTCCAGCAGGACCCGAACCTGCCGGGCGGCGCGGGCGGCGCCACCAAGTGACGTACCGACCTCGCCGCCGGGGCGACCGGGGGTCGATGAGCGTGAGCCTCGCCATCGTCTTCCCGGTCGTCCTGCTGCTCCTGCTGCTCGTCGTCCAGGCCTCGCTGTGGTGGTACGGGCGGCAGCTCGCCCTGACCGCCGCGCGCGAGGGCGTCGACGCCGGGCGGGTCCAGGGGAACGTGGCGGACGAGGCGAAGAACACGGCGGCGAAGCGGCAGGCCGAGGACTTCCTGGGCCGGCAGGGCGTCGGCTCCTACGAGGTGCGCACGGACGGCAGCACGCCGGAGCTGATCCGGGTCACCGTGGAGGTCAGGCCGCCGCTGCTGATCCCCGGGCTGTCGGCGCCCGCCATCCGGCAGTTCGCCGAGGCGCCGCGCGAGCGGTTCGTCCCGCCGGTGGCGGTGCGGCCGTGAGGCGGGCCGACCGGGGGGCTCGGGCGGACCGGGGGAGCCTCGGAAAGGAGCGGGGGAGCCTGGGAAGCCGGGGGAGTCGGTTCGGGCGCCGCCCCGCGTGGTGGCCGGTCCGTCGGCGGGACGTCGGCGGGGTGGCGATCGAGGCGGCCATCGTCGTACCGCCCGTGGTCGGGCTGATCCTGGTGGCGGTGGCCGCCGGACGGGTGCAGACCACGGCCGGCACGGTGGAGGCCGCCGCCCGCGCCGCCGCCCGGACGGCCTCGATCGGGCGCAGCTTCACCGAGGTGAAGGCCTCGGCCGTGGAAACCGCCGAGACCACGCTGCGCCAGCAGGGGGTGTCCTGCCGGAACCAGGACATCCAGGTCGTGCGGGGCACCCTGGAGATCCGGCCCGGCGAACAGGTCGACACCGTCCGGGCGACGGTGGTGTGCGAGGTCGAACTCGCGGACCTGATCGGCGGACCGTCCGGGATCCCCGTGACCAAGCGCCTCGTCGGCGAGTTCACCTCGGTGGTGGACCGTTACCGGGGGACCTGACGGCGTGCGCGCGGTGCAGGGGCGAGGAGCCGGCCGGCCCGGGGGATTGGGGACGGCCCGGGCGGGGGAGACGCAAGCGGAGAGCGCACGGGGGATGACGGGGCGGAGCCGGACGGTGCCCGGTGGGGGCCGGTGGGGAGCAGGCGGTGCGGAAGGGGGAAGGGCGATGACCATGCGGGGGCCCGGCCGGTGGCCCGCTCGGCGGCTTGCCCGGCGATCTGCCCGATGGCCTGCCCGCGGGCCTGCCCGGCGGCGGTCCGACCGGGGCGCCGTCGCGCTGTTCGTGGCGATCTGCGCGGCCTACGTCGTCCTCGTCATCGCCCTCGTGATCGACGCCGGCGGCCGACTGCGGGTCGCCGAACGCACCGACGCCTACGCCCAGGAGGCCGCCCGGGTCGGCGGCCAGGAGCTCGACCGGGCCGTCCTCCTCCAGGGGAAGGGCTTCAAGGTCCAGAAGGAGTACGTCAAACAGGCCGCCGACGCCTACCTCGGCCTGTACCACCTCCAGGCCGACGACGTCGAGTTCTCGGAGGACCGCAAGGTCGTCATCGTCACCGTGCGGGCCGACTACCGGCCCGTGCTGCTGGGCGCCCTCGGGGAACGGAAGGTAACGGGCAAGGGCAGTGCGACCCTCGTCCACGGAGTCGAGGAAGCGGAGACCGACTGATGGCCGCGCCACGTGCCAAGGACCAGGCCCGAACCGCCAAGGGCCGGGCTCGAACCGCCGATGGCCGCGCCGGCCACCGGGCCACCGGCAGGACCGGCAGGACCGGCGGGACCGCCGCCCCGGTGCCCCGGCCGCCGCGTGGGCGCGGCCGCGGCGTCGCCCTGATCACCGCGCTCGCCGCGCTGGTCACCCTGCTCGCCCTGGTGCTGGGCCTGCCCGCCCTGCTGCTCTACGGCACCCGGGCGGTCGCCGCGATGGGCGACGTCGCGCCCGACGGCGTCGGCGAGGCGCTCACCGCCCCGGACGACGGGCGGCTGTTCCTGTGGCTGCTGGTGGTGGTCGGCTGGCTCGCCTGGGCGTGCTTCGCGTTCTCCGTCCTGCTGGAGATCCCCGCCCAGCTGCGCGGCCGGATCGCCCGCCGGATCCCCGCCTTCGGCTGGAGCCAGAAGCTCGCGGCCGGTCTGGTCGGTTCGGTGCTGGCGCTGCTGCCGGTAGCCGGGTCGGCCTTCGCGGCCGTCCCCGATCGGGCCCAGACCGCCACCGCCCCGGCCCAGTTGACCGCCGGGGTGCAGCGGGCCGCGCTGCCCGCCGCGCAGGCCGCGCCCGCCCTGACACCCGCCGCCGAACAGCACCCCGGCTACACCGTGCGCGACAGCCGCCCCGCGGACAGCCTCTGGTCCATCGCCGAGCGTCAACTCGGTTCGGGTGAACGGTGGGTGGAGATCGCCAAGCTCAACGACGGGCGGGTGATGGACGATTTGGGCACCCGCTTCGACGCCGAACGGCCCATCCAGCCCGGCTGGGAACTGCTGATGCCGGCGGACGCCAAGCCGGACGAGGCCAAGTCGGGTGCGAACGGCGGGGGTTCCGCTTCGGCCCCGGCCCCGGCCCCGGCTCAGGCTCCGGCGCCCTCGCAGGCGCCGCAGTCCGGGGTGGACGGGGGCGGCGCGCACGACTCGGGCAACGGCTCGGCGCACGGTTCGGGGACGGTGACCGTCAAGCCGGGCGACAGCCTCTCCGTCATCGCGGAGCGGGAGTTGGGCGACGCCGAGGCGTGGCCGAAGCTCTTCGAGGCGAACAAGGGCGTGCAGGCGCCGGACGGGGAACGGCTGACCGACCCGGACGTGGTGGTGCCGGGGATGGTGCTCACCGTGCCGGGGGCGACACCGGCACCCGCGCCCGCTCCTGCACCTGCGCCCACCCCGGCTCCGGCTCCCACGCCGGCTCCGGTACCTGCGCAGCAGACCCCCGCCACCCCGGCCCCCGCGCCCACCCAGGCCGCACCGACCCAGGCCGCACCGGCCCCCGCCACCCCGGCGCCCACCCACGCGCCCGCGCATGCCCCCGCCCCCGCCGCGCACGCCGAACCCGCGCCCGACGACGACTACACCGTCGCCCTCGCCGCCTCCACCGTCGGCGTGCTGCTCGCCGCCATCATGATCGGCACCGTCGCCCACAAGCGCGGCACCCAGCTGCGCGCCCGCCGCCCCCGGCACCGCATCACCATGCCCGCCGCGGAGGCCGCCGCCTTCGAGAACGAGCTCCGGGCCCGCCAGGACGACGCCGGCCTCGACCTGCTCGACCGCGCCCTGCGCACCATGGCCCGCAACACCGTGCGCGGCGGCAAGCGCCTGCCCGCCATCGTCGCCGCCCGGATCACCCCCGGCCGCACCATCGAACTGCACCTGTCCGGCCCGGCCACCCCGATCGCGCCGTTCCGCGCCGCGCACGCCGCCAACGTCTGGTGGTGCGGCGCCGACTCCGGCGACCTGCTCTCCGCCGCCCAGGCCCGCAAGACCGCCGCGCCCTACCCCGCCCTGGTCACCCTCGGCACCTCGCCCGACGGCTCGGTCGTCCTCGCCGACCTCGAAGCCGTCCGGCTGCTGCACCTCTCCGGGCACCCCGACGACGCCCGCGACATCCTGCGCACCCTCGCCGTCGAACTCGCCCACAGCCCGCTCGCCGACCGTCTCCACCTGCACCTGGTCGACCTCGCCGAGGAGGTGCCGATCAGCGGCCCGGCCGCCGAACGCGTGCACCGCCACCCCACCCTGGAGGCCGCGCTCGCGGCGCTCGGCCCGCGCACCGCCAAGGCCCGCGCCACCCTGGTCGCCGCCGAGGCCGCCAGCCCGCGCGACGCCCGCAGCCGCGGCCAGGCCGACGAGTCCTGGACGCCCGAGATCGTGCTCTGCGCCCAGCAGCCCGGCGGCGGCCTGCCCGCCGAACTCGGCCGGCTGCTCGACGCCCGCCCGCGCACCTGCGTCGCCGTGGTCACCCGGGCCCCCGAGCGCGGCACCGGCCCGGTCGCCCGCTGGACCCTGCCGACCACCGGCCAGGCCACCATCCCCGGCCTGCACCTCACCGTCGAACTCCAGCGGCTCAGCGACCACCAGTACGAGCAGGTCGCCGAACTCCTCCGGGCCGCCGAGGACACCACCCAGCACCCGGCGCCCGCCTGGACCCTGGACGGTCCCGGCCTCGACCCGGACGCCGACACGGACGAACTGCCCGCCGCCGTCCCGGTCCTGGCCACCGTCGGCGCGCCCGCGGCCGCGGGCGGGACCGCCGCGGCCGGCGGCGAGGGCGGTACGGACGCCGCCGCGGGGCCCCGGCTGCTCGCCCGGGTCATCGGCACCGGCGTCAGCCCGTTCGCCGGCACCGACCCGGTGACTCCGGTGCCCGGCCCGGCTGCTGCCCTGATTCCGACGGTGATGCCAACACCGGCCCCGATCCCGTCGACCGGGAGCGGGCGACACGCCGTCAACGGCCAGGGCCGGCAGGCCGCGGCCGCCGACGAGACGACCCGGGACCTGCGGCGGCCGGGCGCGGCGGACCCGACGGAGGGCGAGACCGCCGCCGACGAGCTGGTGGACGCCTCCGTGGACGCCGCTGCGGAGGCCTCTGCGAGTGCTTCCGTGGACGCCCACGTGGACGACGTGGTCGACGCCGCCGCCGACCCCGTCGCCGATCCGGTCGCCGGTCCGCAGGACCCGGCCACGGGTGCCGCGCCCACCGGCCTGGTCGTGCCCGGTGTGGTCCGCCCGGTCCAGCCCGTCGTGCCGCAACCGCCCGTCGAGCCGGCCCCGACCCACCAGAGCGCGCCGCCCGCGCCCACCGGCACCGACCCGCGCGTCCCCGCCCGCCCGGCCCCGACGCCCGATCCCGTGCCGGTGCCCGAGTCCGAGTCGGCGCCCGCGCCCGCGCCCGTTCCCGGGCCCGCCGCTGTCGCCCCGGTGGCCCCGGTCGCCCGGACCACCCCCGGCCGCAGCGACAGCGAGGACCTGCTCGCCATCCTCCGCTCCCCGGAGGCACACGCCACCCGCAACGCCCCCCGGATCCGCCTGCTCGGCCCGGTCGACGTGGCCGGCACCCTCGGCACCGCCGAACCCGGCGCACTGACCCGGCTCACCGAACTCGCCGTCTACCTCGCGCTGCGCCCCGGCGCCGACCAGCACGCCCTCGACCACGACCTGCACCCCGGCGCAGCCCACCTCGACCCGCACCCCACCGCCGCCGACGCCAAGAGCCCGCTCCCGGGCAAACTCGCCGACCTGGCCGCCTGGTTCGGCACCTCGCCCGAGGGCCGCGCCCTCCTCGCCACCGACACCACCGAGGGCTACGCCTTCGCCCCGGCCGTCACCTGCGACTGGGACGAGTTCCGCAGCCTCTACCGGCGCGGCATGCGCAGCACCAGCGCCACCGCCGACGCCGCCCTCGCCCACGCGCTCGCCCTGGTCCGGGGCGCACCGTTCGCCGAGGCCCCACCCGCCTCCTACGGCTGGGCCGAGGCCGAACGCCAGGACATGATCGCGGCGATCGTCGACACCGCCCACGAACTGGCCGCCCGCCGGCTCCAGTACGGCGACCACCGCAGCGCCGAGGCCGCCGTCTTCCGCGGCCTGGCCGTCGCCCCGGACGTCGAACTCCTGCACCGCGACCTGTTCTACGCCTACGCCTCGGCCGGCGCCCGGGACCAGCTGCTGCGCGCCGTCAACCGGCTCGACGCCCTCAGCCGCCGCACCGGCCGCGACCTGGACGCCGACACCGTGGCCCTGCTCCGCGACCTCCTCGCGGGCTCCTGACCGGCCCGGCCCGTCGCGTCGCGTTGCGTTGCCAGGAGGGCCCGGCCCCGACCGGGTGGCATCCGCCGATGCCACCCGGTCGGGGTGGCCGACCGTCAGTCGTGGAGCGGAGGTCCGGGAGGACGATGAGCGCCGTGCTCGGGAGCCTGATCGCCGTCCTCGGCACGCTGCTGGGGTCCTTCAGCACCCACCTTTTCCAGCAGCGGGCCGCCGCGCGGACCGAGGCGGTGGCGCGCGAGGAACTGCTGCGCCAGGAACGCCTGGCCGCGTACAGCGGGTTCGCCGCGGCCGTGACCGAGCTCAAGCGCGCGGTCGTCACGGGGTGGCTGCGGCGGTCGGATCCGGCCGCGTTCGACCTGGCGCTCGCCGAGGCCGACCGGCTGGGCGCCGTGGCCGAGACGGCGCGGTTCCGGCTGCAACTGGTCTCCGGCCGGCCCGAGCCGCTCGCCGACGCCGCGTTCGCCTGTGTCGGCGCGCTGCGCGACGCGGTCGACCTGGCCGAACTCAGGGCGCGGGAGGCCGAGTTCGAGGCGGCGGTCGCGGCGTTCATCGCGGCGGCCGCGGCGTCGCTCAGGGCTGGTCCGCCGCCCGGACGGTGAGGCGGCCGGCGGCCTCGCGCCGGGCCAGGCGGCGGTCTTCCCGCTGCGCCCAGCGCCGTACCCGGTCGGGCTCCAGCGGGGTGCCGTGGCCGACGTGCAGGGCGGTGGGGTCGAGCGCCAGCATCGCCCGGAGGCTGGCGAGGTTGCGGACCGGGTCGTCGTGGAAGGGCGGGTTGGCGGGCCTTCCGGGGATGAGGCCCATGAAGGAGTTGGCGACCAGGTCACCGGCGACCAGGTCGCCCGCGTCGGTGAGGACGGAGACGGAGCCGGCGGTGTGTCCGGGGGTGGGCATGATGCGCCCGGCGACGCCGAAGTCCTCCAGGCTCGTTTCGGCGCTGATCAGCACGCCGGGTTCGAACGGTTCGGCCTGGACGTGGAGTTCCCTGCGGCGGGCCATGGCGCGGCCCATCGGACCGGTCGGTAGGTACGGCTCGCGGACCCGGCCGGAGCGGTACGGTCCGAGGTCGGCGACGTGGCCGGCGACGGGCGCGCCGGTGAGGCGGTGCAGTTCGGCGGCGGAGCCGAAGTGGTCGATGTGGCCGTGGGTGACGACGATCAGCGAGACGTCGGCCGGGTCCACCCCGTGCCCGGCGATCCGGTCGAGGATCCGCCGGCCGCTGCCGGGCGTCCCGGCGTCGACGATCACCGGCCGTCGGCCCAGCAGCAGGTAGGCGTTGACGGCGTGCCGGCCCAGTACGGGAATCGGGACGACCTTGGTGGCGGACATGGCGTACTCCTGGGTGTCGTGGCGGCCGCGGGTGCGGGCACGCCTGAGATCCGCCGGGCGGCGGTGGGCGGACGGTGCGCAATTGGCGGGTGGGGCGCGGTGGTTACCGGAAGCGGCGGCGGTACTCGGCGGGGGTGGTCCGCAGCCTGCGCTGGAAGGAGCGGTGCAGGGTCTCCACCGAGCCCAGGCCGCTGGCCGCGGCGATCTCCGACAGGCCGCAGTCGCTCTCCTCCAGCAGTCGCCGGGCGGCCTCCACACGGGCGGCCTCCACGTAGGCGGCCGGTGTGGTGTCGGTGTGCCGCCGGAACAGGCGGGAGAAGTGCCGGACGCTCAAGTGCAGTCGCTCGGCCAGGACTTCGGCCGAGAGGTCGTCGGCGAGGTGGTCCGCGATCCACCGGCAAATGTCGTCGATCCGGTCGTCCGCGGGGGTCCGGGCCTGGACCTGGGTCTGGACGGAGAGCGGCACGCTGAACTGGCTCTGCCCGCCGGAGCGTTTGACGTACATGACCATCATCCGGGCGGTGGCGAGGGCCACCTCCCGGCCGTGGTCCTCGGCGACCATCGCGAGCGCCAGGTCCAGCCCCGAGGTGACACCGGCGCAGGTCCACACCCGGCCGGACCGGATGAAGATCGGATCCGGGTCGACGGTGACCCGGGGGTGTTCGGCCGCCAGCCGGGCGGCGGTCAGCCAGTGGGTCGTGGCGCGCCTGCCGTCGAGCAGCCCGGCCGCGGCCAGCAGATGGGCGCCGGCGCAGATCGAACCGGTCCGGGCGGCCCGCGGCGCCGCCGCGCGCAGCCAGGCGGTCACCCGGGCGTCGACCACCGGCTCCACCGCACCGTCGACGAACTCGATCGCACCCGCCACGAGCAGGGTGTCGAACCGGTCGTCCACCTCGTCGAGGGTCAGGTCGGACACCAGCCGGAGCCCGCCGGCCGTCGGCAGCTCGCCGCCGTCGACGGTCGCGAGCCGCACCCGGTAGCCGGGCCGGTCGGCACCGAGGACCCGGGAGGCGACCGAGAACACCTCGGCCGGGCCGGTGACGTCCATCAGTTCCACGCCGGGGAAGGCGGCGATGACGACTCTGTGCGGTGCGGGCATGCGCTGATCATCACGCGGCTGCTCGGATGGCCGCAATGACGAGGTTGTGGCGGATCCGGCCATCGGTGCGCGCGGTGTGCGGCGTGCGGCGTGCGGCGTGCGGCGCTCGGAGCTCGGCCGGAGCTCGGGCGGGCGATCGGCCAGGAGCTCAGACGGTGCTCAGCCAGGTGTCCAGGGTGGCGAAGTCGGCATCGACGAGGCCGTGTTGGGGGTCGACGCGGTGGAGGAGGACGGGGGCGGGGGAGCGGGCCGTGACCCAGCGGTGGTCGGCGGGGCCGATCTCGTCGTCCACCCAGACGAACGGCCGGCCGGCGGCCCGGGCGAGCAGCGTCGGGGTCTTCCAGTGCACGCCGTCGGCCACCGCCGGGTCGGCCACCGCCGGGTCGTCCACCGGCCAGTCCACGACCGGTAGTTGGGGCAGGCCGAGCCAGGGCGCGAGGAGGTCGTTGGCGTCGGACAGCCAGGTGGTCGCCCACACCAGCTCGCAGGGCAGGCTCAGCAGCCGCCGCCCGAGGAGGGGGTCGACCCGGGTGAGCAGCGGGCTGGCGTCCGGGGCGGGCGCGGTGCGGTACGGGCTGTGGTGGACGGGGTAGCCGCCCGGCGGAGGTGCGCCGAAGGGGATGAGCGGTCCGTCGACGTCGAGGAACAACAGGGGAAGTCCGGTGCCCGTCATGACGGCACGATAGCGGGCCGGGCGGAGCGCCGATCGGCGACCCGGCCTGGCTCGGGTGCGCCGGGATCTCGTAGGGTGGCGCGAACGGGAGTGGTGGCAGTCACCACGCAGCAAGGGCATCAGACGCCGCTCAGCGGCGGGGCGGGGCGGTGACCAGAAGATGGCGGAGACGACGGCTGTCCCGGCAGGCCCCGACCCGGCAGCGGACGCGGGGCCCTGGGACGCCGTACCGCCGCTGCCGCCGCGCGGCCCGGCCGAGGAGCACCCGCCCGGGCCCGCCGCCCTGTACGACCCGCCGCCCGCACCGCCGGTCGCGGCGGCGGTCGCGGCACCCGCGCCGCCGCCCGTCCCGCCGTCGGCTCCTGCGGCGGCTCCGCTGCCGATGCCGCCGACCGGATGGACCCTCACCGGCATGCCCGCGGCGGGCGCACCAGCCCCGGCCGCGTCCTCCTCCTCGGCCACGCCGCTGCCGTTCCCGGTGCCGGGTGCCGGTGGTGCCGCCCCCGGTACGGGCGGGCTCGGGACGGCGCCGCGCGGGCGGATCCTGGTCGTCGAAGGCGGCTACGGCAACTCCGGCCGCCGCACCTGGGGCCGTGGCGGGCCCGCCCAGGCGGCCGTGCTGTCCGCGATGCTCGCCGCCGTCTCCCCGCAGGTGCTGCTCGCCGCCGACGCGGTCGACGCCGTCCACCTCCCGGGCGCCAGCGACCCGCAGACCGTCCTCGCCCACCTGCGCGCGGCCGCCCGCCACCCCGGGCCGCTCCTGGTCCACCTGGGCGGGCACGTCGTCGCCGACAAGCGCGGCGGCCAACTCCAGCTGACCCTGCGCGACGCCAAGCAGGACGGCCTGCCCTGGCAGGCCATCGCCGCCGAGCTGGGCCACCGCCCGGCCGACTGGCAGACCCTCGTCATCGCCGACCTGAGCGCCGACCAGAACGCCTGGCCGTACCTCCAGGGCACCGTCTCGCCGCTCAGCGAGGGCATCCCGCTCTGGGCCGTCGTCAGCCCGGACCCGGAGCAGATCGGCACCTTCACCCGCGCCCTGATCGAGGCCCTGCACGGCGGCCGTCCGGGTGCCGGCGACGTCCTCGCGCCCGAACAGCTGCGCCAGCAGGTGTATTCGGTGCTGCGCCCGGACGTGATCATCCTCGCCACGCACGCCCCGGACCGCCCGGTCTTCCGCAACACCGCCCGCCGCGCCGACGGGCCGGTGGGCGACGCCGTCCCGGCCGCGCTCCCCGCGCCGACGGCACCGTTCGTGCCGCGCCCGACGGAGCCGCAGAGCGCCGTTGCCGAACGGTCGTTGGCGACCCCGGCCCCGGCTGCTGCCCCGGCCCCGGCCGCGCCGGAGCCGACGCCCGCTCCGGTGGCGGCGGCCACGACTGCCGGCGGCCTGGTGAACCTGGTCAAGCCCGGCGTACCGCCCACCCCGCCCCCGCCGGCCCGCCCGGTCAGCCTGCTCAAGGGCGGGCCCGAAGGCCCGGCCGAGGATGTGCCGGCGGACGTGGCCCCGGCCGGCGAGGTCGCGTCGGACGTCGTCCCGTCGGACATCGTCCCGGCCGAGGTCATCCCGTCGGACGCGGTCCCGTCCGGCGAGGCTCCCTCCGGTGTGACGCTGCGCAAGCCCGCACCGGCGGACGCCGTCCCCGAGGACGCCGAACCGTCCGCCGGCGTGACCCTGGCCAAGGGCGGCTCGAAGGCCTCCGAGGAGCCGCAGGACGCCGTCCCGGCGGACGAGGTGCCGACCGATGCCGTCCCGGCGGACGAGGTGCCCGAGGTGCCCGAGGTGCCCGCCGACGCCGTCCCGGCGGATACGACGCCCGAAGCCGAAGCCGAGCCCGAGGCCGAGCCCGAGCCCGAGGCGCCCGCCCCGGTCGAGGCCCCTGCCCCCGCCCCCGCCTCGGCGGAGGCCTCCGCCGAGGCGTCGGCCTCCGGCCAGCCGCGCGCCGACTACCGCGAGGTGATCGGCCGGATCGTCCGCAGCGCCGACGCCGGGGACCACGCCGCCGCCACCGACCTGGCCTTCGCCCTCGAACTGGAGGCGATCGCCGAGCACGGCGCCGTGTCCGAACCGGTCCTCCAGGTGCGCCAGGTCCGCGCGCACGTGTGCCGCCTCGCCGGCCGGACCGCCGAGGCGGCGGACATCTACCGCGAGGTGGCGCTGACGCTGCTGCGCTCGCAGGGCGCGGACCACCCGGAGACCCAGCAGGCGGCCACCAACGCCGAGGCCTGTTGGCGCTCGATCCCGGACCGCGCGGAGGCGCTGCGCATCGCTCCGGAGATCATCGAGCTCCGGGCGTACCTCCCGGGCCGCGACAACCGCAAGCTCCGCGCCGCCGAGCGCTACCTCGCCCAGCTCGCGGCCACCGCCGCCCCGGCCGAGGGCTCCTGAGACCCGCGAACAACTGACAGCCGACAGATAACAGCCGACAGATAACAGACGACAGCGGACAGATAACAGATGCTGAAATCTGTTATCTGTCCGCTGTCAGTTGTTACCTGTTATCTGCTACCTGTAACGCTCAACGCCCCGCGAGCGCGTGGACGAACTTGTTGGCGTCGATGGTGCCCAGGCCGCTGGCCAGGTCGTAGCCCTCGGTGGCCTTGTAGCCGGTGACGCCGTTCCAGGAGTTGTCGCCCTCCTTGACGTCCACGATGCCGCTCCACTGGCTCGGGAGCAGGTTGAGGCCGTAGAGGCGCCAGTTGAGCTGGCCGAGGCGGTGGCCGGCGAGCTGGTCGGCGAGGGCGACGATGCCGGAGAACATCGGGGCGGCCTCGCTGGTGCCACCGGTGAGGTGCCAGCCGACGGCGGTCGGGTCGTAGGACTCGTACGTCCAGGCCGCGCCGTCGACCGCCGCGCTCATGCTGATGTCGGGCGTGCCGCGGTGGTTGCCGGTGGCACCCGCGACGCCGGCCTGGTACCAGGGCCGCTCGAAGATGCCGGAGATGCCGCCACCGCCGGCGCCGGACTTGTCGTTCCACACCTTGTCGGGCGCGGTGCGCTTGCCGCTGTCGTCCAGGGTGAGCTGGGTGCCGCCGATGGAGGTGACCAGCGGGTCGGTGGACGGCCAGGAGTTGACCTTGTACGGGTACAGGTCCTCCCCGTTGAGCTGCGCGTCGGTGGCGCCGTTGTCGCCGGAGGAGGCGAGCACGGTGACGTTGTGGTCGGCGGCGGCCTTGAACGCGTAGCGCAGGTCGGTGAGGGACTTGAAGTCGCCCTTGTCGTAGCCCGGGAAGGTGTTCTCGGTGGCGCCGAAGCTCTGCGAGATGACGTCCGCGCGGCCGGACTTGATGAGCTCCTTCTCGGCGTCCATCATCTCCGGCAGGCCGGTGGTGCCCTCGGTCTCGGCGACGCCGGTCTCGACCAGGATGATGTGCGCGTCGGGGGCGATCGCGTGGGCGTACTCGACGTCCAGGGTGGTCTCGCCGGCCCAGCCGGTGTGGTCGGGGTTCTTGGGGTCGAAGACGGGGACGTTGCCCCACTTGACCACCTCGACCTGGGTGTCCGGGATGCCCCACTGCTTGTCGAAGACCTCCAGGTCGTGCTGGATGGTCGGCGAGCCGAAGGAGTCGACGATGACGATCGTGCGGCCCTTGCCGGTGACGCCCTCCTGGTACAGCGCGTTCAGGTTGTAGGCGTTGCGGTACTGCACCGGCGAGTAGCAGTGGATGCCGATCTGGCTGACGCACTGGCTGGTGGTCAGCGGCGCGACGCGGGCCTGCGCGTTGTGGTGGCCCATGGACGCGGGGTGGACGTGGACGCCCGCGAGGTTGTGCGCGGGGGCGGCGCTCGCGGCGCCGACCGCCGGTACGGAGACGGTGCCGGCCGTGAGGGCGGTGGCCCCGACGGCGAGTAGAGCCAGGGCGCGGCGGAGGGTAGCGGGGCTGCCCATGGGACTCCTTGGGACGCAGGGCCCGACCTGGTCCGGTCGGGGCGGTTCGGCCATCCCATCGAGAGCCGCATGATCATGCCATAGTCATTTGGTGGGGTCGTCGTATCGGTGCCATGGTCATGCTCGGCCACGCGAAAAGGTAAAGGCCGTCCCAGGTGAAAGTAACCGTGCACCCGGGACGGCCATGTGATGACACGTCAGTAATATCTCACCGAGGTGTCAGCGGGCCCCGCCGTTGACGTACAGCGTCTGCCCGCTGACGTAGGAGGCCTCCTCGCTGGCCAGGAAGGCGACCACGGACGCGATCTCCTCCGGCTGTCCGACCCGGCGCAGCGGGGTCCGGGCGGCGACCTCCTCCTGCTGGTCCTGCGCCGTGCTGCCGATCCGTTCGGCGGTGGCCGCGGTCATCGCCGTCGCGATGTACCCGGGGGCGACGGCGTTGACGTTGATGTTGAACGGCCCGAGCTCGATCGCCAGGGTCGCGGTGAGGCCCTGGATGCCGGCCTTGGCGGCGGCGTAGTTGGCCTGGCCCCGGTTGCCGAGGGCGGAGCGCGAGCTGAGCGAGACGATCTTGCCGTACTTCTGCGCCACCATGTACTTCTGCGCCACGTGGCTGCAGTTGTACGCGCTGGTCAGGTTGACCGTCAGCACTGCGTCCCAGTCGGCCTTCGGCATCTTGAAGAACAGGTTGTCGCGGGTGATCCCGGCGTTGTTCACCAGGATGTGCACCCCGCCGAAGTCGCCGGCGACCTGTGCGAACACCGCCTCCACGGCGTCGTAGTCGGCCACGTCGCAGCCGTAGGCCCGGGCGGTGCCGCCCTTGCCGGTGATCTCGGCGACCGTCCCGGCCGCCCGCTCGGCGGTCAGGTCGACGACGGCGACCGCCGCGCCCTCCTCGGCGAGCCGACGGGCGGTGGCGGCGCCGATGCCCTGCGCCGCGCCGGTGACGACGGCGACCTTGCCCGCGAACCTGCCCGCGCGTTCGGTCACGTGTCCGGTCATGTGTTCAGTCACTGCAAGCCCCTTCAGGAGACGTTCTCGACGAGGACGGCGGTGCCCTGACCGACGCCCACGCACATGGTGGCGAGCCCGCGCCGGGCGCCGGTGCGGCGCATCCGGTGCAGCAGGGTGGTGAGGATGCGGGCGCCGGAGCCGCCCAGCGGGTGGCCGAGCGCGATCGCCCCGCCGCTGGGGTTGACCAGCTCGTCGGCCTGCTCGGGGCTGAAGCCGATGCCGTCGGCGGAGGCGAGCGCCTGCGCGGCGAAGGCCTCGTTCAGCTCGGCGGTGTCCAGGTCGGCGAGCGACCAGCCGGCCCGGCCGAGCACCTTCGCGGTGGCCGGCACCGGGCCGATGCCCATGACGTCCGGGTGCACCCCGGCGGAGGCGCCGGCCACGTACCGGCCGAGCGGCGTGAGGCCCAGGTCACGCAGCGCCTCTTCGCTGACCAGGACCAGCCCGGCCGCGCCGTCGTTCATCGGCGAGGCGTTGCCGGCGGTGACGGTGCCGCCGGGGCGGAACGCGGGCTTGAGGCGGCCGAGCTTCTCCAGGCTGGTGTCCTCGCGGATGCCCTCGTCCTGGCTCACCGTCACGCCGTCCGGGCGATCGACCGGGGTCAGCTCGGCGTCGAAGTGGCCGTCCTTGCGGGCGGCGGCGGCCCGCTGGTGGCTGCGCAGCGCGAAGGCGTCCTGGCGTTCCCGGGTGATGCCGTACCGGCCCGCGACCTCCTCGGCGGTCTCGCCCATGCTGAGCACGCCGTGCAGTTCGGCCATCCGCGGGTTGGTCAGGCGCCAGCCGAGCCGGGTGTCGTAGGTCTCGATCCGGTGCGGCAGGGCCTCGTCGGGGCGGGGGAGGACGAAGGGGGCGCGGGTCATCGACTCGCAGCCGCCGGCCAGCACCACGTCGGCCTCGCCGGAGCCGATGGCCCGGGCGGCGAGGGTGACGGCCTCCATGCCGGAGGCGCAGAGCCGGTTGACGGTGGCGCCGGGTACGGTGTCCGGCAGGCCGGCCAGCAGGACGGCCATCCGGGCGGCGTTGCGGTTGTCCTCGCCGGCCTGGTTGGCGGCGCCCCAGTAGACGTCGTCGATGCGGCCCGGGTCGAGGGCGGGTACGTCGGCGAGCAGGGCGCGCAGCACGGTGGCCGAGAGGTCGTCCGGGCGGACCGTGGCGAGCGCTCCGCGCAGCCGGCCGATGGGTGTGCGGCGGGCGGCGGCGAAGTAGACAGGACGCACGTCGTGCTCCTAATCGGGTGATCTGGTGATCGGGTGATCGGTGGAGGGTGGGCGTTTTTTGGTGGAGGTCAGAAGGCGTTGACCCCGGTGAGGGCGCGCCCGATGAGCAGTTGGTGGATCTGGCTGGTGCCCTCGTAGAGGGTCATCACCCGCGCATCGCGCAGGTACTTGCCGACCGGGTACTCGTCGATGAAGCCGTAGCCGCCGAACACCTGGAGCGCGTTGTTTGCGGCCCGGACGGCGGCCTCGCTCGCGTGGAGCTTGGCGACGGAGGACTCGGTGGCGAACGGCAGGCCGCGTTCGATGTGGTCGGCGACCTTCCAGGTGAGCAGCCGGGCGGCCTCGACGTCGACGGCGATGCCGGCCAGCAGTTCCTGGACGAGCTGGTGCGAGGCGATCGGCTTGCCGAACTGTTCGCGCTCGCCGGCGTAGCGGACGGCGGCCTCCAGGCAGGCGCGGGCGATGCCGACGCAGCCGGCCGCGACCGACATCCGGCCCTTGGCCAGCGCGGACATCGCGACCCGGAACCCCTGGCCGACCTCGCCGAGCCGGGCCTCGTCGGGCACCCGGACGCCGTCGAAGGCGAGTTCGGCGGTGGCCTGGCCGCGCAGGCCGAGCTTGCCGTGGATCTCGGTGCGGGTGAAGCCGGGCAGGTCGGTGGGGACGAGGAAGGCGGTGATGCCCTTGTGCCCGGCCAGCGCCGGGTCGTCGCCGCCGGTGCGGGCGAAGACCAGGGCGACGTCGGCCCAGGTGCCGTTGGTGATGAACGTCTTGGCGCCGCTGATCAGCCAGTGGTCGCCGTCGCGGACCGCCCGGGTGGTGAGGTTGGCGGCGTCCGAGCCGGTGCCGGGCTCGGTGAGGGCGAAGCAGCCCAGCGCGTCGCCGGAGGTGAGCCGGGGGAGCCAGTGCCGCTTCTGCTGCTCGGTGCCGTAGCCGTTGATCGACTTGGCGACCAGGCCGAGCGAGACCGAGACGATGCCGCGCACGGCCGAGTCGCCGCGGCCGAGCTCCTCCAGCACCAGGCAGTAGGCGAGGTGGTCGCCGCCGCTGCCGCCGTACTCCTCGGGGATGGTGAGGCCGAGGAAGCCGATCTTGCCGAGTTTGCCGATGATCGTGCGGTCGACGGACTCGGCGCGGTCCCACGCGGCGGCGTGCGGCACGATCTCGCGGTCGGTGAAGTCGGCCGCGAGGTCCCGGACGGCGCTCTGCTCCTCGGACAGCTCCAGGTTCATGGTGACGACCATCCCGTTAAACTAGCGCTGCAAGTTTTTACGGGGGGACTGTAGCCCCGACCGGCCCGCGCTGGGAAGGGGCGCCGGGGCCGCCTGCCAGAATCGGTCCCCGTCCCACCCGACCGGAGGAACCGGAGGAAGCGCCCCGATGGCCCGCCCGCGCACCCCGCTGCTCAACCGCGAGCGCATCGTCGCCGCCGCGCTGCACCTGATCGACACCGAGGGCCTGGACGCCCTCTCCACCCGCCGCCTCGCCACCGAGCTGTCGGTCAGCGGGCCCTCGCTCTACAACCACTTCGCCACCAAGGACGAGCTGCTGGACGCGGTGGTGGACACCGTCATCGGCGAAGTCGACCTGTCGATGTTCACCGGGGTGTCCGGTGGGGTGCCCGGAGATGCGTCCGGCGAGGTGCCCGGGGAAGTGCCCGGCGGGGCGACGCCCTGGCCCGAGGCGCTGCGCGACTGGGCCCGCTCCTACCGGGCCGCCCTGGCCGCCCACCCCAACATCGTCCCGGTGCTCGCCCAGGGCCCGGGCCGGCGGCCCAACGCGCTGCGTCTGGCCGATGCCGTCTTCGGCCACCTGGTCGAGGCCGGGTGGCCGCGCGGCCAGGCCACCCGGATCGGCGCGCTGATGCGCTACTTCGTCACCGGCTCCGCGCTGGCCTCCTTCGCGGCCGGCTTCCCGGCCGACGCCGAGGTGTACGACGCCGCCGACTACCCGCACCTGGGCGAGGCGCACCGGCTGGCCGGGCACCGCGGCACGGTCGACGAGGGCGCGTTCGAGACCGGCCTGGAGGCGCTGCTGGACGGGCTCGCCCTACGCTTCGAACGCCTCGCCGGGGGCCGCCCCGCGGAGCGCCGGCCGGCCGGCGAGGTGAACGCTCACCAGGGCTCGCGCGCCACGAACGCCGGCCGCAGCGCGGGGTCCACCGGGTCGTAGTACCGGTGGTAGACGGGCGTGAGCCCGCCGGAGACCGGGGGCACGATCCAGCTCCAGTCCGCCGGGGTGGGCCGGCCCAGCCGCCGCTCCTGGGCGACGTGCCTGAGGAAGCGCTCCGACTCGGTGTGGTGGTCGGCGATCGTCACCCCGGCCTCCTGGAAGGAGTACAGCACCGCGATGTTGAGCTCGACCAGCGCGCGGTCGCGCCAGAGCGTGCGGTGGCTGGAGGTGTCGAGGCCGAGCCGTTCGGCGACGGTGCCGAGCATGTCGTAGCGGTCGGCGTCGGCGAGGTTGCGGGCGCCGATCTCGGTGCCCATGTACCAGCCGTTGAACGGCGCGGTGGGGTAGCGGACGCCGCCGATCTCCAGCGTCATGTCGCTGATCGCCGGGACGGCGTACCAGCGCAGGCCGAGCTCGGCGAACCATGCGTGCTCGGGGTGCAGCAGCGGGACCTCCAGCGTGGTGTCGTCCGGCAGTTCGTACCAGGCGGGGCGCTCGCCGGGGCGCTCCTGGACGAGCAGCGGCAGCACCTCGAACCGGTCCTCGGCGCACTTCCAGCCCAGGTCCACGGCGCGGGCGGCGAGCGCGGCGCCGGCCGGGTCCCCGACGACGCGGCCTCCGGCGACGCGATCCCCCACGACGCCGTCCCCGACGTCGTCCCCGACCCGGTGGCCGGCGTAGCGGACCAGTTGCTGGTTGAGGATCCGGGCGGCCGGGCGGCCGGGCCGGTCGGGGGCGAACACCGAGACCACCGGTCGGATCCGCCCGCCGTTCCCGGCCAGGCGCAGGTGCTCGAAGCAGCCGTCGGCGATGTCGTCGGCCGAGCTCAGGTGGCGCAGGTCGCGCACCACCAGGCTGCGCCAGTACAGCCGGCCGATGCAGCGGGCGGCGTTGCGCCAGGCGAGCCTGGCGCCGTAGGCCAGTTCGGCGGGGGTGTGCTCGTAGCTGCCGGTGCGGTCGATCTCGCCGAGGACGGCGCGCACCCGGGCCGCCGGGTCGCCGGCGGCGGGCCGCTCGTGGTGGAACTGGCGGATGAACGCGGCGGCCTGATCCGGGTCGGTGAACGCGGGCGCCGTCGCGACAGCCGGTTCGGGGAGAGCCGGTTCGGGGAGAGCCGACGCGACGGGCGTGCGCGGTGCCACGACGGCCGGTCTGGCGGCGGGCGCCGGGTGCGCCGCCGGGGCGTGGGTGTGGGCGTACGGGCAGCCGCCGGCGGGAGCGGCGGCCGGTCCGCGTCTGCTGCGGGTGCGAAGCCGGTTGAAGATCAAGGACACATCCCTCCTGTCGCACAGGAGTACCGGAGGTGGCCGCGCCGCCGCAGAGAGTGAACGATTCGGCCCCCGCGCCCGCGCTGATCGCGCTAGGGTGCGGGGGCCGAAAGGTCCGACGGTCTGATCAGCTCATGTGCCGATCAGCTCGTCTCCGGATCAGCTCATGTCCGGATCAGCCCATGTCCTCGAGTCGGACGCCCTTGGTCTCCTTCATGAACTTCGCCACGAAGACGATCGACAGCGCCGCGAACGCCGCGTACACCAGGTAGGTCGCCGACAGGTTCCAGCGCGACAGCGAGGGGAACGTGACGGTGATCGCCCAGTTGGCGATCCACTGTGCGGAGGCGGCGACGGACAGTGCGGCGGCCCGGATCCGGTTGGGGAACATCTCGCCGAGCATCACCCAGACGACCACGCCCCAGGACATCGCGAAGAACAGCACGAAGGCGTTGGCGGCGATCAGCGCGACGGTGCCCTGGAGGTCGGGCAGCGTGACGTTGCTCCCGGTGCCGGTGGCCGAGGAGAACGCCCAGCCGGCCGCGCCGAGGGCGACCGCCATGCCGGCCGAGCCGATCAGGGCGAGCGGCTTGCGGCCGATCCGGTCGACCAGCAGGATCGCGACCACGGTGCCGAGGATGTTGATGACCGAGCCGATGAAGCTGATCAGCAGCGAGTTGCTCTGGTCGATGCCGACCGACTGCCACAGGATCGACGAGTAGTAGAAGATCACGTTGATGCCGACCAGCTGCTGGAACACCGACAGGCCGATGCCGACCCAGACGACCGGCAGCAGGCCGAACCGGCCGCCGAGCAGGTCGCGGAAGCGCGGGCGGTGGTCGGAGGCGATCAGTTCCCGGATCTCGGCGATCCGGGTGTCGGGCTCCACGCCCTCGGCCTCGACGTCGGCGAGCACCCGGCGGGCGTCGTCCAGCCGGCCGGCCTGGATCAGGTAGCGGGGGGACTCGGGGATCACCGAGGCGAGCACGAAGTACACCACGGCCGGGACGACGCAGATGCCGAGCATCCACTGCCAGGCCTCCAGACCGAGCAGCTGCCCGCGGGTGTCGCCGCCGGCCGCGTCCGCCAGCAGCCAGTTGACCAGCTGGGAGATCGCGATGCCGAGCACGATCGCGGCCTGCTGGAAGGAGGCCAGCCGGCCGCGGTACTTCGTCGGCGCGACCTCGGCGATGTAGGTGGGGGCGATCACCGAGGCGATGCCGATGGCCGCGCCGCCGAGGACGCGCCAGACGGCGAGGTCCCAGGCGGAGAAGGGCAGCATCGAGCCGAGCGCGCTGACCGCGAAGAGCAGCGCGCCCGCCTTCATCACCTTGATGCGGCCGTACCGGTCGGCGAACCGGCCGGCCACCGCGGCACCGACCGCCGAACCCAGCAGCGCGGAGGAGACGATCAGACCGGTCACGCCGTCGCCGACGCCGAACTTCTCCTGGATGCCGGAGACGGCGCCGTTGATCACGGAGCTGTCGTAGCCGAACAGGAACCCGCCGAGGGCCGCTGCGGCAGTGATGAAGACGACGAAGCCGAGGCGGCCGGGCGCGGAGGCCTCGACCGCCCCGGAGGGCTTTTGGGTGACGCTCACGATCTTGACTCCTGGTACTCAACACTGAGCTCGGTAGTCGCGATCGTAACCCCTGTTCATTCAAGTGTTGTACATCGGCCCGGCCTCAACTCCCTTCAGGAATTCGTAAGGTGAATTATCAAATGCGTCCCACGGGCCCGGCGGTCAGACGAGCCCGACGGTCAGACCGGCTCGCCGAGCGACAGCCCGAACCGGCCCTCCTGGTCCGTCCACCAGTGGCTCAGCCGCAGCCCGGCCGCCGCCAGCTCGCCGGCCACCCGCTCCCGGCGGAACTTGGCCGACACCTCGGTGCGCAGCTCCTCGCCCCGGTCGAAGTGCACCGGCAGGTCCAGGGCCGGGATCTTCACGGTCTGCGAGCGCAGCGAGCGCAGCCGCATCTCGATCCACTCCTGCTCCGGGTCCCAGAGCGCGACGTGCTCGAACGCCTCCGGGTCGAAGTCGGCGGCGAGCTCCCGGTTGAGCACGTTGAGGACGTTGCGGTTGAACTCGGCGGTGACCCCGGCCGCGTCGTCGTAGGCGGCGACCAGCACCGCCGGGTCCTTGACCAGGTCGGTGCCCAGCAGCAGGAAGTCGCCCGGGTCGAGTGCCGCGCGCAGGCCGCTCAGGAAGGCCGCCCGCTCGTCGGGCAGCAGGTTGCCGAGGGTGCCGCCGAGGAAGGCGACCAGCCGGGGCCCGCCACCGGAGGGCAGGTCGAGCCGGGCGGTGAAGTCGGCCAGTACCCCGCGCACGGCGAGCCCGGGGTACTCGGTGGCGAGCGCGATGCCGGCCGCGGTGAGCGCGCTCTCGCTGACGTCCACCGGGACGTACGTCTCCAGGGTGCCGAGCCCGCGCAGCGCGTCCAGCAGCAGCCGGGTCTTCTCGGAGGAGCCGGAGCCCAGCTCGACCAGGGTGCGGGCCCCGGTGGCGGCGGCGATCTCGCCGGCCCGGGCGGTCAGGATGGCCCGTTCGGCGCGGGTCGGGTAGTACTCCGGCAGCCGGGTGATCTCCTCGAACAGCTCGCTGCCCCGCGCGTCGTAGAACCACTTCGGCGGCAGCCACTTGGGTTCGGAGGTCAGGCCGTGCTGCACGTCGTGGCGCAACGCGGTGCTGAAGTGGTCGGCGGGCAGCAGACGGGTGAGATCAAAGGTGTCCATGGCAGGGTGCGTCCTCTGTTCAGAAGATGAAGGAAGGGAGAGGGAGGCGGGGAAACGGCGGGTCAGTCCCGGCCCGGCAGCCGGCGGACGGTGACCCCGCCCGGGCCGGCCAGCAACAGCGAGCCGTCCGGGACGGCCGTCCAGCCCGGGGCGTCGTCGAACGGCTCCGAGGCCACCACCGTGCCGAGCCCCGGCAGGGTGCGGTGGTGCAGGGTGTCGCCCCAGGTGGTCGCCGCCAGCGAGCGGCCGTCGGTCAGCAGCAGGTTGAGCCGCCCGGTGGTGTGCGCGACGACGTCCGCGACGGTGCCCGCCAGCGCCTCGCCGAGGTCCGCCCCGGCCCGCAGCCGGTGCAGGGCCAGGGCCCAGAGCAGTGCCGAGTCGGTGCGCGCCTCCAGCTCCAGCAGCTCGGCGGGCGGCAGCAGCGCGGCGAGCGCGTCCAGCTTGCCGGGCCAGCCGGCCACCGCGCCGTTGTGGCTGAACAGCCACCGCCCGGCGGTGAACGGCGCGGCCGCGCTCTCGCCCGCGGCGCAGCCCTCGGTGGCGGAGCGGACCGCCGCCAGCAGCGCCCGGGTGCGGATCACCCGGGCGAGGTCGGCGAAGGCGGCGTCCGCCCAGACCGGCCCGGCCCGGCGGTAGCGGGCCGGGATCTCGTCGCCGTCCGCGTACCAGCCGAGGCCGAAGCCGTCCACGTTGACCGTGCCGTGCCGCTGCGTCCGGGGCGCCCAGGACTGCCGGTACAGCCCGTGCGGCGGGTGCACCAGCAGCTCGCGCGGCGCCAGCGGCTCGCCCAGGTAGGCGATGTGGCGGCACATCAGACCGCCCCCGGGGTGATGGCGCCGTCGGCGTCGCGGGCCTCGGCGTCACGGGCTTCGGCGTCGCGGGCGGTGCGGAAGCCCGCGAAGATCTGCCGCCGGATCGGGTAGTCCCAGTTGCGGAACGTGCCCCGGCAGGCGACCGGCGCCACCGCGAAGCAGCCGCCGCGCAGCACCTTGTACTCGGGCCCGAAGAAGACCTCCGAGTACTCCCGGTACGGCCAGGCCCGGAACCCGGGGTAGGAGCGGAAGTCGCTGGCCGTCCACTCCCACACGTCGCCCATCAACTGCCGTGCGCCGCAGGGTGACTCGCCCGCCGGGTAGCTGCCGGCCGGGGCCGGGCGCAGGTGGCGCTGGCCGAGGTTGGCGTGCTCCGGGCCGGGCGCCTGGTCGCCCCACGGGTAGCGGCGGGAGCGGCCGGTGGCCGGGTCGTGCCGAGCCGCCTTCTCCCATTCGGCCTCGGTCGGCAGCCGCCGGCCGGCCCACCGGGCGTAGGCGTCCGCCTCGTACCAACTGACGTGCAGCACCAGCTCGTTCGGCGGTACCGGCTCCACCGTGCCGAACCGGCGGCGCAGCCACTGGCCGTCCTCCCGGTGCCAGAACAGCGGGGCGGTGAGGTTCGCGCGTTGTCGGTGCTCCCAGCCCTCGGGCGTCCACCAGCGCGGCTCGTCGTAGCCGCCGTCCGCGATGAACCGCTGGTACGCGGCGTTGGTGACGGGCGTGGTGTCCAGCAGGAAGGCCGGCAGGTCGAGGACGTGCGCCGGGCGCTCGTTGTCCAGCGCCCACGGCTCGGTGTCCGTGCCCATGGTGAACGGCCCGGCGGGGACGAGCACTTCGGCGGGCAACGTGGCCGCGTCGGCCGGGGCGGGCGGTGGCGGCGGAGCGGCCAGCGCCGGCTCGCCCCGGCGCAGCTGATGGGTGATCAGCATGGTCTCGTCGTGCTGCTGCTCGTGCTGGGCGATCATCCCGAAGGCGAATCCGGCGTCCAGCAGCGGCGCCCCCTCCAGCGGACTGGCGGCGAGCAGGTCGAGCACCCGGCCGCGCACCTCGTGCGCGTACGCGCGGGCCTCGGCGGGCGGCAGCAGCGGCAGGCTGGGCCGCTCCGCCCGGGCGTGCTGGAACGCGTCGTACAGTGGGTCGATCTCCGGGTGCATCGGGTCACAGCCGCCGACGTTGCGCAGCAGCCACAGCTCCTCCTGGTTGCCGATGTGCGCGAGGTCCCAGACCAGCGGGGACATCAACGGCGAGTGCTGGGCGGTGAGATCGCGGTCCTCGACGCAGTCCGTCAGCGCGGCGGTCCGGGCACGGGCGGCCAGCAGCTCGGCGGCGATGCTCTCGCGCAGCACCTCGATGCCGTCGCCGGGCGCGGGCGTTGTGGGCGCTCCGGGCGCGGCAGGGGGTCGGACGTCGGTCATGGTGCGGCCTCCTCCGGAGGAGTGCGTCGGGTGCCGGAGCGCAGGGCGTCCAGCTGGTCGTCGGCCGGGCAGCGGCCGCGCGCGGGGTAGCGCTCGGCGAACTCGGCGACGGCGGTGCGCAGCCGCCCGGCGCCGGGCAGGCGGCCCAGCGCGGCGTCGGCGGCGGCGAAGCAGGAGAGGGCGGCGCGGCGCAGCTCGGGATCGGCGACGGCCAGCGTCGCGGCCCGGCGCCACGCCTCGCTGCGCGGCGGGCGCGGACCGTCGGCGCGTTCGGCCGGTTCCAGCGGCTCCAGCGCGGCGAGCGCGGCGTCCGCGGCCACCGGGTCGTCCAGCAGCGCGGTGACGAACGCGGCGGGCACCACCCAGCCGTCCCCGGGCTGGGCGTCGATCATCCGCAGCTCCAGGTGGCCGCGCGGACGCACCGGGGGGAAGAGGGTGGTGCGGTGGTAGTCGAGGTCCGCGAGAGTGGGCGGGCGCTCACCGGCGCCGCGGATCCAGTCGCGGAACGTCAGCCCGGGCGGGGCCGTCCAGGGCAGGCCGTCCGGGCGGCGCAGGCACAGCACCTCGGCGTCCAGCACGTACTGCGCCCAGGCCTGCCGCGGGTCGCCGTGGTCGAGGCCGGGGGCGAGCGTGCGGGTCGGGTCCATCCGGGACCAGACGGTCTGCCGGGTGGACCGGTGGCCGGTCGGGCGGCCGTCCAGCAGCGGGGAGTTGGCGAAGGCGGCGACCAGCACCGGGCCCAGCCGGTGGGCGAGGCGCCAGCGTCGGGCCATCGCCTGCGGGCCGTCCGCGTCGCCGGCGTCCAGGCACACCTGCACCGACGCGGTCCCGGTCATCATGATCCGGCCCCAGGGGCCGGCCGAGTCGAAGAAGCGCTCCATCGCGAGGTAGCGGGGGTGGTCCAGCACCATCTGCCGGGGGCGCGCCAGCGGGTCCGTCCCGGTGCCGGTGAGGCGCAGGCCCTGCGCCGCGAAGGCGGCCCGCAGGGCGGTCAGATCGCGTCGGGTGTCGTCGACGCAGGCCAGGAGGCCGGTGGCGGGCGGGGAGCTGAGCTCGACCTGTCCGCCGGGTTCGAGCGTGAGGCGCGAACCGGAGGGGAGCGAGGTGCCGTCGGTGCCGCCGAGCGGCAGCGAGGCGAGTGCGGCGTGGATGAGTTCCGGCCGGACGGGCCGGCCGGGACATCGGTCGTCGTGGACGAACCATTCGACCTCGACCCCGACCAGGCGGGGAGGTCCGATCTTGAAGCAGACGCCCGACACATGGCTGTACGCCTCCGCCTCGGTCAGCGGAACCACCCCCGGCGGGGGTGTCGGCGTGCTCTGCCGGTCGGGCGGAGTTGTGCGGGATACGGGTATCACCGGACTCACCATCCTCGGGATCACGATTGCGGCCCGGTCTACCTTGCCCAGTCTGCTACGGAGCATGCGGAGGCGCTCCGCAAAATTCGCGTGAATGTTCGTATTCGCAGGTCAGGGACGTGGCGATCGGGTGAATCGAGGGTCGGCGGGCGGCGCGCCGGGTGCTTTCAGAGCCGGTCCAGACGCTCCAGGACGGTCTCCAGCACGGACCGCGGCAGGGCGTAGTTCAGGCGCAGCGCGCCGTGGCCGCCGGGGCCGAACTCGGCGCCGTCCGAGGCCTCCAGGCCGCAGCGGTCCAGGAGCGCCCGGCGGGCGGTGGCAGGTGGGAGGCCGAGGGCGGCGGCGTCCAGCCAGAGCAGGTAGGAGGCACGTGGCGCCGAGCGGACGGCCGGGCCGAGGCGGTCGGTCAGCCGGGTGCGGGCGGCGACCAGGTGGGCGAGCAACGCGTCCAGCCACGGGCCGCCCTCGCGCAGCGCCGCCTGCTGGACGGTCTGCTCGACGAGGCCGCCCTCCCAGAGGCCGAACCCGGCCATGGTGTCGGTGAACCGGGTGCGCAGATGGGCATCGGGGACGAGCGCGAAGCTGCTCGGGAGACCGGAGCAGTTGAAGGTCTTGCCGACGGAGTTGAGGGTCACGACGTGGTGCCGGTGCTCGGGATCGGCGGTGGTGACGGCCACCGGATGGGGCCGGCCCGGGTGGGTCAGGTCGCCGTGCACCTCGTCCGAGACCAGCAGCGCGCCGCTGTCCGCCGCCCACCCGGCGAGGCCGCGCACCACGCCGGTCGGCCACACCGTGCCGGAGGGATTGTGCGGGTTGCTCAGCAGCACGGCGGCGGGGCGGGGGAGCGGGTCGCCCGGGAGCCGGTAACCGTCCGGGGTGAGGCGCAGCGGCAGTTCCTGGAACGGGATGCCGGCGGCGCGGCAGAGCTGGGCGAAGCCGCCCCACTCCGGCGTCGGGAACAGCACGGGCGCCCGCGGCCGGAACGTGCCCCGCACCGTCTCCAGCAGCAGGCGCAGCGCGGTGCGCGGGCCGCACGGCAGCAGCAGCACCCAGTCCGGGTCGACCTCGACGCCGTGCCGCGCCCGGTACCAGCGCGCCACCAGCGCCCGCCCGGCCGGGTCGCACACCGTGTACCCGTACGCCCGGTGCCGGGCCCGCCGCGCCAGTGCCTCGGCCACCGCGGGCGGGCCGGGCAGGTCCATGTCCGCGAGGCCCATCGGGATCACCCCGGGGGTCTCGGCCCGGGCCCACTTGCTGCTGCCCGTACCGGCGCGGTCGAAGGGCGCGTCGAAGCCGAAGTCGGCGGGCGGGGTGCTGGACATGGCGGGCCTCCGGCGCGTCGGGCTGCCCGGCCACGATAGGGCTTCGGGCGTATCGGCTTCGGACGATCCGCCGAACCGGAACGCCGCGCGGGGGCGGGGCGGCTGGACGAAGATCAGGTTCCGTGCGGGGCCGCCGCCCCGGGGGCCGTGCGGGCCGCGGCCACCGTCTACGCTGCCGCTCTGTCACGGGGGGTCCGGGACGGCAGGGCAAGGGAGCGGACGATGACGACCCAGCAGGGCGAACTGGTCGAACAGGGCGACGAGGTCACGCTGTTCGTGGCGCGGCGGGTGGAGCCGGGGTACGAGACGGCGTTCGAGCTGTGGGCGAAGAACATCCTCGCGGCCGCCTCCGCGCACGAGGGCAACCTCGGCACCGGGCTGCTGCGCCCGGCCGGGCCGGACACCCCCTGGCACCTGATGCTGCACTTCCGGGACGGCGACGCCTTCCGCTCCTGGCAGGACTCCCCGGCCCGGGCGGCCTGCTTCGCCCGGGCGGACGGCCACCACCACGAGGTGCACCGGCACGAGATCCTCGGCATGGAGGGCTGGTTCGCCACCACCCCGGGCGCGGCGCAGCGTCGGCCCCCGGTGCGGTGGAAGATGGCGGTCGCCTCGACGGTCGCCATCGCGCCGCTGACGGTGGCCGCGGCCGTCCTGCTCACCCCGCACCTGGCGGGCCTGCCGGTGGCCGTCCGTCCGCTGGTCACCGCGCCGCTGATCAGCGGGCTGATGACGTACGCGGCGCTGCCGGCGGTGACGCGGCTGCTACGGCGGTGGCTCTTCCCGGCGGACAGCTGACAGCGGACAGGCGGCGGCGAACAGATGACAGCCGACAGATGACAGCGAACAGATAACAGCGAACAGATAACAGAGTTTGAAATCTGTCATCTGTTCGTCGCTGTTCCCAGGTGCCGCGCCAGCCCGCGCCGCCCCCGGCGCATCATCACCGCGTGGTTGGCGCGGAACAGCGGGTGCAGGGGCAGGGCGAGCCGGCGCAGCAGCGGCCGGCCGGGCCGGGTGTCCTCCTCGAAGAGGACCCGGCTGCCCGCCCCGTCGGCGGCGACCGTGAACCGGGACCACCCGGTGAGGTCGCCCCGCATCGCCACCTCCAGCACCCCGGCGGCCGGGTCGCGCCGCCGTGCCTGAAGCCCGATCACCAGCCGGTACGGCAGCAGCGCGCGCACCACGACGTCGCCGGACTCCTCGCCGGTGGGCCGGACTTCGAGCACCTCCGGCCACCACAGCGGGTAGCTGCGCACGTCCTCCAGCGCCGCGTACACGGCGGGCGCCGGCGCCCCGAGCCGCCACACGCCCCGGAACCGGTAGTGGTTGGGGTCCACGCGCTCACACTAGCCCGCCCCGGTCCGCTGCCGCGGATGCCTTTCGGGCCCGTCCGGTCGGCGCAGGCGGGGCCGCAGGCGTGGGCGGAGCCGGATCGGTGGACCGTCGAGGACTCCGTACTTCCGGTCGAGTCGTTCGAGGGTCCAGCCCAGCACGCTGCCGTAGACCAGGTGGCCGGCGAGGCTGACGGCGAGCGTGGCCGGGGTGAGGTGGAAGAGCAGGGGCTGGCCGTGCGGGGCGAACAGCAGCGTGCCGATCAGGCCGGACCACACGAAGACCCCGTATCCCAGGCCCAGGAGCGTCAGCCGGCGGCGGAGGCCGAGGGTCAGGCAGAACAGGGCGAAGGCCATGCCGATGCCCCCACCGTCACCGATGTAGCGCCACAGGTACCCGACCAGGGCGTTCCGGTGGCCGGACCCGGTGATCCAGCCGCCGAGGCGGGGGATGAAGTCGGGCCAGCCGCCGTAGAGGATGAACGGCAGGCGCAGCATGTCGTAGGCGGTGACCGCGATCAGCCCGCCGATCAGTCCCGCTGCCGCCGCCCGGGAGACCGGTGTGCGAAGGCACAGCAGTGGTAACGCGAGCCCCCAGAGCGGGAAGACCAGGACGTCCGCGGCGGTGTGCAGGCCGATCACCCCGAACAGGCTGAGCGGGATGGCGAGCACGGGGAGTGCGCCGATACCGAACAGGCAGTACCCGAGCGCGGCTTGAAGCACTGTGGTCCGCAGGGCACGGGGGCGCTGTCGGACGCGCGCTGGGCGCTGGGCGGCGACGGCCGGTCTGGCCAGGCCGGGACGCATGACGTACCTGTGATGGCTTTCGGGGGTGGGAGCAGCACGTGCTCTCACGGCGATTCTCGGTGACGGGGTGAGGGCTGAAGGGACCAACGCCCAAGGCAGCCTGCGCGATTGGCGCACGACGTGGCGGCCTCACCCGGGACGAGTCCCGCCGAGCGTGCCGGAGCCGGAGCCGGAGCCGGTACCGGAGCCGGTGGCGCTGGCAGCGGCAGCGGCAGCGGGAGTGAAGAAGACTCACCACCCACCATACGCACACCACCCGGGGTGGAAAAGCCCTGTTCGTCACAGTCCGTGCGCTATGCCGGTTCGGCCAGGGTGAAGGCCGTGTTCACCAGCGCCACGTGGCTGAACGCCTGCGGGGTGTTGCCGAGTTGGCGTCCGACGCGCGGGTCCCACTGCTCCGAGAGCAGTCCGAGGTCGTTGGCGAGCCCGACCACGCGGGCGAAGAGGGTGCGGGCCTCGGCGGTGCGGCCGGTGGCGGCCAGGGCGTCGGCGAGCCAGAACGAGCAGGCCAGGAAGGCGCCTTCGCCGCCCGGCAGGCCGTCGCTGTGCTGTCCGGCCCGGTAGCGGCGCACCAGCCCGCCGTGGTCGAGGCCGTCGCGGACGGCGTCGACGGTGCGCACCACCCGGGGGTCGTCCGGCGGCAGGAAGCCGCTCTTGACCACGAACAGGGTGGCCGCGTCCAGGCCCCGTCCGCCGTAGTGCTGGACGAACACGCCGCGTTGCCGGTCGTAGCCGTGCGCGCAGACGTCGGCGTGGACGGCGTCGCGCATCGCCCGCCACCGTTCGACCGGCGCGGGCAGCCCGGTCGCCTCGGCGAGGCGCACCGCGCGGTCGGCGGCGACCCAGCACATCACCTTGGAGTGGACGTAGTGCCGCCGCCCGCCGCGCACCTCCCACAGGCCTTCGTCGGGTTCTTGCCAGTGCCGCTCCAGGTGCCCCATCAGCGAGCGCAGCAGCGTCCAGACGTGCCGTTCCATCGGCAGTCCGGCCAGCAGGGCGAGGTGCAGGGTGTCCACCACCTCGCCGTAGACGTCGAGTTGGAGCTGGCCGACGGCGGCGTTGCCGAACCGCACCGGCCGGGAGCCCTGGTAGCCGGGCAGCCAGTCGGCCGTGGTCTCGCCGAGCACGCGCTCCCCGGCGACCCCGTACACGGCCTGGAGGTCGCTCGGGCCGCCGGCGATGGCGCGCAGCAGCCAGCGGCGCCAGGCGGCGGCCTCCTCGCGGAAGCCGCCGCGCAGCAGCGCGGAGAGCGTCATCGAGGAGTCGCGCAGCCAGCAGAAGCGGTAGTCCCAGTTGCGGGCGCCGCCGATGCGCTCGGGCAGTCCGGCGGTGGCGGCGGCGACGATCCCGCCGGTGGGTTCGTACGCGAGCGCCTTGAGGGTGATCAGCGAGCGCAGGACGGCCGAGCGCCACTCGCCCCGGTAGCGGCAGCCGGAGGCCCACTGCTGCCATTCGGCGACGGTGGCGAGCAGGGCCTGGTCGGGGTCGGTGCGCGGGGTGGTGGGCAGGTGGGAGGGCTGCCAGGTGAGGACGAACGGCACCCGTAGCCCGGCGGTGACGGTGAAGTCGGAGGTGGTGGCGCCGTCCTGGCCGTAGGTGTGGACCCCGGCGGGCGCCCGCAGCCAGGCGGAGTCGGGTCCGGCGACGGCGACCCGGTGGTGCCCGGTGCGCCGCACCCAGGGGTCGATCCGTCCGTAGTTGAAGCGCAGCCGCAGGGTGCCGCGCATCGGGACGGTGCCCTCCAGCCCCTCGACGATCCGGATCAGCTGCGGCTCGCGGTGCCCGCCGCGGCCGCGCTGGGGCATGAAGTCGATGATCCGCACCCGCCCGCCGGCGGTCTGCCACTCGCTCTCCAGGACCAGGCTGTCGCCCCGGTAGCGGCGGGCGTGGCACTCGGCGGCGCCGGCCGGGGCGATCCGCCAGGCGCCGTGGCGCTGGTCGCCGAGGAGCCCGGCGAAGCAGCTGGGGGAGTCGAACCGGGGCAGGCAGAGCCAGTCGACCGAACCGTCCCGGCCCACCAGGGCGGCGGTCTGCAGGTCGCCGATGAGGGCGTAGTCCTCGATGCCTCCGGCCATCACGCTCCATTCTCCGCTGGAAGTCGGGCGGACGGCGCGGTGGGACGGCCAGGTGGGACGGCGCGGTGGGGCGGCACGGCGAGAGGGCAGCCGGGAAGAGATGCCGGAAATCGATGCCGGGAAGGGAGCACTCCGCTTGCACCCGTTCGGGGTGCGGAGGAGGATCTTCTGTGCTTGTAGTCTCATCTGTCACAGCAGTGGCTGCGAGGCGCTGCATCCCCGTAACCGGAGTGAAGGAGTCACAGGCATGCGGCGACCGAGCTGGGTACCGGAGGGTACGGACCTGGACAAACCGAACGCCGCACGGGTCTACGACTACTACCTCGGGGGTTCGCACAACTTCGAGGTCGACCGGGAGATGGCCCGCAAGGCGATGGCCCTGTGGCCGGAGCTGCCGCAGATCATGCGCTCCAACCGGGCCTTCCTGCGCCGTGCCGTGACCTTCCTGGCCGAGCGCGGCGTCACCCGCTTCCTGGACATCGGCTCCGGCATCCCGACCTTCGGCGCCGTGCACGAGATCGCCCGGGCGATCCGGCCCGAGTCGCAGGTCGTCTACGTGGACCGCGACCCGGTCGCCGTCGCGCACAGCCGGCTGCTGATGGCGGACGACCCGCTGAGCTCCGTCGTCCAGGCCGACCTGCGCGACGTGCACGACCTGCTGGACCGCCCCGAGGTGGCCGCCCTGCTGGCCGAGGGCGAGCCGGTGGCCGTCCTGCTGGTGGCCGTCGCGCACTTCGTGACCGACGACGAGGACCCCTGGAAGCTGATCGGCGTGATCCGCGACGCGCTCCCGCCCGGCAGCGCGCTGCTCCTCTCGCACGCCTCCCTGGAGGGCCGCCCGGACCAGGCGGAGAACCACCAGAAGCTGTACCGGATGACGCCGACCCCGCTGACCATGCGCACCCACGAGCAGATCACCGCCATGTTCGCGGGCTTCGAGCTGGTCGAGCCCGGCGTGGTCTACCTGCCGCAGTGGCGTCCGGACCAGCCGGAGGCGGTCGGCGAGCACCCCGAGCGGATGACCGGGGTGGCGGGCGTGGGGTTCCGCCCTTGAGCGGACGCAGCGGGCGACCGACCGTCGGCCGCGGGCCCGGTGAGGCGCCCGCCCGGCCGTCCCGGCACCACCCGTCCCGGCACCACCCGTCCCGGCACCACCCGTCCCGGCACCACGCGTCCCGGCACCACGCGTCCGGATATCCGACCGGGCACGTGGCGTCCGGCCGGTCCGCCCGCCCGTGCGGGGCCCCGGCCGGTGCCCGGCCCCGGGGAGGGGCGGGCGGATGAGTGCCACCCCGGTGTCCGGCAGCGCCGAGCGGTTCCACGAGGACTGGGCGCGGCTGCTGTCCGCCGACCACGGCACGGTCGTCCACCCCGGCCTGCTGGGCCGGCTGGTGTCCCGGACCGCCGCGCTGCTCCACCGCGCGCAGCGGGACGAGCCCTTCGAGCCCCGGCTGGCCGCGCAGGCCGGCGCGGAGCTGGTCGACGCGCACTTCACCGACCCCGTGGTGCTGGCCCGGGCGGTCGAGCTGTTGCAGGCGCAGCCGATCGGCGACGACCGCGGCCCGGCGCTGACCGGTGCCTTCGCGGCCGGCTGGGCGGCGGCGCTGCGCGAGCGCACCCTGCGCGAGCAGGAGGCGATCCGCACCGCGGCCGACGCCGCCCGCAAGGAGGCCGAGCGGGCGCTGCGCGCCTCCGAGGCCCGCTTCCGCGCGCTGTTCGAGAGCGCCGCCATCGGCATCGGCATCGGCGACACCGACGGCAACATCCTGGCCGTCAACAAGGCGCTCCAGGAGCTGTTCGGCGCGGCCCCGGAGGACATGACCGGCCGCCGGGTCGGCGACCTCGTGCACCCCGAGGACACCCCGGGCGTCTGGGAGGCGTACGAGGAGCTGATCAGCGGCAAGCGGGAGTACTTCCAGTTCGACAAGCCGTACTACCGGCAGGACGGCGAGGTGGTCTGGACCCACCTCACGGTCTCGCTGATCCGCGACGACGACGGCCGCCCGCAGTACCAGGTCGCGATGCTGGAGGACATCACCGACCGTTACCGGCTCCAGGAGCGGCTGCGGCACCAGGCCACCCACGACCCGCTGACCGGTCTGCCCAACCGGGCGGCCTTCTTCGAGCGGCTGGAGAAGCTGTTCGAGGAGCCGGAGCCGGGTGCCCGGTTCGGCCTCTGCTACGTCGACCTCGACGGCTTCAAGGTGGTCAACGACAGCCTCGGGCACGACACCGGCGACCAGCTGCTGTCCGCCGTCGCGGCCCGGCTGAAGGCCGCGCTCACCCCGCTGGGCCACCTGGTGGCCCGGCTCGGCGGCGACGAGTTCGTGGTGCTGCTGGAGAACTGCCGGGGCGAGCAGGAGGCGGTCGCCGCCGCGAAGACGGTGCTCAAGGCGCTGGCCGGGCCGGTGCTGATCGGCGACCACAAGCTCGCCGTGGGCGCCAGCGTCGGCGTGCTGGAGCGGCGGGTGTCGACCACCACGCCGGGCGCCGCCGTCCGGGCCGCCGATCTGACGCTGTACCGGGCGAAGGAGGCCGGGCGGGGCCGCTGGACGCTGTTCGACCCGAAGGAGAACGCCCGCGCGGTCAGCCGCTACGCCGTGTCGGTGCGGATGCCGGCGGCCCTCGACCGCGGCGAGTTCTTCATCGACTACCAGCCGTTGTACGCGCTCGCGGACGGCCGGCTGGCCGCCGTCGAGGCGCTGGTGCGCTGGCGGCACCCGCAGCTGGGCGTGCTGGGCCCGGACGAGTTCGTGACCACGGCCGAGGAGACCGGGCTGATCATGCCGCTCGGCCGCTGGGTGCTGGAGCAGGCCTGCGGTCAGGCCGCGGACTGGATCAAGCGGTTCGGCGACGCCGCGCCGCAGCTGAACGTCAACCTGGCGGTGCGTCAGGCGCGCAGCGCGGCGCTGGTCACCGACCTCGGCCGGATCCTGGACGCCTCCGGCCTGGACCCGGCCCGGCTCCAGCTGGAGATCACCGAGTCGACCGTGGTCGGGCCCGAGGACGAGGCGCTGCGCACCCTGCACGGCCTGGTCGACCTCGGGGTGTCACTGGCCGTGGACGACTTCGGCACCGGCTGGTCCAACCTCGCCTACCTGCGCGACCTGCCGGTCTCAGGGCTGAAGATCGCCGGGTCCTTCGTGGGCGATCTTCACGATCCGGCGAAGGACGAGTCGACCGGCTGGCGGATCGTCAGCGGCCTGGTGTCGATGGCGCACGCGCTCGGGCTGACCGTCACCGCCGAGGGGGTGGAGACCCGCAGGGACGCCGAGCGGCTGCGGACCATCGGCTGCGACTGGGCGCAGGGCTGGCACTTCGGGCGCCCGGTGCGGCCGGCCGAGATCGCGCGCCGGATCGCCGAGGAGCCGAAGGGGCGCCCGGTCGACGGCTGAGGCGCGCGCCACGCCGGACGGCGCGCGCCATGCCAAAAGGCGTGCGCCACGCCGGGCAGAAAGGTAAAAAACGGACAAATCCCCTTGACGTGGCCGTCCGTTCCTGTGCACGATGAGGCCCTGGCACAACCCCGCACCGGAAGGTGCGGCAGGGCATTCGGCCAGTTCGATCAACCGGCGCTCCGGCGCCGTGAGAGCCCGGCGGTGCGCACCCACATCCGGCCGCCACAGCGCTCTCCACGTTTCGGCAGCCCCTCCGGGGCTTCCCATCCGGGCTCCGCCCGCGCGTATCCGTCCGCGCCGCGACCCGTTCACCACACTTCAGGGGCCGCGCCGCGCCCGTGCCGCCGGCCCGCCGCCTCCCTCCGAGAGGCCGCTCCCGATGAGCACCACCCTGCCCCCCAACCCCCGTCCGCAGCCTTACGGGCCGCACCCGCACGAGCCGGGCCGGGCCCAGCCCTACCCCTACCAGCCGTACCCGGATCCGTCCCTGAGGGACGGCCACCCGCACCGCCGGGCCGGCGACCGCGTCGCCGTCCACCGGCCGATGCGCCGGTCCGGCGACGCCGTCGAAACCACCCACACGGTCAGCCTGGTCGTCCCCGCGCAGAACGAGGCCCGCAACATCCCCTGGGTGTTCGAGCAGATCCCCCGCTGCGTCGACGAGGTCATCCTGGTCGACGGCGCGTCCAGCGACGCCACCGTCCCGATGGCCCGGCACTGCCTGCCGACCGTCCGCAGCGTGCAACAGAGCGGGCCCGGCAAGGGCAACGCGCTGCGCACCGGATTCGCCGCCGCCACCGGCGAGTACATCGTCATGATGGACGCCGACGGGTCCATGTGGCCCGGCGAGATCCCGCACTACCTGCACTTCCTGGACCACGGCTACGACTTCGTCAAGGGCTCGCGCTGCATCGCCGGCGGCGGATCGCTGGACCTCACCCCGGTCCGCTCGCTCGGCAACCGCGCGCTGCTCGCCGTCGTCAACCACCTGTACGACGCGAGCCTCACCGACCTGTGCTACGGCTACTGCGCCTTCCGCCGCTCCTTCCTGGACGCGCTCGACCTGCGTTCCACCGGCTTCGAGATCGAGGCCGAGATGATCGCGCACGCGCTGCGTTCGGGGCTGCGGATCGCCGAGGTGCCGAGCCTGGAACTCCCCCGCCGCAGCGGTCGATCCCACCTGCACGCCGTCTCCGACGGCCGCCGGGTGCTGAGGACCCTGATCGCCGAGCGTCCCGGCGCCCGGTCCCCGGCGGCCGCCCCCGTGGGGGAGCGCTGATGAATGGCACCGACCGGCGCACCGCAGCCGCCTGCCCGCGCCCCGCCGCCCATGACTCGCTCTACACCCCCGTCCGCGTCACCGCACCGGTCCTGGACGAAGCGAGCGGGCCGCGCCCGCCCGGTGGTCCCGGTACGGTCGCTGCGGACGGCCGCGTGTTGGCGTCGGTGCGGCTGCACGGACACCCGCTCGGCTTGGCCACGGCCACCGGAGCAGCAGGCGAGTACGCCACGCTGCACCGGGCGCTGGTCGACGCCGCATCAGGCGGCGACAACGACCGGACGCACGACCCGTCGCACGACTCATCGCGTGACCCGTCGCACGACCGATCGCACGAACACACCGCGCGGGCCCACCTCGTGGCGCCCCGCGCACCGGACCACAGCGGCCGTGCGGCCACCCGCCGCCGGCCCTCCCAGGGCGCCGATCGGCTGTCGGCGCCGTCGTGGGCAGACATCCCGGGTACGGCCAGGTCGGGTCGGCTCCGCCCGGGATGCCTGTCCGCCCACCGGACACGGGCCACGGCAGGGCGAGTCGGGCGTGCCTGCCGGGCCCGATGTCCTGGCACGAGCGACGTGGGCGAAGCGGGCTGACCCCGGGCCGGCCGGCCGATCGGTCGGCCGGCCGGACGGTCGGAACCCGACCTCGCGTCAAGTCCACCGAGGAGGAGCGATGAGCGGCACCAGCAGGTCCGGCGCCCAGCACCCGGGCGGCGGTGCCCGGTCCGGGGCCGCCCTCGCGGCGGCCGTCGCCGCGGCCACCGTCACCGCGACGACCGTCATTGCTGCGGCGTCCCGGCCCGGGCACGTCCTCGACCTGGAGCTCGACGACCTCCAGCCCCTCGACGACCTCCAGCCCGCCGAGCCCGGCCGGGTGCGGCTGCCGAACGGCGCCGCGGCCGGCGCCATGTCGGGCCGGGCGCTCGCCCTGGTGCGGCTGCACGGGCACCCGCTCGGCATGGTCACCGCCACCGCCGACGACCCCGACCAACTGCTCCGGGCCCTGACCGAGACGGCCCGCCGCGAGCTCGCCGTCCCGATCGACCGGCACCTCGCCACCGACCGGATGCGGCCGATGAACGGCACGCTCTACCACCGCCCCCAGACGTCCGCCCGCCACCACCACTGCCTCGCGGCCCGGGCGGACACCCTCTTGGACGCGCCGTTCATCAGCGTCGTCGTCGGCACCCACGACCGCCCCGCGATGCTGCGGGACTGCGTGGACTCGATCCTGCGGATGGACTACCCGCACTTCGAGGTCATCGTGGTCGACAACGCCCCGCACAGCGAGGAGTCCGCCCGACTGGTGCGCGAACGCTACCCGGACCGGGTGCGCTACCTGCGCGAGCCGATCGCAGGCCTGTCCCGGGCCCGCAACCGCGCGCTCGCCGCGGTCGAGGCGCCGATCGTCGCCTTCGTCGACGACGACACCATCGTCGACCGGTCCTGGCTGGCCGCCGTCGCCGAGGCGTTCGCGCTCTCACCGCGGGTCGGCTGTGTCACCGGGCTGATCCTGCCCGCCGAACTGGAGACGGCCGCCCAGGCCGCACTGGTCCGGCACGCGGACTTCGACAAGGGATTCACCGTCAAACGGTGGTCGCTGGCCGACCCGCCGCCGGACCCGATGTTCCCGTTCACCGCCGGCCGCTTCGGCTCCGGCGCCAACATGGCCGTCCGCGCCGAACTGCTGCGCTCCCTCGGCGGGTTCGACGTCGCCACCGGCCCGGGCACCCACGCCAAGGGCGGCGAGGACCTGCTCACCTTCCTACGGGTGCTCGCCGACGGACACACCCTCGTCTACCAGCCGGACGCCGTCATCTGGCACCGCCACCGCCGCACCGAGGAGGCGCTGGCCACCCAGGCCTTCGGCTACGGCGCCGGCTTCGGGGCGTACCTCACCGCCGCGGTCGTGCACGAGCCGCAGCTGCTGCCCGCGCTGCTGCGCCGGCTGCCGCGCGGCGTCGGCTTCGCCCTCGGTCGGGCCCGCGCCCGCCCGGCGGCGGACAGCACCTGGTCCTGGCGCCACTCCGGACTGGAGATCCGCGGCCTGCTGTACGGGCCGGTCGGCTACCTACGCGCCGTGCGCCAGGCGCATCACGACAACCGGAGGAGCTGACGCGAGGCCATGGACGGGACCGACACCCTGCGCGGGAACGACACCGAGCTCGTCGTGACCGCCGCACCCCGGACCACCACCGCACCCGGGACCGCCGGGGCCACCACGTCTCCCGGGACTCCCGGGAGCAGCACCGGACCTGGGACTCCCGGGACCCTCGGGGCCAGCGCCGATCCCGGGGCCGGCGCCACGGCCGTCACCGGCCGGACGGGCCTGCCCCGGCCCTTCCTCGGCATCCTGACCGACCTGGTCGTCGGCCTGGCCGTCCGGGCGCTGAGCGCACCGCCCGGGACACCACTGCGCACCGGAGGACGGGCGCACCGCCCGTCCTTCCGTCACCACCCTCGGCGGCCGGCATGAGCACCACCGATCGAAGCCCCGCCGATCCGATCGTCGCCGCCACCGCGAGCACAGGCACCCCCAGCCTGTCCGTGGTGGTCTGCGCCTACACCATGGACCGCTGGGACGACCTGCGCGCCTGCATCGGCTCGCTCCGGCGCCAACGGCGGCCCGCCGACGAGATCCTGCTGGTGGTGGACCACTGCCCAGAACTCGCCGTGCGCGCCGCCGCCGAACTCCCCGCGCTGCTGCCCGCCGGGCCGCCCGCCGTGCGGATCGTCGCCAACGGCGAGCGCCGGGGCCTGTCCGGCGCCCGCAACACCGGTGTGCGCGCGGCGACTTGCGAGGTGGTGGCCTTCCTGGACGACGACGCCGCCGCCGAACCCGACTGGACCGAACGGCTGTTGGCCGGCTACCGCGACCCCCGGGTGCTCGGCGTCGGCGGCCTGGTGCGGCCCTGGTGGGAGACCGGACGGCCGTCCTGGTTCCCGCCCGAGTTCGACTGGGTGGTCGGCTGCTCCTACCGCGGCCTGCCCGAACAGCCGTGCCCGGTACGGAACTTCATCGGCGCCAACATGTCCTTCCGGCGGGCCCGGCTGCTGGCGGCCGGCGGCTTCCGCAGCGACCTCGGCCGGGTCGGCACCCGGCCGCTGGGCTGCGAGGAGACCGAACTGTGCCTGCGCCTGACCGCCGACACCCCGCACGGGGTGCTGCTGTACGAACCGTCCGCCGCCGTCCGCCACCACGTCCCCACCGCCCGGACCACCTGGCGGTACTTCCGCGCGCGCTGCTACGGCGAGGGCCTGTCCAAGGCCGCCGTGGCCCGCCGCGCCGGGGCCGGACCGGCCCTGGCCAGCGAACGCCGGTACCTGCGCTCCACGTTGCCCCGGGCGCTGGCCCGCGGGGTCCGCGGGCTGCGACCGGGCGCGGTGGGCCACGGCGGCCCGCAGGCGCTCGGGGCGCTGCTCGCCGGCGTCGCGGTCACCTCGGCCGGCTACGCGGTCGGACTGCTGCGCCAGGACACCCGGGCCGACCCGTACCGCGGGAGCCCGCCGTGACCCCCGTGCCCGTCTTCCTGTACCACTCGGTCGCCGACGACCCGCCGGCCTGGATCGCGCCCTTCACGGTGCCCCCGCGGACCTTCACCGAGCAGCTCGACCGGATCGCCGACAGCGGCCTCACGGTGGTGCCGCTGCGCCGGCTGGTTTCCGCCCTGCACGGCGGTCCCCAACTGCCGCCGCACTGTGCGGTACTGACCTTCGACGACGGCTTCGAGGACTTCTTCTGGACGGTCGCCCCGCAGCTCGCCGACCGCGGCCTGCCGGCCACCCTGTTCGTCACCACCGGCGCGGTCCACCCGCCCGGTGGCGCGCCGGAGGGCAGTCTGCTGCCGCCGGCCGCGATGCTGACGTGGCGTCAGATCACCAACCTGGACGCGCTGGGCGGGGTCGAGATCGGCGGGCACAGTCACACCCACGCCCAGCTCGACACCGTGGGCTGGGGGCTGCTGGACACCGAGATCGGGTACTGCAAGCAGCAGTTGGAGGACGCGCTGGGCCACCCGGTGGACGCCTTCGCCTATCCGCACGGCTACTCCAGCGTCACCGTGCGCCGACGCGTCCGCGAGTACGGGTGGACCTCGGCGTGCGCGGTGCGCGACGCGTTCAGCTCGGGCGCGGACGACCCGCTGCGGATCGCCCGGCTGACCGTCCGGGCCGACACCCCGCCAGGAGTGTTCCATGGCTGGACGCTGGGCCAGGGCGCCCGGGTGGCGCCGTTCCCCGAGTCGGCCCGCACCCGGGCCTGGCGCGGCTACCGCCGGTTGCGGGCGGGGCTCGGGCACCCGGTCGGCGGCCCGCCGCAGCCCTGAACGCCGTCGCCGGCACCCCTGAACGGCTCGTCACGGCCCTGTCGGACCACCCCCGGACATTACCTACCGGGCCCGGAGTCACCGGGCCCGGTAGGTATGTTCAGGGGCGTTTATCAGTGCATGCGTTGAGTACGGTGCGTCAACCGCGGCGCGTTCGGTGCGGCGCGGTCAGTGCTGCCAGACCCGGACCCAGGACACCTGCATCTGGGCCGAGTCCACCGCCGTCGACGGCTGGTTCGGCACGCCCACCGCCAGGTTGAGCAGGATCTCCATCGCCACGTCCGGGATCTTCGACGGGTCGGTCATCCAGAACCGGGCCTGCCCGTCGACGAACCAGGTGAGCGAGTCCGCCTCCCAGTCGAGGGCGAAGACGTGGTAGCCGGCCGGGAAGTCCAGCGGCCCGTAGTGGCCGGCCGCCGACTGGTCCGCCCCGTTCGGGCCCGCCCAGTGCACGGTCTGCTGGACGTTCTGCGAGGTGCCGAGGAACTCCGCGATGTCGATCTCCGGCGGGGCCACCCGGGTGACGGGCATCAGCCAGAACGCGGGGTACATGCCCTGCTCCGGCGGGATCCGTACGGCCGCCGCGACGTAGCCATGGGTGAAGGTGAAGCGCGGGGCGCCGTCCCAGCTGTCCCGGCCGGTGGAGATCATGCCCGAGGCCCACGGGTACGCGTGGCCGTCGGAGCCCGGGGTGCCGGCGCGCTGGGCGTGCAGCGTGACGGCGCCGCCGCCGACCGACACCTGCCCGGGCAGGTACCACTCGGACTCGTGGTTGCCGGAGTTGGTGCAGCCGGAGTTGTTCCAGTCGTAGCAGGTGGTCCAGCGGGCGGGGTCGAGGGTGGAGCCGTGGAACTCCTCCTTGAAGACCAGGTGCCAGGCCCCGGGGGCGTCGGGCGTGGGCTCGGGCCCGCCGCCGGCGCAGCCCGAGGTGGCGGCCAGCAGGACGAGCAGACCCGCCCCGGCCGCCCGGCCGATCCGGGTGGCGCGGTTGACGGTGCGGCGCTCGGCGGTGCGGCGTTCGGCCGTCCGGCGCTTCGCGCTCCAGCGTCCTGGCGTCCGGGTGCGGCGCCTCATGGTGCGTTCCTCCCGTCGGGGGACCGGTCCCCGGCCCCGTCCGACCCTGCCCCGGCGACGGGCATCGTCTCGGCGGCCCGGTCCGGTGCGTCGGCCGGGCCCGGCCGACTCGCCGCCCGCTTCCGGCGGACGCCGACCGGCCACAGTGCGAGCAGCGTGGTGAGCAGGGCGAGCGCGCCGACCGCCCGGAGCGTGGTGATGGAGCGGGTGAAGAAGAAGACCTCGGCGACCACGGTGTCGATCACGATGCTGAACGCCACGGCCAGCACGACCGCTTCGAGGGTGTCCCGGTGCCGCCCCGGGCGCACCGGGTGGGTCAGCCGCAGCGCCGCCGCCCCGGGGCAGACCAGCAGGAAGGCGGCCGCGACGGTCACCCGCAGCGGCATCAGGGCCTCGGGCAGGGTGGTGGCGGCGAGCGCCAGCCAGCCGGACGCCGCGAGGCCCAGCCGGGCGGCCGACAGGCGCGTCAGGGCCGGGAGCTTGAAGGCCGGGAGTTTCAGGGCCGGGAGTGCCTTGGCCGGACGGGCCGGGGCCGGGCGGTTCATGGCCGGCCTCCCTGTTGCTGTACGGCGTGCTGCGGCGGTCGCGGGTGGGGCTGGATCTCGGGCGCGTTGCGGTCGGAGAGCACGTACACGACCGCGTCGGAATTGCGGAACACCGGGGTGAACAGCCGGGAGCTGTCCACCGCCGTCGCCAGCCGGTCGACGGTGTCGGCGGGCAGCACGCCCGTGATGTAGCACTCGGCGGCCTGGGCGCGGTTGAGGATCAGGTAGACCGGGCCGGGCGGGGCGGCCAGCGACACGGCGTCCTCCACGCCCGCCAGCGGGTTCTTCAGCAGCAGTTGCCGGTTCGCCAGCAGGTTCCAGGCGATGACCACACGGGTGTGCCGGTCGTAGTCCTTGTCGATGTCGGGGACGTTGTTGGTGACCGAGACGATCATCGAGCCGGCCGGGGCCGTCCGGTACAGGAACTCGGTGGCCGCGGCCTCGCGCGCGGTGAAGGACTCCATCATTTCCTTGCCGTAGTAGCCGAAGACCAGCCCGCCGAGGAACGCCAGCAGGAGCGCGAACGAGGCCACCGCCCGCACCCGCACCGGCGGCCCGGTGCGCAGCACCAGGGCGGCGACCAGCAGCGCGGCGGCGGGCAGGGCGAACAGGTAGGAGCGGAAGATCATCTCGCCGCCGTAGCTGTTCAGCGCCGGCATCGGCAGTGGGGCGAGCAGCAGCAGCGGCAGCGGGGTGCGGCGGGTCCACGGGCGGCGCCAGAGCGCGATCGCGGCCAGCAGCACCACGGCGGCCGACAGCCCGCGGTCCACCCAGGCCAGCAGGATCTGGCCGGGGGCGGGGGAGCCCAGCCCGGTGAGCCAGGTGGGGGCGTTGGAGTCGGGGGAGGTGATCGCCGCGATGAAGTTGCGCAGGTTGGCGGAGATGAACGGGCGGGCCACGGTGGCGAACCAGACCGCCTGCATCACGACGGCGCAGGCCAGCACGGGCAGCACCACGCGCCGGTTGCGGCGCGGGATGGACAGCGCGGTCAGGAAGGCGATCAGCATCAGCGGGGTGAGCTGGTGCGAGGTGATCAGGACGCCCTCGCAGAGCACCACCATCAGGAACAGGGCCGGTCGCCAGCCCTCGCGCCCCGCCGTCCCGCCGCCGTCGGTGCCCCCCGGGGACACTGCGGCGGGCACCAGCTGGGGGGCCGGGTGCGCACCCGGTGGTCGGACCCGGGGCAGCTGCTTGAGCACCAGCGCGAGCACGGTGACGAAGAGCAGGAAGCCGAAGGTCTGCGGCGCGAAGTAGTCCTGGCCGATCCACAGGCAGGAGAAGAAGATCCAGACCGCCCCCCAGATCAGCCGCCAGTCCCGGCTGATCGTCCGGTACACCAGCAGCAGCGGGCCGATCAGCAGCACGTCCGCCACCGGGGTGGCCCAGTGCGCGTACCCCATGGCCGAGTGCAGCCCGGTGGTGCGCAGGAGCAGGCCGTTCACCGTGAAGAACCCCGGCCACTGGTTGTAGATGTCCAGCCAGCCCGGGCGCGGCACCGTGCCGCCGTGCCGCAGCATGGCGTCGACCACCTCGACGTGCTTCCACGCCCAGGAGTAGCGCACGGTGGGGTAGAGCAGGCTCGGGGTGGCGTGCACGATCGCGATCAACCCGATCACGTACGCCGCCGACCAGGCGTGGCTCAGCCGCGGGCCGCGCAGGTGGCAGGCGAAGCCGAGGGTCAGCACGCCGAGCGCGACCCAGAACAGCACCGGCAGTACCTCGATCAGCCCGAGGTCGTCCATCAGTTCCAGGTGGACGCGGCGCAGGGAGAGCAGCCAGAGCACCATGGCCACCGGCAGCGCCGCCCGGGCGACGACCGTCCGGACGCTCGGCCGGGCCGGCCGCACGCCGGTCTCGACCGGCGGCATCCGATCCGTGCGGACGCCGTCGACCTCGGTCGTCGTGGACTTCGTCATCCCGATCACCGCGTCATCCTGCTGTTACTGGGTCATTCCGGTTACCGCGTCATCCTGATCACCGTGCTTCACCCCGATCACCCCGATCACTTGGATCACCGCGTCAGCCCGGCTGCCGCGCCGCTGCGCCACCGTGCCGTCGCGGTCAGGACCGGGACGACGTTGGCCCCCACCCACCAGTGGCTGCGCCCGTACCGTGGCGACTTGTCGACGTTCGAGGCGACGTGCCAGAGCCAGGCCAGCAGCGGCAGCGCGATCCCGTCGGCGCCGGCGCCGTAGCCGTACGCGGCGAGCAGCTCGCGCTCCTCGGGCGGCAGCGCGCCGGCCCGGACGGCCTCGGTCGCCAGCGCGCCCCACGCGCGGCCGGTGAGGTGCGCGCGCATGGCGAGGACGAAGGTGAAGGCGTCGACCTCGGCCGGGCCGTCCGCCCGCGCGCCGCCCCAGTCGAGCACCCCGGTGACCCGGGTGCCGTCCTCGCTCAGCAGGACGTTGCCGGGGGCGAAGTCGCCGTGGAACCAGCCGACCGTCGTCGGCTGCCCGGTCAGGTCACGGCGCAGCCGGGCGACGAGGGCGGCCAGGCCCTCGGCCCCGGGGCCGCTACGGCACCACCGGATCTGCGCGGTCAGCAGGGCCCGGCGGGATTCCACCCAGTCGTCGAGGCGGTGCGTCGGGTGCTCGGTGCGCCCGGTCAGCCGGTGCAGTTCGGCGAGGGTGGCGAGGGCGGCCGAGGCCACCCGTGGGGCGTGTTCGGGGTGGTGCGTCAGGTAGCCGTCGGCGGCGACCCCGGGCAGCCAGCTCTGGGTCACCAGTGGCAGCGGGCCGTCGAGCCGGCGGGTCACCGGGCGGGGCAGCAGCCGCCGCCACTCGCCCAGCCGGGGGTCGGCCTCCAGCCGCCGCAGGACGTCCCATTCGCAGTCCAGGGTGGCTGCGGCCGGCCCGCTCCTCGGGTGCTTGACGGCCAGCGCGGCCGGGCGGGCGGCGGTGCCGGGGTCGGTGAGGGCGTCGGGGCCGGGGCTGGGGTCGATGGCAGCGGGGGCGGCGTCCAGGCGGAAGACCAGCACGTCGGAGCGGCCCTGGGTGCTGCGGCGCGCGGTGCCGCCGCCGCGGGGGTCGGCCTGGCGGGCGACCCGGTGGGCGGTGAGCCGGTCGACCGGCCGGTACAGCAGGGCCGGGCGCCGGATCGGCAGCAGGCCGAGCAGCGTGGCGAGCGCGGGGTTGTCCCGGACCCGGCCGGGGACGGCTTGCAGGTCGCTGTGTGCGCCGGGATTCGGGGCGGCGGCATGTCGGACGGTGGCTTGTCGGGCCGTGGTGGCGGGAGCCGCGGTGGCCGGGGCCGTGCTGGTCGGGGCCGCGGCATCCGGGGCGGTGGCGGTCCGGCGCGGATCGGCGGGGTGCGCCGCGGCACCGGCCGTCCCGGCACCGGCCGCCGTGGCCCGGGCCGGCAGCCAGGCGGAGCGGCGGACGAGCAGCGCGGCGGCCACCGTGCACTGCGCCACCAGCCAGGCCAGCCCCGCCCCGGCGACCCCCAGCGGCTCCAGCAGGACGGCGGTCAGGCCGAGCGCCAGGGCCGCCTGCGTGGTCAGGACGGTCAGCACGACCCGCATCCGGCGCTGCACCCGGCAGGCCGCGACCGCGACCGCGACCACCAGGTTCGGCAGGGCGGACAGCGCGAGCAGCCGCAGGGTGGTGGTCCCCTCCTGCGCGTACCCGGGCCCGAACACCCGCAGCAGCCAGGGGGCGGTGGCGGTGACCAGGACCGTCGCGGCCACCAGCAGCGCACCGGAGTGCCGCAGTACCCGGCGGCAGTGCCGCAGCAGCCGTTGCTGCGGGTCGGCGGCCCGGGGTGTGGCGCCCCAGGGTGCGGCGCCCCACGGCGTGGCGGCCCGAGGCGTGGCGGCGCCGGGCGGCGGGCCGCCGGTCGGCGGTGCGGCGGCGGGTTCGGCGGGCAGGCCGGTCGACTCGACGATCAGCGAGGCGCTCATGTTGATCGCGAACTGGTAGAGCGCGTACGCCACCAGCCAGGCGACCGAGAAGTACGCGCCGGAGGCCGGGCCCAGTTCCTCCAGCACGATGATCGGCGGCAGGGTGGTGGCGGCCAGCCAGCACAGCGAGCCGGTCCAGTCGGCCGCCAGGTAGCCGGGGGTCGGGGTGTGGCCGGTGGCCGCGGCGGGGGCGTCCGGGACGGCGCGGGCGCGCCTGGCGTGCCGGGGGACGGCCCAGCCGAAGACGAAGGTGTTGGTGAACAGGACGGAGAAGGCCAGCCCGGCGCCCCACGAGCCGAGGATCGCGGCCCGGGCCCCGGCGGCCGCGAACAGCACCAGCAGCAGCAGTTTCACCACCGCGAACAGGGCGTTCTCCAGCATCACCCAGTCCGCCCGGCGCAGCCCGGTGAGCACCCCGTCCTGGACGACGAAGATCGCGTACCCGGCAGTGGCCGCGACGAAGCCGGCCGCCACCGGCGGGGAGCGCAGGAAGTCCAGCCCCGGGGCCAGCCGGGGGACCAGCAGGACGAAGCCGGTGCCGAGCAGCAGGGTGCAGCCGGCCGCCGCGAGGTAGGCCCGGACGACCAGCCGGCCGGTGTGCCGCCCCGCCGGGGGGACGAACCGGATCATCGTGTTGACGAGGTTGAGCTGCCCGACCCCGCCCAGGAACATCATCGCCGAGACGGCCGCGAAGCCGACGCCGACCGCGACCGGGGAGAACAGGTGGGCGGCCATCGCCCAGTAGCCCGCGCCGACCCCGGCGGTCAGCAGCGAACTCGCGGTGAGCAGGTGCCCGTTGCGCAGCAGCGGGTCGTAGCGTCGGACGGCCGCCAGTGCCGTGGCGGCGGGGGACCGTCGTGCGGCGGCCGGGTGGGCGTCGGTCCGTGTTGCGGGGGTGTTCATCGGGGCGGCCCCCCGTGGCTGGACCGGGTGCGGTCGGTGGTGGTGCGGTCGGTGGTGGTGGTGCCGGGGTCGGCGGTGGTGCTGGTGCTGGCGCTGGTCCGCAGCCGGGCGACGGCCCGGGCGAGCGCGGCGATCCGGGCGGGCGCGCCGGCCCTCCCGGCCTCGGGCACGGCGAACAGGGCCAGCAGCGCGCCCAGTCCGGGGCCGAAGTCCGGCGCCCGGCAGTCCGGGCAGCCGCCCGGCCGGTGGCCGATCAGGCCGCCCACGACCTCGGCGAGCCCGGCCTGGTAGCCCCGCCGGGCGATCGGCACCCCGGCGGCGGCCAGCTCGGGCGCGGCGTTGGCCGGGGCACCGGCGTGCCGGGCCCAGCCGAGCAGCGGGAGGTCGGCGGGGCCGTCCCCGACCGCGAGGGCCGGGACGGCCTCGCCCTCGCCGAGCGCCGCCAGCAGGGCGCGCACCCCGTCCGCCTTGTCGGCGTCGCGCGGTACGAAGTCCGTCTGGGCGTCCCCGGGCCGGACGGTGAACTGCTCCCGGTAGGGCGTGCCGTCCAGCAGCGCGGCGACCGTCCCGGCGGGCAGGCCGGTGCGCCGCGGGCCGGTGCCGAGGCTGGCGCGCAGGCACCAGCGGGAGTACGGGTCCAGGGTGACGCCGGGCAGGTCCGACAGCCGTCGGCGCAGTCCGCCGTCCCGGGCCGGTCCGCCGTCCTCGGCCCACCTGGCGTCTTCGGTGTGCCCGCCGTCCGCGGCGCGCCCGGCGGCGGGGGGCAGCAGGAGGTGGGTGGCGCCGGTTGCCGCGTCGTAGCCGACCGCGCCGTACTCGGCGACGCCGCCGGCCAGCCGGTAGGCGGCGCAGCGGTCGCGGACCTCCGGCAGCGAGCGGCCGGTGGCGAGCAGTACCCGGTAGCCGTGCGCGCGCAGCGCCCGCAGCGCGAGCAGGCCCTGCGGGGAGGAGGCGGGGAAGCCGAGGGCGTCCGTCTCCAGCACCCCGTCGACGTCCAGCACGCACCAGGGCCCGTGCGGGTCGGCGGTCAGGTCGGCGAGGTAGGCCCCGGCGAGCAGGCGCTGGACGGCGGCGGCCTGGGAGCGGCGCTCGTGGGCGCGGATGTCCGCCGCTCGGCCGGTGCCCTGGGCGCGGGCGAGCCGGGCGGTGTTCCAGACCTGGACCAGCCGGAGCAGGCACCAGCGCGCCGGGTCGATCCGGCGGCCGGTCAGCTGTTCGTAGCGGGCCAGCAGCTCGGCCTCGTAGCGGGGGGAGTGGGCGCCGTCAGGGGAGAGACGGCCAGGGGAGAGCAGGCCGGGGGAGAGCGGGCCGGGGGAGGCGTCGAGGGCCGCGCCGGCCAGGTCGTACGCCGCGTCGTAGCCGGCCAGGTCGAGGTTGCTGAAGGAGCCGTCGGCGAAGTCGGTCTTGGCCCAGCCGCCGGCACCGTCCGGGGCCCAGCGGGCGCCGTGTCCGGTGCGGCCGTCGGTCAGGCAGGGCTGCGGGGCGGCGAGCAGGGCGCGGGTCAGCGGGTGCAGCAGGGTGGGTCGCAGGGCGGGGTCGAGCCGGCCGAAGACCGGGGCCAGGACGCGGGCCGCGACCTCCCACACCGGCTGGCGTCCGGCGAGCCGCAGGCTGCGGTCGGTCGGGAGGGCCAGGCGCCGCTGGCGGGCCGCGACGTACCGGGCCACCTCGGCCGGGCCGGGGCGGGCCGCGCCGTTGACCCCGGCGGGCGCGCCGCTCTCCCCGGGCCCGGGCCCCTCCCCGGGCAGGCGGGACCGCAGCAGCACCCCGTCCGCGAAACCGTGCACCTCGGGCACCAGGCCGTCCAGGGCCCGGCCGACGGCCAGGGCCTGGCGGCCGAGGTAGCCGACCCCCGACCACTGGGCGAGCAGGGGCAGCGTGCGGTCCGTACCGTCGCCGTCGGGCACGCGGACGGTGAGCGGCACGGCGAGGTGCGACCAGCGGGAGAGCGGGCCCGGCGCGCCGACGTCGAGCTCCGGGCCGGCCGGCCGAGGCGAACCCGGTCGGAGTCCCGGAAGGAGGCCGGGCAGGAGGCCGGGAAGCAGTTCGGGCAGCAGCGCGGTCAGGGCCGTCGCCCCCAGCCGGCGGCGGACCTCCCACCGGGCGCCGGGCAGCACCACGCAGGGGTAGCGCCGCAGCGGCGGGGGGATCCGGCCCTCGTCGTCGAAGGTGGCGAACAGCGGGACCACGGCCCCGGCGGGGAAGCCCGCCTGCTCGGCCCGGGCGGCCACCTCGGCGAGCGACCCGCCGGTGACCGGCGGGTCGTCCAGGACCACCACCGCACCCGCGCGTTCACGGATGCCGCGCACCACGGACGCCCGGCCGGGCAGCAGCGCCATGCCGGGCCGGGTGGTGCCGACCACCACCGGCCCCAGGCCGTGCCGCCGCAGGGCCGCGGCGGCCAGCGGCGCCAGGTAGCTGCCCGAGGTGCGCACCCCCAGCACCAGCAGTGGCCGACCCGGCGGGCCCCCGAGGGCGGCGTAGCGCCGGGCCAGCTCGACGACGTCCGCCGGGTGCTGGTCGAAGCTGCGGAAGCAGGAGGGCGGGCGCAGGTAGGCGGAACGGAGCAGCGGCCCGGCCCCGGGCAGCCGACCGAGCCGGTCGGCCGCCCGGTGGACGGCCCGGGACAGCTCCGCGACCCCGTCCGCGGTGGTGCTCGCGGGCCCGGTGCCGGTGAGGCCGGTACCCGTGAGCCCGGTGCCGGTGAGGTCGGCGACCACCAGGGCGGCGAGCCGGTCGCGCAGGGCGGCCAGCTCCTCGCCCCAGGACCGCACCCCCGGCAGGCAGGACCGCAGCGCCCCGGTCGACAGGGCCAGGCCACCGCGCGCGGACCGCAGCGCCACTCGGGCGGCCGGCCCGCGCGCGGACCCGTCCAGGTGGTCGACCAGGCGTCGCGGCCCCCAGGAGGCGCCCTGGAGGCGGTCCTCGACGATCTGGCAGATGCCCGCGCTCAGCAGGTATGCGTCCAGGAGACGTGACTCGTCGACGGCGGCGATCAGCCGTGCCGTCAGCTCAGGTGCGTCGAGATACAGATCGACGGGGTCGGACGAGAGGTCCGGACCGAACCGCGTAGAGGACGGGCGGCTGGAGTGTTCCGCCGTGGAGAGTGTCGCCGGATTCTGCGCGTCACTCATGCTCGGACTCCCCGAGAGGCTGGAATCCTCACTCCGGCGTAGATCACCGGAGCACCAGCGGTACTGCCTCCCATCTTCGGTCCGGTGATTACCTTCAGTCAATACGACAGAGAATTCCATAGGTTTTATCCGAAATATGCGTATTCACTGTGACGTGGAGTAATCATCGCGCGGCGAACGGAATCAGCGGGGCCGCCGCACCCGGGGGCCGAAGCCCGGCCCGGGTGACCACAGTTGACGCTCCCTCCGGGCGCACTGTCCGGACCTGCCCGACCCCGGTGGCCGCCCCGGTGGTGGCCGGGCCGGGGCCCGTTCCGGTTGACCGCCCCCACCCCGGTGGTCAGTCTTGATGACATGGTCCGCGAGGAGAACCCGCGCGCCGGGCGGTACCGCCGCAGGTCCGGCGCGGCCGCCCGGGCGACGACCCGCGCGGTGGCGGTGGCCGCCGCCGCCCTGCTGGCGGCCGGGTGCACGGCCGCCGACCGTACGGCCCGCAGCGCCCCGGCCCCGGCCGCGACCTCCGCCGGGCCCAGCGCGGGCCCGGCGAGCCCCGGGGCCGCCGGGGTGCCCCGCCCTGACCACGTCGTGGTGGTCGTCGAGGAGAACAAGCCCTACCAGGACGTCATCGGCAGCGACGAGGCGCCGTTCATCAACGCGCTCGCCGCCCAGGGCGCGAACTTCACCCAGTCCTTCGCCCTCACCCACCCCAGCCAGCCCAACTACCTGGCGCTGTTCTCCGGTTCGACCCAGGGCATCACCAACGACTCCTGCCCGCACGCCCTCAGCGCGCCCAGCCTCGGCTCCGCACTCGCCGCCGCCGGCCTGAGCTTCACCGGGTACTCCGAAGGCCTGCCGTCCCCCGGCTACACCGGCTGCGACAGCGGCGGGTACGCCCGCAAGCACAACCCGTGGGTCGACTTCACCGACCTGCCGCCCGCCGTCAACCAGCCCTTCTCGGCCTTCCCGCACGACTACGCCACGCTGCCCACGCTGTCGTTCGTCATCCCGGACCTCGACCACGACATGCACGACGGCTCCGTGCGCCAGGGCGACACCTGGCTCCAGCAGAACCTGGCCGGCTACGCCGACTGGGCCCGCGCCCACAACAGCCTGCTCGTGGTCACCTGGGACGAGGACGACGGCGGCCAGGACAACCGGATCCCGACCGTCATCGTCGGCCAGCAGGTCGCCCCGGGCGGCTACGACGAGCGGATCGACCACTACCGGCTGCTGCGCACCCTGGAGGACGCCCTCGGCCTGCCGCCGACCGGCGCCGCCGCGGACACCACCGCCGTCCAGGACGTCTGGCGGTCCGGCCTGGGGGCGACGGCGAGCGGGAGCTGATTGGCGGGCACAGGCCCGCACCTGCGCCCGCGCCCACGCCGGCCCGCGCCCATGGCGCCCGGTCCCACGGCGTTCGGGCCGACGGCGTTCGGGCCCACGGCGCCCGGTCCCACGGCGTTCGGGCCCGCACCGGATGCGCGCGCCCGGTCCGGGTGGAACCCTGATCAGGCGAGGAAAGTGGGTGCGTCATGGAACACCGGCGCCGGCCGTGGTCCGCCGCGGTGGCCGCGGCCCTCGCCCTCCTGCTCACCGCCCTCGCCGGCTGCTCGGGCGGCGGTGGCGGGGCGGCGCCGAAGTCCGCCGGCGAGTCCGGCAGCACCACCGCGACACCGCACCGCGCCCAGCCGACCGGCATCCCCGGCGAGTGGCGGCTGGTCTTCGAGGACGACTTCGACGGCACCTCGCTCAACCCCGCCAAGTGGTCCAAGGGCAACCCGTACGTCGACCACGGCCCGATCACCCCGCCGGTCGGCGACAAGGAACTGGACTGCTACGACGCCGGCCAGGTCGCGGTGCACGCCGGCATGCTGCACATCACCGCCGAGGAACGCCAACAGTCCTGCGACGACCGGACCCTGCCGTACGTCTCCGGCATGGTCAACACCAAGGACAAGTTCTCCTTCACCTTCGGCGCCATGGAGGCCCGGGTCGACGTCCCCGCCGCCGAACCCGGCGTGGTCGCCAACTGGCCCGCGTTCTGGGCCGTCGGCGCCGACTGGCCCAACGGCGGCGAGAACGACGTGATGGAAGGGCTGCACGGCAAGATCTGCGCCTACTTCAACTCCGCCGCCGCCTCCACCGGCAGCTGCTCCGACAGCGACCTCACCGGCTGGCACGTCTTCGGCGCCGAGTGGCGCAGCGACCGCGTCGACTACTACCGCGACGGCGTCCTGGTCGCCACCCTCACCGAGGGCATCACCTCCGACCCGATGTGGCTGATGCTCGACAACGCCGTCCAGCCCTCCATCGGCGGCCCCACCTCCGTCCCGGCGACCCTGCGCTTCGATTACGTCCGGGTCTGGCAGCACTAGGGATCGTCGGACACGCCCTGAGCCCGCCAGGCCGTCCGTAACGGCTTGGCCACAGCCGCCGACGGCCTTAACGATCCGCTCCCACCTGCGACATGATGATGCGTCACGCCGTGCGGCTGGAGGGAGAACGACAGGATGGCCGACGGTACGCCGACCGGAGCGGGCCCGCGCACCCGGGTGGACCGGATGCCCTGGGCGCAGGCCGACCAGACCGGCGCGGCCGGGCCGCCCTCGCGGCTCAAACGGTTCCGCGCCGCCCCGGACGCGCCCACCCGGGTCACCCCGCGCGGCGCCACCCCGCCGACCGTCAGCCGCCGCCCGGCCCCCGCCCGCGGCGGCCACTTCGGCGGCGCCTTCCCGGCGGCCCTGCTGAACCGCTACGAGCCCTACGCCGTGGCCGGATCCGGCACCGAGGGCACCGTCTGGCACGTGCGGCGGACGGACGGCGGCGGGGACGCGGCGGTGAAGGTCACCCGCTCCGGCCAGGCCATGGACACCGAACTGCTGGAACACCTGCGCAACGCGGCCTTCCACCGGCACGTGCCGCGCCTGCTCGACTACGGCCAGGTCGACCACGCCGGGATCGGCTGCGACTGGGTCGCGATGGAGTACCTGCCGGTCACCCTCGCCGACCACATCGCCGAACTGCGCCGGGACGGCCGGCTCGCCGACCCCGCGGTGAGCGACGGCATCGTCCGCGAACTCGTCGCCATGCTCGACTTCTGGCAGCGCGAGATCCGGCGCAACCCGCTGGACTTCAAGCCCGCCAACATCCTGGTGCGCCCCGGCGACGGCCCCGGCCGGTTCGTGATCGCCGACTTCGGCGGCGTCGCCCGGCTCACCGCCAGCCGCACCTTCTCGCCCGAACTCCAGGTGACCGTCGCCTACATGGCCCCCGAGCAGCTCGCCGGGGCCAACCACCCGGCCGGGCCCTGGTGGGGCCTGGGCAACGTGCTGTACGAGCTGTACACCGGCCGGCCCCGCTACCTGGACGCCGACGGCCTGCTGGTCAGCGACGAGGTGCTGCAGTACGACCTGGTCTTCGGGCACGAGGTCGACCTCTCCGCCGTCACCGACCCGCGCCGACTGCTGCTGCTCCAGGGCCTGTTCACCCGCAACCCGGCGCACCGCTGGCAGGCCGCCCAGGTCGGCGACTGGCTGGCGGGCCGCAGCCCGGCCGTGGTCCGCCAGCAGGCCCCGGGCGGCGGTGCCCCCGGCGGCCACGCCCACCGGCCGGTCACCTTCCTCGGTGATTCGTACCACGCCCCGTCCGGGCTGGCCTGGAGCATGCTCAACCGCCCCGGCGAGGCCGCCGAGTGGCTGGTCGACGGCGGCGCCGAACGCCTGCTCGTCTGGCTGCGCGACGAGGTCCGCGACACCGTCTTCGACCTGGACTACCTGCGGGCCGTCAAGGGCGCCCGGGGCCCCGCGCGGGCCCGCGCCGCCGCGCTCGCCATCCTCGCCCTCGGCGCGGCCTTCGCGCCCTCCGCCACCCCGGTCTACCGGGAACGCCCGATCGACTCCGCCGGACTCACCCTGATCGGCACCGAGCCGGACGCCGTCGCCTTCGTCGACGAGCTGGTCAACGCGGCGGTGCCGCCCCTCGCCGCCCGCTACGACTGCGACCACCCTGAGTGCCACGGCGAGCACTGCGGACGGCTGCTCGCCCTCGCCCGGGTGCCGCAGGTCGTGGCCGAGACCGACCGCGCCGCCCGGGAGCTCGGCGGCGGCCGCCGCACCGGCGACGGCCTGAGCGCCGAGGAACAGGCCGAGGCGTACCGCCTCACCGTCTGGCTCACCGTCCAGCCCGACGAGCACGCCCGGCTGATCGCCCGGCTCTCCCCGCTGCCCGCCGCGCTCCACCGACTGCCGCTGTCCGCCCGGGTGTCGGCCGCGATGGCCCTGGTCGCGGCGGTCGTGGTGGACCTCCTCCTCGCCGCCTGGGCCGGCCTGCGCCGGGGCGCGGCCGACGACGTGCGCCGCCGCTGGTCCGCGCTGCGCCGACGGGCCGTCCGGGCCGACCCCGCGACGGTGGCCGGCTGCGCGACGCTGGTCGCCGCCGAGGCGCTCCGGGCCCGGCGCGCCCCCGCCGGGGCGGGCGCGACCGGGCGGACCGGCGCCGCGGGGGCGGCCCGGCCCGGCGGCGCGACCGGTGGTGTCCTCGGGGACCGGCTGCTCCCGCTGGCCCGCGTCTGGTGGGCGAACGCCCGGATCGCGCTGCCCCGGCAGGCCGCGGCCGTGCTGCTGCTGTTCCTCGCCCTCGCGCTGCTGCTCTGGGCGGGCCGGGTCGCCCGGATCAGCGTCGACGCCGGCAACCAGCTGAAGATCCTGCCCAACAGCCTGTTCGGCGGCCCGCTGCGGACGGCGGGCGAGCACGCGGCCCGCATGGTGGCCGAGCAGCTGGGCGCGGCCGTGGCGGCCGGCCTGATCCTGGCGGCCTACCCCGCCCGGGTCGGCCGGGGGACGGTGGCGCTGGTCGCGGTCGGGGCCGGCGCGATCGGCTACCTGCGGCTGGGGCCGCCGATGACGGCGCTGGCGCCGCCGCCCGCCGTCGTCGACCGGATGGTGATGTTCGAGGGCGGGATGGGGAGTTGGGCCGGGGTGGCGGCGGCCGTCGGGGTCGTCCTGGCCCTGGTGCTGGCCGAGCGGGCCGTGCGCCTCCTGAAGGCGGCGCGGGTCGCGCGGGAGCGGACCGGCCGGCAGTGGCGGGAGCTGTCCGGGGGCGGGGTCGCGGCGGGTTCCGGCGCGGGTACGGGTGCGGGTTCGGGTTCCGGTTCGGGCGCGGCTTCGGCTTCGGCTTCGGCTTCGGGGCGGGGTGCGGCGGGACGGCGTGGTGCGGGTTCCACGTCGGCACCGGCGCCGGTCCGGGGGCCGACGTCCCGGACCTGGCGGACGGGCGGGGCCGGGCTGCGCGACCGGCTCCGGTTCGCGCTCGGCGGCACGTTCGTCCTGGTCGTCCTGCTGTGGGCGGCCGTCGAGGTGCGGCTGGCCGTCACGGGGCACCACCCGACCCCGGCCTCCTGGGGCACCGGCCAGGTCGGCGCCTCCTACCAGGCCGGGTTCACCGTGCTGCTGGCGGCGGTCTCGTGCGCGAGCATGCTGGCCGGGCCGGCCACCGCCCGTCGGCTCTTCGTGCTCTGGGTGCCCGCCACCGTGCTGCTCGGCGCCCTGCCGCCGCCGCTCGGGCCGATGGAGGCGCTGCGGATCACGGTGGCCGAGCCCTTCTACGGCTGGATCGCCGGGTTCTGGGGGCACGCCGCCTTCTGGGCGGCGATCCTGGTCGCCCTCCCGCTCGCCTGCCTCGCGGTCCAGCGCGCCGTCCTGCGCGCCGGCCGCTGAGGAAGCGACCGCGTCCCGGCCGGTCGTCCGGTTCAGCCGACCGACCGGCGTGCGGCTGGTCGGCCGGCTCAGCCGACCAGCCGGGACAGCTCGATCGAGTGCCCCGTCCGCTCCACCTTCGCCCGCAGGTACCGCACGTTGCTCGCCGACAGGTGCACGCCGGTCGGCACCCGGCGCCGCACGGTGATGCCCAGGTCGGCCAGCTGCGCGGCCTTGTCCGGGTTGTTGCTCAGCAGGTCGACGCCGGTGGTGTCGAGCGCGGCCAGCATCTGCGCGGCGGCGGTGTAGTCCCGGCCGTCCTCGGGCAGCCCGAGCGCGGTGTTGGCGTCGTAGGTGTCCAGGCCGGAGTCCTGGAGGGCGTAGGCGTCGAGCTTGTTGTAGAGGCCGATGCCCCGGCCCTCCTGCCGCAGGTACAGCAGGTAGCCGCCGGCCTCGGCGATCCGTTCGACCGACTCGCGCAGCTGCGGGCCGCAGTCGCAGCGGTCCGAGCCGAACACGTCCCCGGTCAGGCACTCCGAGTGCAGGCGCACCAGCGGTGTCCCGCCGTCCGGGACCTCGCCGAAGGAGAGCGCGAGGTGCTCGGCGCCGTCGGCGAGGCCGTGGAAGGTGAACACCTCCGCCTCGGCGCGGTAGCCGTCCGGGAAGGTCAGCGGGATGCGCACACGCGAGCGCACCGTGGCGGAGCCGGGCTGCGGCATGGGCGGGCCTCCGTTCCTGAGGGGATCGAGGATGCCGACCGTACTAGGTCGTTCCAATTTGAACAACTAGATACGGTCGGTGCCCTTTCCCCGGCTGGCGTGACTGGGCGTGACTACGGAGGCGGCAACACCCCGGACGCCCGGCCTGTTCCCTGCCACCTTCCCGGCGATTTGTTCGACCGTGGCGGTGTCCAGCGCGCGGGCCGCGACCGAGCCGATCCCGAAGCCCGCCGCCACCCCGGAGGTACGCCGGGAGGTACCCGGCGGTTCAGTCCCGCTCCATGTGTTCGCGAGCGCGCCGGGGGATCGTACGGAACGCAAAACCCTCACTACGGAAGGTTCTTGGCAGATGTCGATCGAAGCGCTGTACGCCGACGTGGTCCGTCGGAACAAGGGCGAGGCGGAGTTCCACCAGGCCGTGCACGAGGTGCTGGAGACGCTGGAGCCGGTGCTCGCGCGCCGCCCCGAGTTCGTCGACGCCCGGATCGTCGAGCGGATCGTCGAACCCGAGCGGCAGCTGATGTTCCGGGTGCCGTGGACGGACGACGCCGGCGACATCCACGTCAACCGCGGCTTCCGGGTGGAGTTCAGCAGCGTCCTCGGCCCCTACAAGGGCGGGCTGCGCTTCCACCCCTCGGTGAACCTCGGCATCGTCAAGTTCCTCGGCTTCGAGCAGATCTTCAAGAACGCGCTCACCGGGCTCTCCATCGGCGGCGGCAAGGGCGGCTCCGACTTCGACCCCAAGGGCCGCTCGGACGCCGAGATCATGCGGTTCTGCCAGTCCTTCATGACCGAGCTGTACCGCCACCTCGGCGAGCACACCGACGTACCGGCCGGGGACATCGGCGTCGGCGGCCGCGAGATCGGCTACCTCTTCGGCCAGTACAAGCGGATCACCAACCGGTACGAGAGCGGCGTGCTCACCGGCAAGGGCATCGGCTGGGGCGGCGCGCAGGTCAGGACCGAGGCGACCGGCTACGGCTGCGTGCTGTTCACCGCCGAGATGCTGCGCAGCCGCGGCGAGGACCTGGAGGGTCGCCGGGTCGTCGTCTCCGGCTCCGGCAACGTCGCCGTCTACGCGATCGAGAAGGCGCAGGAGCTCGGCGCGACCGTGCTCACCTGCTCCGACTCCTCCGGCCACGTCGTGGACGAGAAGGGCGTCGACCTCGAACTCCTCAAGGAGGTCAAGGAGGTTCGGCGCGGCCGGGTCGCCGACTACGCCCGACTGCGCGGCAGCCACGTCCGGTTCGTCGGGGGGGGGGGGGCGGGCGGGGTGTGGAACGTGCCGTGCGACATCGCGCTGCCCTGTGCCACCCAGAACGAGCTCACCGAGACGGACGCGCTGGCGCTGGTCCGCGGCGGGGTCACGGCCGTCGCCGAGGGCGCCAACATGCCCACCACGCCGGAGGCGGTGCGGATCTTCCAGCAGGCCGGGGTCGCCTTCGGCCCGGGCAAGGCCGCCAACGCCGGCGGCGTCGCGACCAGCGCCCTGGAGATGCAGCAGAACGCCTCGCGCGACTCGTGGACCTTCGCCCGCACCGAGGAGCGGCTGGCCGCGATCATGAAGCACATCCACGACACCTGTCACGCCACCGCCGAGCGCTACGGCCACCCCGGCGACTACGTGGTCGGCGCCAACATCGCCGGCTTCGAGCTGGTCGCGGACGCGATGCTGGCCCAGGGTCTGGTCTGACGCTCCCTGGTCTGACGCTCCCTGGTCTCCGCCCTGCCGTACCCGCGTCGGACCCGCGTCGGACCCGACCGGAGCGGGCACCGATTGTCGGGTACGGCAGGGTGGGTCCTTCCTACGGTGGAGATCAGTAAGGGAAGGACGGGGGTCGGAGTGCTGGAGCACCTGAACCGGGCGATGGAGCACATCGAACGGGAGCTGGACCGTGAGATCGACGTGGCCGGGCTGGCGCGGATCGCGATGACGTCGGAGTACCACTTCCGGCGGTTGTTCTCGATGCTCGCCGGGATGCCGCTGTCGGAGTACGTCCGGCGCCGGCGACTGACCGTCGCGGGGGCCGAAGTCCTCGACGGCGAGCGGACGTTGCTCGACATCGCGGTCCGGTACGGCTACACCTCGGGAGAGGCGTTCGCCCGGGCGTTCCGGGCGATGCACGGCGTCGGACCGGGCGAGGCCCGGCGCGACGGCGCGGTGCTCACCTCCCAGCCCCGGATGTCCTTCCGACTCGTCGTGGAAGGGAGCAGCAGCATGGAGTACCGGATCGTCGAGCGGCCGGACTTCCGGATCGTCGGCAAGAAGGCCCGGGTGACGTTGATCTACGAGGGCGTCAACCCGAAGGTCGCCGAGTTCATCCAGGGGATCGGCAAGGAGACCGTCGAGCGGATCACGGCCCTGACCGGCCGGGACCCGGTCGGCATCGTGTCGGTGAGCGACGGCTTCTCGCCCAACCGGGAGGAGGGGTCCGAATACGACTACTGGCACGCGGTGGTGGCGCGCGAGGACGCCGTCGTCCCGGACGACCTGGACGTCCTGCACGTCCCGGCCGGGACGTGGGCGGTGTTCACCAACAGCGGGCCGTTCCCGGAGGCGCTGCAACGGATGTGGGGCGACGTGGCCAGCCAGTGGTTCCCGTCCAACCCGTACGAGGCCCGCCCGGGCCCGGAGGTCCTCCAGCTCCGCTTTGTCCCGGGCACGCCCGACGCCGAGTCGGAACTCTGGATACCGGTCACCCGCGCTTCGCGCTGACGGGGGGCGCGGGCGGCGGATGACAGATGACAGATGTTGAAATCTGTCATCTGTCATCTGTTACCTGTCATTCGTCATCTGTTACTTGTTACCCGTCAGCCCGCCCGCGCCGGCCTTGTCGGGTCGGGCGCGGCGCTGGGATGCTGACCGGAACGGAACGCCATCCAGGGGGTAGAGACACCGTTGTCCGACTCGTTCCCACTGCGCAGGCCCGCGCCGCCTCCCTGGCTCGCCGACCCCCTCGTCGGGCGGGACGAAGAACTCGCCGAGCTGCTCGTCCATCTGACGAACGGTCCCCTGCCCCGGCCGCGCACGCTCACCCTGCACGGGCGGGCCGGCGTGGGTACGTCGGCGCTGGCGGCGCGGTTGGCGCAGGATGCGGGCGCGGCGCTCGGCTGGCCGGTGTGCTGGGTGCCGTTGTGGAATGGGGAGTTCGATCCCGAGGCGACCTTGGCCCGGCTGTTGGGGCGGCTGGGTGCCCCTCGGCGGGACCTCTTCCGGGGGGACGGTGTCTCCTTCACCTCCTTGGTCCAGAACCACCTCGGCGGCAGGCCCGCCGTGGTCGTCCTGGACGGAGTGCCGTCACTGGAGTCCGCGGAGCCGCTGCTTCAGGCCTTCGCCGCCACCTCCGCGGTGATCGTCCTGACCACCCGCGAGGATCTGTCGGACCGGGGCGTTCCTACCTCGTTCAGGGGGCGGATCCACGCGGTGTCGCCGCTGGGGCCCACGGCAGCCCGCGAGTTGGCCGGCCGGGTTGCCCTCGGCTGGGACCGGCCGCCTGCCGACAGCGAGTCGATGTCCGAACTGATCGCTGCGGCCCAGGGGTTGCCTCGGCTCCTGCGGATCGCCGTGACGCTCCCCGAGGGGGGTAGAGAAGGGCGAGTCCCTCGCCTGGGCGACCCGTCGCCGACCGGCCTGGTCCGCCTCGCCTGTGCCCAGGTGAGCGAGGAGGCGAGGCAGGTGCTGGGGGCCCTGGAGTTCCTGGACGCCCCGGTCTTCGACCTGGCCACCATGGCCCGGGTGATGCGACGGCAGGTGCTCCGGAGTCTGGACGAGACGATTCCGGAGTCCCAGGAGCTACTGAGCAAGGGGCTCGTCCACCATCTGGGCGTCAACCGCTACGTGCTCACGGCGACTCCGGTCGTTCCCTCTCCGTCGGCCCTGTTCGGCCGGGACCCGCGGGTCGAACACGGTCGGCACGGCCTCGGTCTCATCCGGCGTGCCCTGGAGCGCATCGACCGCGCGGAGCCGCGATCGGATGCATTCGGAGCCGACGGTGACCTGGACCAGCGGATGGACGAGATCAACACCATCGTCGACCGGGGCAGCGCGGACGCCGAACTGGACGCGCAACTCCTCTGGCATCTGGCCCAGTACCACGCCCTGCGCGGCAATGCCCACGATCTGATCGCCCTCCGCGGAGCGGTGTCCCGGCTCGGCACCTCCCAGGCGGAGGCCGTGGACCTCGACCGCTGGCTCGGTGTCGTGGCCCGAGACATCGGTGAGCTGAACCGGGCGAAGGCCCATTTGGCTCGTAACCCCGACCAGGCGTGGACGGACTTGGCGGTGCTCCACGTCCACCAGGGTCTGCTGAACGAGGTTCGCCGATTCACCGCCCTGTGTGGGGCGGACGACGGCTGGTCCTGGCTCGCCGACGCGGCGACCTTCCTTGAGCAGGGTGCCCACGGTCGATCGGTGGGTACTCTCGCGAAAGCCGAGGAAGCGCATCGCGCTGTCGGCAGTGGGCGTGGGTTGGCCCACGCCCGGCTCCACCAGGGGCTGTTGGACCTGCTGCGGGGCTCGCCGGGTTCGGCCAACGATCTTCTGCACGAGGCCGACGAGGTCTTCCACCGGATCGGGGACACCCGGGCGTCGGCCTGGGTCGCGACCGGCGTCGGCCGGGCCCACCACCTGCAAGGGGACCACTACTCGGCCCTCGTCGCTCTGCGCTCCGCGCTCGACCGCCATGGCGAGACCGAGGATCTGCGCGGAATCGGGTGGGCCACCTACCAGCGAGCGCTTGTCCTGGCGGATATGGGCGACGGTGAGCAGGCGTGGGAGGACCTGCACGGCGCGCTCAAGGTGTTCAGGCGGTTGTCGGACAATGTCGGAGTGGGTTGGGCGCTCCATCAACTCGACTGGGTGGAACGACACTTCCGGATGCCCGACCATTCACCTGGCGCGCTGTTGGAGGCCGGGCGTGAGTTCGAGTGGGCCGGATGTCCGCGGGGGATTGCCTGGACCCAGTTGGAGCTGGCGTGGCGGGGCAGCCAGGAAGTGCTGGCGGAGCTCGTTGCCCTGGCCGAGAGTGGCTTCGCCCAACTGGGCGACCGCGCGGGTCTGATTTGTGGAGCCTTTGTGCGTGCCGCGCTGTCGGGGAAGGACCTGCGGAGCGCGGCGGGCGCCGCGGCGGACGCGCTACATGCCGCCAACCCGCTGTTCGACGATCGGCTGGAGCTCTGGCTGTCCAGCGGTGACTGGCGCCGTCCGGAACTGCCCCGATGGGCAAGGGATTTCGTCGTTCCGACGGGCACCGTGAACGCGCTCGCGCCGCACGGCCTCCGGAGGAGTGGTCCCGGTCTTGCGCTTCCCGGCGGCAAGTGCCAGGTCCGGTTGGCCCTCCTCGACGGCCATCCGACCCGCGTATTGCTAAGGGTGGTGCCGGGCGTCGACCATCCGTGGGCGCGGAGGGAGGGGGAGCTTCCCTGGCTCTCCGTCGTAGCCACGCCGCTGACGCCCGCCGAGGTCCAGCCGGCCGGTGCGCTGCTGCGGCCGTCGGCAGACCCGGCGCGAGGGGCCGAGTTCCTGCTCGCTCCGCACCGGCCCGGCCTGCACCGCTTTCGTTTCACGATCGCGGACGAGCACACCGGAACCGTTCTCCAGGTGGTGGAGACCGAGATCGCCCTGACCGGTCTCGGTGACGATCCCCTGGATGCGACGCCGAACCCCACGCACGCCCGGAGGGGCTGAGGCAGTGCCGCGCGAACTACCCGTCCGGATCGTCCACAACCCCAGCGCCAACTTCACCCACCTCGGGCACCGCACCGCGACCAGGGCACCCGACCTGACCGTGACCCTGGTGATGACGGCGGACGATGCCATTCACGCCCAGATGTACGGATCCTGCCTGCCCGAACTGGCCGGTGGGCCGCATGCCGCACGGCTCCCGGTGAAGCCGTCCCTCCTCCGTGGTCGGACCGCCAGGCTGTGCGGGCTCTGGAACGACGTGCTGGTCGCCCGCCCGTCGCTCGACGACCACGGCCTGCCGGTGGCGGGCCGGCCGTCGAAGCCGTACACGGAACTCGCGGACCTCAGTGGCCTGCCGGAGGAGGAACTGGTCGAGGCGGTGCAGGAGTTGGCCCTCGTCGGGAGCGCGCTGCTGTGGGACACCCTGCTCGGGAGCGGGGACCGCCCGGTGCGGCTCTTCCGGTCCTACCTGCTGGAGGCGCTCGCGGGGCGCGGCCTGCGGATCCGGTTCGACACGGACCTTCCGGTGCCGTGGCCCATGCTCTGCCTCCCCCCTGAGCGGACCGCGCTGCACGGCCTCGACGGCCTCTTCGACCGCTTCCTCGGCTTCCGCCACCAGATCGAGCAGACCCTGGGCACCTACCCCGTGCCGACCGAGCCCGCCGTGCCCCGATCGCGGCCGGCCGTCAGCCTCAACCACGACACCATGGTCGGCCGCCGGTGCCGCCCCCAGACCGCGGACGTGGCGGCCGCACTCGCCCGGGACACCGAGTTCGTCGAGCGCACGACCCGCAAGGCGCTGCTGGACGATCTGGCCAGGCCCGAACTGGACGAGCAGCTCATGTACTTCTGGTGCCACGGCGTCTTCGTCAACCACGGCTCCCAGCCCCCGCACCTGGCGGTGACGCTGACGGACGCCGTGCCGATCGACGCCCAGTCGGTCATCGAGTGGCGGAGCGGAGCGGGCGAGTCGACCCCGTTCCAGCCGTTCGTGTTCCTCAACGCGTGTCATGCGGGTCTGGCCGGCGAGACGATGGAACGTCCGTACCTGGGGCGTGCGTTGATCGACTCCGGAGCGAAGGGTGTGCTGGGCCCGCTGATCGAGATGCCGCAGATCTTCGCCGCCGAGTACGCGCGGGCGTTCGTCAGCCGTTATCTGGAGGGCCTGGAGACGGCGGGCGAGATCGCCCATGACCTGGCCTGCCACTTCGCCGGGAAGTTCCGCAACCCGCTGGGCTTCGCGTACGCGCTGCACCGCGGGATGGACAGCAGACTGGAGCTCGCACGATGACCGACGCCCCCGACGCCCCCGATGCCCCGCACCTCTGCACCGTCGATCTCGACGAGCACGGGTGGCTCCTCGACCACGGTGTTCCGGTACCCGCCAACCGGCTCCTCGATCAGTTCGCCGAGGTGCTGACCCCGCCCGCCTGGGCCACCGACATCGTCGTGTACGTGCACGGCTGGAGGACGAAAGCGGAGTCGGCGCTCACCGCGGCCGCTCGGCTGCACACCCTGGCGCAGGAGCAGTACGCGGAGCGGGGTGCCGTTCTCTACCCGCAGCTCGAGGAGGGGTTCGCGCCGTGGACGGTGGCGGTCCGGTGGCCGTCGCGAGCCGGCTACGGCACCACCCGGGACCGGGCGCACGCGCTGAGCACCGGCGAGAACGCGCACGCCGCCCGGATCATCGGACAGCTGCTCGGATACCTCGACGAGCGGCGCGGGGATCCGGCCGCGTCGGGTGTGCTCGCGACGCGGAACGGGCAGTTCCTGCACCTCGTGGGGCACTCCTTCGGGTGCCGGGTCCTCTGCGAGGCGGTGCAGTGGGCGGCGGACGGCGTGCACGGAGAGACCCTCGGCTGGTCCAGGCCCGGCCCGCCGGGTCGGGCGTTCACCGTGGACAGCATGCTGCTGTTCCAGATGGCCGCGCCCCGGGACGCCTTTGACACGACGTTCACCGCACTCGCGCAGGCACCGCTGCGGGGCCCGGTGGTTGCCACGTACGCCGAGCGGGACTGGGCGACCGGGCTGTGGCACCGCATCGCCGAGAAGCGGCGCGGCATCGGCAACCAGGGCATCGGCACCACGCCGGAGCCGGTGTCGTCGATCCGCATGCGGGCGGTGGACGCTCCCTATCCGCTCGCCGCACTGGATCACTGGTTCGTCAGTGTGGACGCGAGCGAGGTCTTCGTGAAGGGAGGGGTGCCGGCGGGTGCGCACTCCGACCACCTGCGACCGGAGTCGGCCCACCTGTTGCTGTCCCTGGCGGACCACGCGCGGTGAGACGGGCGGCGGAGGCGGAGGCGGAGGCGGGGGTGACAGGTGACGGCTGACAGATAACAGCTGACAGATGTTGAAATCTGTTATCTGTTATCTGTTATCTGTTATCTGTCGGCTGTCACTTGTCTTCCGGCGCGTACGATGCCCGGGTGGAGGGGGTAGCGGGGAGGGACATCGCGCCGCGGCTGGCAGGTGTGCTGGTGATGGCGGTGGCCGCAGCGTTGGGTTCGGTGCACCTGCTCAAGGGGCTGGGGCGGATCCCGGCGGAGCCGGGTGCCGGGGCGGCGGTGGCCGTGGCGGCGCTCGCGCTGGTGGGGTTGCAGCTGCGGCACCTGTGGGCGGTCCCGGGATTCGCGGTGGCGATGCCGCGGACGGTGGCGCCGGCGGTGGCGCCGGCCGTCTGGACGGTGCTGGAGCTCGCCGTCGCCGCGTTCGCGGTCGGTCCGCTCGGCACCTCGATCGGGCTGCTCTGCCTGCCGGCCGCCTCGCTGCTGCTGGAGCGACGTCCGGCGCTGCTGGGCCTGCTCGGCGCCGGCGCGGTGCTGGTGCAGGCGGCGCGGTCGGACAGCGTCCGCGACACCGTCGACATGACGACCACCGTCGCGATCGGCGGTGTCATGCTCTACGCCGTCACCAGGCTGGCGCTGCTCGCGGCCCGCGTCCACGCCGCGCGGCTCACCCTGGCCGCCTCCGCGGTCACCGCCGAGCGGCTGCGCATCGCGTCCGAGCTCCAGGCCGAACTGGACCGGGGCCTGGCGCAGGTGCACGGCCTGGCCGCGCAGGGCGACCCGGCGCTCCTGGACCGCCTGATCGCCGTCGCACGCCGGACCCTGGCCGCGACCCGCGCCACCGCCGCCGAACTGCGCAGCCTCTCGCTGGCCCCGGAGGCGGCCAGCGCGCGGGCGCTGCTGGCGTCCGCCGGCATCGCCGCGGACGTCCGGATCGGGCACCGCGAGCCGCTCGGGCCGGCCGGGACGGTGCTGGCGACCGTGCTGCGCGAGGCCGTGACGGCGGTCGTCCGGGTCGGCGACGCACGACGGTGCGAGGTCTCCACCGGCGAACGGCTCGACCGGGTGGTGCTGCGCGTGGTCAGTGACGGCGTGCCGACCGCCGCGCTCGGCGCCGAGGTCCTGGACGACCTCGCCGCCCGGGTCCGGGCCGTCGGCGGCCGGCTGACGGCCGGTCTGGAACCGGACGGGCGCTTCGCCGTCGAGGCGGTGGTCGCGGCCACCCCCGCGCCGGAGGCCGCCACCGACCCGCCCGAGCTGCGGACGGCGCTCGGCCTCTACTACTTCCTGCTGGCCGCCTTCTGCGTCAAGGCCCTGCTGTTCGTCCCGGTGCCGCTGCTCGGCTTCGGCGTGCCGTGCGTGCTGGGCTTCTGCGCGCTCCAGATCCGCTTCTCGATCCGGGACGCCACGCACCACGCCCGGCTCGCCCTGCTGGCCTCGGCGGCCGTCGCCCTCCTCCCGCTGCCCTGGTTCGGCCGGAACTGGATCGGCGCGGCCGGAATCCTCGCCGGCTCGCTGCTGATCGCCCTGCCGCTGCGGACCGGCGCGGCGCTCGCCGTCGCGATGGCCGGGGCCGCCGGGCTGATCGTCGGCGCCGGCCCGGGGGCGGCGCTGATCACCGCCCTCAACGCCCTGGTCACCTGCGTGGTCGTGTACGGGGTGCTGCGCCTGGTCCGCCTGGTGCGCGGGCTCCAGGCGGCCGGGTCGGGGCTGGCCCGCGCCGCCGTCGTGACCGAGCGCCTGCGCGCCGCCCGCGACCTGCACGACCTGCTCGGCCACGGACTGGCCGCGATCCTGCTCAAGGCCGAACTCGCCCGCCGTCTGGCGGCCGCCGACCCCGAACGCTGCCTGGCCGAGCTGCGGGACATCGTGGCGCTGGCCGAGCGCGGGCGGACCGAGCTGCACACGGTGGCCGAGGACAGCCCCCGCCTGTCGTTCACCGCCGAACTGGCCTCGGCAGCAGCGGTGTTGGCGGCGGCGGCGATCACGGTGGAGCTGGAGGACGAGCCGGTGCCGGCGCCGGTCGGCGCGGTGCTGGGCGTCGTTCTGCGCGAGGCGGTCACCAACATCCTGCGGCACAGTTCCGCACGCCATGCCCGGATCGCCGCCTCCGTCCGGGAGGGCGTGGCGCGCCTGGAGGTGGAGAACGACGGGGTGCCGGAGGGCATCGGCACACCGTTGTCCGTGCCAGGTAGCAGAATTGACGAACCATCGGCATCGGTCGTCGGCGGCCCGTCCGGTTCCGGGATCGGCGGCCTGACCGTCCGCCTCGCCGGGGTCGGCGGCACCCTGTCGGCCGGGCCGGACGACGGCTGGTACCTGCTGCGCGCCGAGGTGCCGCTCGGCTGACGGACGGACCCGACCGGCAGACGGACAGACCGGCCGAGGGCCTACAGCCAGCCCGCCTCACGCGCGATGCGCACCGCGTCCGTCCGGTTCCTGGCGTTGAGCTTGCCGACGACCGCCGTGAGCACGTTGCGGACGGTCCCCGTCGACAGGTGCAGCCGGGTGGCGATCTCCGGAGGTTCGGCGCCCTCGGCCAGTACCCGCAGCACGTCGTTCTCGCGCGGAGTCAGCGGATTGTCCGCCAAGTCCCAGGCGGTGACGGCGAGTCCGGGGTCCAGCACCCGCCCGCCGCGGGCCACCTCCCGGATCGCCGCCACCAACTCCTGCGGCGGTACGGTCTTCAGCAGGAAGCCGTCGACCTTCGCGTCCAGGGCTCGGCGCAGCAGCCCGGGCCGGCTGAGCGAGGTGAGCATCAACGTCCGGCAGCTCGGCACCTTCTCCTTCAGCGCCGCGGCCGCCTGCAAGCCGTCCGTCCGCCCGGGCATCTCGATGTCGAGCACCGCCACGTCGGGGGTGAAGACCATGGCGCGCGGCACCACGTCGTCGGCGGTGCCGGCCTCCGCGACGACCTCCAGGTCCGGCTCCAGCTCGAGGAGTGCCACCAGCGCGCTGCGTACCACGTGTTGGTCCTCTGCCAACAGCAGTCTGATCATGCGACGACCCTACCCGTGACGATGTCACGGGTGCCGCGTGATCGCGTCCCTGTCCGGGAGATCCGCAGGTCGGCAGGGTGGAGTCCATGAGCGAAGCGATCAGGTTGGAAGCCGTGAGCAAGGTCTACGGCAAGGGCAGGGGCGCGGTCGCCGCGCTGTGCGAGGTGACGGTCGGACTGCCCAAGGGCGGCTTCACCGCCGTGATGGGGCCGTCCGGCTCCGGCAAGAGCACGTTCCTGCACTGCGCGGCCGGCCTGGACCGACCCTCCTCCGGGACGGTCCGGCTGGGGGACACCGACCTGTCGCGGCTCAGCGAGACGAAGCTGACCGAACTGCGCCGCGAGCGTGCCGGGTTCGTCTTCCAGGCCTTCAACCTCGTCCCGTCACTCACCGTCGAACAGAACGTCACCCTGCCGCTGCGGCTGGCGGGTCGGCGCGCCGACGCCGGGCGGCTGGCCGAACTCGTCCGGCGGGTGGGCCTTCAGGAGCGCACCGGGCACCGGCCGGGCCAGCTCTCCGGCGGGCAGCAGCAGCGCGTCGCCGTCGCGCGGGCCCTGATCTCGGACCCGGAGGTGGTCTTCGCCGACGAGCCCACGGGCGCGCTGGACACCATGACCGCCCGCGAGGTGCTGACCCTGTTGCGGCAGACCGTCGACGAGCTCGGCCAGACCATCGTCATGGTCACCCACGACCCGGTCGCCGCCTCCTACGCCGACGAGGTCCTGTTCCTGTCCGACGGCCGGGTCGCCGACACCATGTCCGCACCGACCGCCGCCAAGGTCGCCGACCGCATGATCCGCCTGGGAGCGTGGAACCGATGATGCTCGGCTTCGCCCTCGCCACCCTGCGGCACCGCAAGGCCGGATTCGCCGGCGCCTTCGTCGCCCTGTTCTGCGCCGCCGCCCTGGTCTGCGGCTGCGGGACGCTCCTGGTCACCGGCCTCACCAGCACCGTCCGGCCGGAACGGTACGCGGCGGCGCCGATCGTGCTCACCGGCGACCAGAACGTCCACCGCGTCGAGGACAAGGGCAAGGGGAAGGTCAAGGAGAAGGCCAAGCCGATCGCCGACCACGCCTGGGTGTCCGCCGCCCTCGCCGAGCGCATCAAGGCCCTGCCCTCGGTGCGGTCGGTCGCCACCGAGGTGACGTTCCCGGTGCTGCTGCCCGGCGGGCCCACCAGCGGCTCGTGGGGCCACGGCTGGGAGTCCGCGCCGCTGGCCGGCCTGACCCTTGCCTCGGGGCGCGCGCCCTCGGCCGCCGACGAGGTCGTCCTGGACGCGGCCACCGCCGCCCGCACCCGACTGTCGGTCGGCTCCACCGTGCCGGCCCGCACCGCCTCCGGCACGCTGAACCTGCGCGTCGTCGGTGTCACCGCCCAGGGCTTCGCCGCCCAGACCGGGGTCTACTTCGCCGCCGAGCGGGCGCGGCAGCTGGCCGGCCACGACGGGATGGTCAGCGCGATCGGCGTGTTCCCGGCCGCGCCCTCGGCCGCCGCCGACATCCGGGCGCTGATCGCCACCACCCCGGCCGGCAACACCCAGGCGGCTACCACCTCGGCTGCCACCACCCCCTCGGGCACAGGGACTTCGGCCGGCCCGAGCGCCCAGGCCGGACCGGCCGGACCGGCCGCCGTCGTGCGCACCGGCGACGACCGCGGACCGGCGGAGTTCCCCGACGCCGCCAACGCCGGGGTACGGCTGGTCAGCATGGGCGCCGTCCTGGCCGGCACCTCGCTGATCGTCGCCCTGCTGGTGGTCGTCGGCACGTTCGGTCTGTCGATCCAGCAGCGGCAGCGGGAGATCGCGGTGCTGCGGGCGGTGGCCGCGACGGGGCGGCAGGTCCGCAAGATGATCGGCGGTGAGGCGCTCGCCGTGGGCCTGGCCGCGGGCGCCCTCGGCGCCGTCGCGGGGCTGCCGCTCGGCGGTCTGCTGCACGACCGGTTCGTCGCCCTGCACGTCATCCCGGCGAACCTGCCCGTCGTCCTCTCGCCTTTCCCCGCGCTCGCCGCCGCCCTCGCCACCCTGCTGGCCGGTTGGGGCGCGGCCCGGATCTCGGCCCGGCAGGCCACCGCCATCCGGCCGGTGGAGGCCCTCGGCGAGGCGGAGCTCAAGCCGCCGCGACTCTCCTGGACCAGGCTCGTGTTCGGTGTCCTCGCCGCCGTCGGCGCGGTCGTCCTCACGGCGGTGCTCACCGTGCTGCACTCCGACCAGGCGTCCACCCCGGTCTGCTTCAACGCCGTCCTGCTGTGGTGCACGGCGCTCGCGCTGCTCGGCCCGCCGGTCGTCCGGGGCGCCGCCGCCGTACTCGGCCTGCCGCTGCGGGCCTCCCGGGTCGGCGGCTTCCTCGCCGCCCAGAACCTGCGCGCCGCCGCGCACCGGCTCGCCTCGGTCGTCACCCCGCTGACCCTGCTGATCGCGATGGCCTGCACCATCCTGTTCACCCAGACCACCGTCGACCACGCGGCGGGCACGCAGCGGGAGCACGGGAACGTCGCCGACTTCGTCGTCGGGCCGCGCGTCCCCGCCGACGCCGCCACGGCGGTGGCGGCCGTGCCGGGGGTCCGGACCGTGACCAGGGTGCTGCACACCCAGGTGCGCGACGGCCTGACCAAGCGCAGCGTGCAGGCCGTCACCCCCGAACGCCTCGCCGACACCCTCGACCTCGGCGTCACCACCGGCGACCTCGGCAAGCTGACGGACGGTACGGCGGCGGCCGCCGAGGGGCTGGGCTACCGGGTCGGTGACCGGATCCGCCTCACCCTCGCCGACGGCACCCCGGCCGAGGTCACCGTGGTCGCCGTGTACGGGCGGGGCCTGGGCTTCGGCGACCTCACCCTGGCGCACGGCCTGGTCGCCGCCCACGTGGACGTCCCGCTGGACGACGAACTGCTGGTCCGGGGCGACGGTGTCACCCGGCAGGTTCTGGCCGCGGCCCTGCGGACCGAGCCCGGCCTCGGCGTGCTGGACCGCGCCGCCGCGCAGGCCACGGACAACCGGACGAGCGCGCAGATCGGCTACCTCACGCTCGGCCTGATCATCGCCTTCGTCGCGATCGCCGTCCTGAACACCCTGGCGATGAGCATCACCGACCGCCGGCACGAGTTCGCCGCGCTGCGGCTGACCGGTGCCACCCGCCGCCAGGTCCGGCGGATGCTCGGATGGGAGACCGCGACCTCCGTCGCGATCGCGGCGGTGCTCGGTCTCGGGATCGCGTTCGCCGTGCTCACCACCTACGCCGAGGGCATCACCCGGGGGACCGCGGGGATCGCGATGCCCGGCACGCAGCTCGGCCTCGTCCTCGCGGGCGGCGCGGTGCTCGCGGCCGTCGGCACCTGCCTCCCGGCGCGCGCGGCGCTGCGCAACCGCGAGCGTTCCGCCTGACCCCGGCCCTGCGCCCGGGCCTGTGCCCGGCCTTGTGTCCCGGCCCTGAGCCCGGCGCGGCCGGCCCGTCCCCGGTACGGCTTGCCGCCGCGCCGGGGATGGGCCCTGTTCCGTCAGGTGCGCTCGATCTCCACCTTGGTGATCACGACGTCCTCGGTCGGGCGTTCGCCGTCGGTCGGGGCAGTGGCGATGGCGTCGACCACGGCCTTGGACGCGGCGTCCGCGACCTGGCCGAAGATGGTGTGCTTGCGGTTCAGGTGGGCCGGCGTGCCGACGGTGATGAAGAACTGCGAACCGTTGGTGCCCGGGCCGGCGTTGGCCATGGCGAGCAGGTAGGGCTTGGTGAAGAACAGCTCGGGGTGGAACTCGTCCGCGAAGGTGTACCCCGGGCCGCCGGTCCCGGTGCCGGTCGGGTCGCCGCCCTGGATCATGAACCCGGCGATCACCCGGTGGAACAGCGTGCCGTCGTAGTACGGGCCACTGCCGGGCTCCCCGGTCCGAGGGTCGGTGTACTCGCGGGCGCCCTCGGCGAGTTCGACGAAGTTCCGTACGGTCTTCGGCGCCTGGAACTGGAACAGCTCCAGCCGGATCGGCCCCCGCGTGGTGTGCAGGATCGCGAACAGGCCCTTGGCCATGGAGAACTCCCTCGGTTCGATGATCGGTATCGGTCCGCTGCCACTCTGCCACCTCCGGCGGCGGCGGACGGATGACAGCGAGCAGCGAACAGCGAACAGACAACAGATAACAGATTTCAAAATCTGTCCGCTGTCATCTGTTCGTTGTTACTTGTTCGCCCCCTCGTTCGGCCCAGCACCGGCCGCCCCCCGCCCGGCGGGCCCCGCATGCTGGGGCGGGGGATCGCAGGCCGCAGGCCCCGGGAGGGCTGTGGGCCGCCGTCCGAGGAGTGGGATCACCGATGGTGAAGGCGTTCGGGTTCGTCGACTACGGCGGGCCGGAGACTCAGGAGTTCCTCGACCGGCCGGTGCTCGAAGCCGGCCCGGGGCAGCTGGCGATCACCGTCTACGCGGCCGGGGTGAACCCGGTGGACTGGAAGATCCGCCGCGGGCTGCTCGGCCGGGAGCGTCAACTCCCCGCCGTCATGGGGCAGGAGGCCTCCGGGGTGGTGCAGCAGGTCGGCCCGGGGGTGAGCGCCTTCACGCCCGGCGACGAGGTGTTCGGCATCGCGGCCGCCGGCGCCTTCGCCGAACAGACGCTGCTGCGCGCCGACTTGAGCGCCGTCAAGCCGGCGGGCGTCGGGTTCGAGCAGGCCGCCGTCCTCGCCGTCTCGGTCGCCACCGCCGACGACGCCGTCCGGGACCTCGGCCTCGGCGCCGGGCGGACCCTGCTGATCCTCGGCATCGCCGGCGGCGTCGGCACCGCGGCCGCCCAGATCGCCCGCAGCCGCGGCCTGAACGTGCTCGGCACCGCGAGCGACGCCAACAAGGCGCACGTGGAGGCCCTGGGCGCGGTGCAGGTCCGGTACGGCGACGGTGTGGCCGAGCGGGTCGCCGCGGCGGCCCCCGACGGCGTCGACGGCATCCTCGACCTGATCGGCGGGGACGCCCTGCGGGCCGTCGCCGGCACCCTCACCGACCGTACGAATCTGGTCAGTACGGTCGACCCGGTCACCGCCGCCGAGCTCGGCGGACGGTTCGTGACCCGTTCGACCACCTCCGAGACCCTGGCCGCACTGGCGGCCCTGGTCGCGGCCGGTGAGTTGGACCCGAACATCACCGGCCGCTATCGGCTGGATCACGCCGCCGAGGCGCTGGCGCGCGTCGAGTCGGGCCACGCACAGGGCAAGATGGTCCTCGAAGTCGCTTGAAAGAACTGAGACTTGACGGACCATCCGATCACCTGAGGGTCGGCTGCGAGTCAAGTGACGGTGCGGGCGGCTCCCGACAGTGAGAGCGCGAGAGAGATCCGAGAGCAACCATGAAGCAGAACACCGTGACCACCGGCGGCCCGTGCTGGGTCGAACTGGGCACTTCCGACCCCGCCGCCGCCAAGGCCTTCTACGGCGAGCTGTTCGCCTGGCGTGCGGAGACCGACCCGCGCCCCGAGGCGGGCGGCTACACCCAGATGGTCCTGGGCGACGCCCCGGTCGCCGGCCTCACCCCGCTGTTCACCCCGCAGCAGCCGACGGCGTGGACGGTGTCCTTCGCGGTCGCCGACACGGACGCCACCCTGGCCGCGGTCAAGGACGCGGGCGGCACCATCCTGATGGAGCCCACCGAGGTGTTCGACCTCGGCCGGTTCGCGGTGGCCGCGGACCCGTCCGGGGCGGCCTTCTCGCTCTGGCAGGCCCGCGCGTTCCAGGGCGTCGGCGTGCTCAACGAGCCGGGCTCGCTCGGCTGGGTGGAGCTGCTGACCCGGGACGCGGCCGGGGCGACGGCCTTCTACCCGGCGGTCTTCGGCTGGTCCGTCAGCCCGTCCGAGCAGTACACCCAGTGGGGCCTGGACGGCGCCGACTTCGGCGGGATGCTGGTGATGGACGACCGCTTCCCGCCGCAGGTGCCGCCGCACTGGCTGCCGTACTTCTCGGTGGCCGACGTGGACGGCACGGTGGCCCGGGCCACCGGGCTGGGCGCCGAGGTGCTGCTGGCGGCCACCGATGTGCCGGACGGCCCGCGCATCGCGGTGCTGCGCGACCCCCAGGGCGCCGCGTTCGGCGTCTACAAGGCCGCCACCGAGGGCTGACCCGAGGGCCGCCACCGAGGGCTGACCCGAGGGCTGACCCGAGGGCCGCCACCGAGGGCTGTCCCGAGGGTCGGCACCACCGGCTGGCGGGCCGGGTCAGGCCCGGCGGCCCGCGGAAGGACGGGCGGAGACCCGTCCGCGCCACACCGCCACCACCGAGCCCGCCGTGACCAGCAGCGCCGCCGCGGGCACCACGTCGCCGATCCGGTCGTACCAGGTCAGCGTCCCGGGCTCGGTGAGCGGCAGGCGGACGGTCAGCGCGCCGGTGCCGTCGGTGCCGAGCCGGGCGAGTTCCCGGCCCTGGGCGTCGAAGGCCGCCGAGACCCCGGTCAGCGAGGCCTGGACGGCCGGCCGGCCGGTCTCGGCGGCCCGGATCGCCGCCAGCGAGACGTGCTGCTCGGGCGCCCAGGTGCGCTGGAAGGTCGAGGTCGAGGACTGGTAGACCAGCACCCGGGCGCCGTCCCGCGCGGCGGTGCGGGCCATGTCGGGGAAGGCCGACTCGAAGCAGATCAGCGCGCCGACCGGCAGCGGCCCGCCCGCCCGGTCGACGGCAGGCAGCGGGTGGAAGCCGGTGCCGGGCGCCCGGTTCTCGCCCGCCGCCCGGCTGACCCCGGCGATCCAGCCGAGCACCGGCCGCAGCGGGATGTACTCGCCGAACGGCACCAGCCGGATCTTGCGGTAGCGGTCGACCACGCCGGTCGGGGAGATCAGCACCGCGTCCTTGGAGATCCGCCCGTCGGCCTTGCGCGCGTCCTCCCCGGCGACGAGCTCCGCGCCGGTGGCCGCGGCGAGTTGGCGCAGCCGGTCCAGGGTGGCCCGGTCGCGGTCGAGGTCGGCGGTGGTGCTGCTCTCGCCCCAGACGATCAGGTCGAGTGGCCGTCCGACCAGCGCGGCGGTGGCCTGGGCGCTCGCGTCGAGCCGGGCCTGCGGGTCGTCGACGATGCCGGGCTGGACCAGCGCCACGGTGACCGTCCCGGCCCGTACCGGCGCCTGGCGCAGCGCGAACAGCAGCGGGCCGGCGGCCAGGAGCAGCGCGGCGGCCAGCGCCGCGACGGCGCGCGGCCGCCACTGGGCGGCGGTCAGCGCGATCAGCACCCCGGTGTTGACGGCCACCACGGCCGCGCTGACCAGCCAGATCCCGCCGGCCGAGGCGAGCGCGAGGATCGCCGGGTGCTGCCACTGGGTGGCGCCGAGCAGTGCCCAGGGCCCGCCGAGCGCGTGCCAGGAGCGCGCGTACTCGGCGGTGAGCCAGACCGCCGGGACGACCGCGAGCGCGAGCAGCGCCCGACGTACGGTCAGCGGCGGGTGCAGCAGCCGGTGCACCGTGTACCCGACGCCGCCCTGCATCGCGCCGAACAGGACGGCGAGCACCGGCAGTCCCGGCCCGATGGACGGGACCAGCCAGTACATCGCGGTCAGGATGAAGCCCGCCCCGAACCACCACCCGCGCACCGCCGCCTCCCGCCCGCCGGGCGCCCGCTGCATCAGCAGCAGCCCGGGGACGAGCGCGACCCAGGCCAGCGGGGCGAGCCCGGGCGCGGGGAAGGCGAGCACCGGCAGGGCCCCGGCGGCCAGGGCCGCCACCCGCCCGCGGTACCGCCGCGGCGGGTGCGCCGCCTGTTCGTCGACGGCGGGCGTGCTCAGGACGGTGCTGGTGGGACCGAGGCGGCGCGACATGCCCCGTATTGTCCGCTCGGACGAGGGGCGCCACCAGTGTTCCCGTCACCCGAATGGACGCCGGGAACACCGGTGGCAGGGAGGGACTCGTCCCTCGTCAGCCCTCGTCGCCCTCCAGGTCCCCCTCGGTCTCCAGGAACGCCGCCTGCAACTGCTCGATCAGCGCCGGGTCCGGCTTCTCCCACAGCCCGCGGCTGGCCGCCTCCAGCAGCCGCTCGCTGATCCCGTGCAGCGCCCACGGGTTGGCGCCGGCCAGGAACTCCCGGTTGACCGGGTCCAGCACGTACTCCTGGGTCAGCTTCTCGTACATCCAGTCGGCGACCACGCCCGTCGTGGCGTCGTAGCCGAACAGGTAGTCGACCGTCGCGGCCATCTCGAAGGCGCCCTTGTAGCCGTGCCGGCGCATCGCCTCGATCCAGCGCGGGTTGACCACGCGGGCCCGGAAGACGCGGGCGGCCTCCTCGGTGAGCGTGCGGGTGCGGACGGTCTCCGGGCGGGTCGAGTCGCCGATGTAGGCGGTCGGGGCCTTGCCGGTGAGCGCCCGGACGGTGGCGACCATGCCGCCGTGGTACTGGAAGTAGTCGTCCGAGTCGGCGATGTCGTGCTCGCGAGTGTCGGTGTTCTTCGCGGCGACGGTGATCCGCTTGTACGCGGTCTCCATCTCCTCGCGGGCCGGCCGCCCGTCCAGCCCGCGGCCGTAGGCGTAGCCGCCCCAGACCGTGTACACCTCGGCCAGGTCGGCGTCGGTGCGCCAGTCCCGGCTGTCGATCAGCTGGAGCAGGCCCGCCCCGTACGTGCCCGGGCGGGAGCCGAAGACGCGGACGGTGGCCTTGCGCTCGTCGCCGTGCACTGCGAGGTCGGCCTGCACGTGGGCCCGGACGTAGTTCTGCTCGTCGGTCTCCTCCTGGGCGGCGGCCAGGCGCACCGCGTCGTCCAGCAGGGCGACCACGTGCGGGAAGGCGTCCCGGAAGAAGCCGGAGATGCGCAGCGTGACGTCGATGCGCGGGCGGCCCAGCTCCTCCAGCGGGATCGGCTCCAGGCCGGTGACCCGGCGCGAGGCGTCGTCCCAGACCGGGCGCACGCCCAGCAGGGCGAAGGCCTCGGCGATGTCGTCGCCGGCGGTGCGCATCGCGCTGGTGCCCCAGAGCGAGAGCCCGACCGAGGGCGGGTAGGCGCCGTCGTTGTCGGCGGTGTAGCGCTCGATCAGCGAGGTGGCGAGGGCCTGGCCGGTCTCCCAGGCGAGCTTGCTGGGGACGGCCTTCGGGTCGACGGAGTAGAAGTTGCGGCCGGTCGGCAGCACGTTGACCAGGCCGCGCAGCGGCGAGCCGGAGGGCCCGGCCGGGACGAAGCCGCCCTGGAGCGCGTGCAGCACGGCGTCCAGTTCGTCGGTGGTGGCGGCCAGCCGCGGCACCACCTGGGTGGCGGCGAAGGTCAGTACCTCGCGGACGGCCTCCCGGACGGTCTCCGGCAGCTCGGCGGTGACCTTCTCGACCGCCTCCACCGCCCAGTCCTCCGCCTCCATGGCCTCGACCAGGGCGCGGGCCCTGGCCTCGGCCGCGTCGGTGGCGCCGAGGGTCAGCGCCGCCTCGTCGAGGCCGAGCGCCTCGCGCAGGCCGGGCAGCGCGCTGACGCCGCCCCAGATCTGCCGGGCGCGCAGGATGGCGAGCACGATGTTGACCCGGTCGGTGCCGGACGGGGCCTGGCCGAGGACGTGCAGGCCGTCGCGGATCTGGGCGTCCTTGACCTCGCACAGCCAGCCGTCGACGTGCAGCAGGAAGTCGTCGAAGCCGTCGTCCTCGGGGCGCTCGTCGAGGCCGAGGTCGTGGTCGAGCTTGGCGGCCTGGATCAGGGTCCAGATCTGGGCACGGATCGCGGGCAGCTTGGCCGGGTCCATCGCGGCGATGTTGGAGTGCTCGTCGAGCAGCTGCTCCAGGCGCGCGATGTCGCCGTAGGAGTCGGCGCGGGCCATCGGCGGCACGAGGTGGTCGACCAGGGTGGCGTGGGCGCGGCGCTTGGCCTGGGTGCCCTCGCCCGGGTCGTTGACCAGGAAGGGGTAGATCAGCGGGAGGTCGCCGAGGACGGCGTCCGGCCCGCATTCGGCGGACAGCGCGGCGGTCTTGCCGGGCAGCCACTCCAGGTTGCCGTGCTTGCCGAGGTGGATGACGGCGTGGGCGCCGAAGCCGCCGTCCTCCTGCGCGGCCTCGATCCACCGGTAGGCGGCCAGGTAGTGGTGGCTCGGCGGCAGGTCGGGGTCGTGGTAGATGGCGACCGGGTTCTCGCCGAAGCCGCGCGGCGGCTGGATGAGGACGAGCAGGTTCCCCGAGCGGATCGCGGCGAGCACGATGTCGCCGTCCGGGTTCTGCGAGCGGTCGACGTACAGCTCGCCGGGGGCCGGGCCCCAGTGCTCCTCGACCTGCTCGCGCAGCCCCTCGGGGAGGGTGGCGTACCAGCGGCGGTAGTCGGCGGCGGGGATGCGCACCGGGTTGCGGGCCAGCTGGTCCTCGGTGAGCCAGTCCTGGTCGTAGCCGCCGGCGGCGATCAGGGCGTGGATGAGGGCGTCGCCCTCGTGGCCGTCCTCGTCGGTGGTCGCGTCGAGGCCGGGCAGGTCGTCGCCGAGGTCCATGCCCTCCGCGCGCAGCCGGTGCAGCAGGCGCACGGCGCTGGCCGGGGTGTCCAGGCCGACGGCGTTGCCGACCCGGGCGTGCTTGGTCGGGTAGGCGGACAGCACCAGGGCGAGGCGGCGCTCGGCGGCCGGGACGTGCCGCAGCCGGGCGTGCCGGACGGCGGTGCCGGCGACCCGGGCGGCGCGCTCCGGGTCGGCGGCGTAGACGGTGAGGCCGTCCTCGTCCAGCTCCTTGAAGGAGAACGGGACGCTGATCAGCCGGCCGTCGAACTCCGGCACGGCGATCTGGGTGGCGGTGTCCAGCGGGGAGAGGCCGTCGTCGCTGGCCTCCCACTGGGCGCGCGACCAGGTGAGGCAGAGCGCCTGGAGGATCGGCCGGTCGAGCGCGGCGAGCGCGCCCGCGTCCCAGGCCTCCTCGTCGCCGCCGGCCTGGGCGTCGGCCGGTCGGGTGCCGCCGGCGGCTAGCACGGTGGTGACGATCGCGTCGGCCTCGCCGAGCGCGGCCAGCAGCTCGGGCTCGGCGCCGCGCAGCGAGGCGCAGTAGTACGCCCTGGCCTGCGCGCCCTGGTCCTCGATCGCCCGGCAGAGCGTCTCGACGAAGGCGGTGTTGCCGCTCATGTGATGGGCGCGGTAGTAGAGCACGGCGACGGTGGGGCCGTCGGTCGTCCGCGCGGTGCGCTCCAGCGGGCCCCAGGCCGGGGCGGAGGCGGGCGGCGCGAAGCCGTGGCCGGTCAGCAGCACGGTGTCGGAGAGGAAGGCGCCGAGCTCGGCCAGGTTGGCGGCCCCGCCGTGGGCGAGGTAGGCGTGCGCCTCGGCGGCGATGCCGGCCGGGACGGTGGACAGCTCCATCAGCTGGGCGTCGGGGGCCTGCTCACCGGTCAGCACGACGACCGGGCGGGGGCCGGCCAGCAGGGCGTCCAGGCCCTCCTGCCAGGCGCGGCGGCCGCCGAGCAGGCGGACCACGACGAGGTCGGTGCCCTCGACGAGTGCGGGCAGGTCCTCGGCGGTGAGCCGGGCCGGGTTGCCGAGCCGGTAGCGGACCGGGCCCTCGGCGGCACGGGCGCTGAGCAGGTCGGTGTCGGACGTCGACAGCAGCAGGATCATGCGAAGGCCCTCCCGGCCTTGTCGGTGGACAGGACCGCGAGTGCGGGCATGCGGCGGCGCATGGCTTCAAGCCTTCCTCGGGGTCCGCGCCCCGGGCCGGTGGAGGACGGCAGGAGTTCCTGGCTCCCGCGACTCCCCGGTGGGCCGATGAACGGACACCCGGTGAACCGCGGTCACAGTGGCGGGACCGCACCGGGCTTGCACCGGTTTCCTCCCCTGCGCCGTCGCTGGCGTGTGGACGGTCCGCGGGGACCGTCCGCGAGCATCGTACGGGGTGTGGCTGACCTGGGGGAGAGCGGTCCCACGGCGGCCGGGGGTGCACTGGAGCTCCGTCGGGGTGCGCGACGGACGGCGTGCCCCAGCTGCGGTGAGGGTGTGATGCAACGGACGGAGGCAACAGATCGGATCATCTGTATGCTCGCCGCCATGCCACCGACACCCGACGCCACCGCGCCGGGCGCCGCGCCGTCCGACCGGGAGCGCGCGGACGCCTGTCCAGGGGCGCTTCGTCTGCACACCGCCGACGACGGCGCCCTGGCCCGGGTCCGGCTGCCCGGCGGTCTGCTGACGGATCGTCAGGCGCTGGCCCTGGCGGAGGCCGCCGAGGCGCTCGGTGACGGCGAGTTGGAGACCACCTCGCGCGGCAACGTTCAACTCCGGGGCCTGGCTTCGCACTGCGGCGCGGAACTCGCCGACCGGCTGCGCGCGGTGGGCCTGCTGCCCTCGGACACCCACGAGCGGGTGCGCAACATCGTCGCCTCCCCGCTCGCGGGTCTCGACGACTCCGGCCGGGCCGAGGTGCACGCCTGGGTGCGGGAGCTGGACGAGCGGCTGTGCGCGAGCGACTGGGCGGCCGGGCTCTCCGGCAAGTTCCTGTTCGCGCTGGACGACGGACGGGGCGACGTCGCCGCGCTGGACGCCGATGTGACATTGATCGCAGGCTCGACGACCGGGCCGGACGCAGCTTCGGACTCGGGTTCGGGCGCCGTTTCGACGACCGGGCCGGGCGGCACGCACTTGCTGCGCCTCGGGCGGTCCCCGTACGCGCACCCGGTGCCCGCCGGGCAGGAGGTGACCGCCGTGCTGGACGCGGCCCGGTCCTTCCTGGCGGCACTGCGGGCGAGCGGGCGCCGGGCCTGGCACCTGCGGGAGGTCCCGGACCTCCTGCCCGCCGGTTCGGTGCCGCTGCCCGGCTTCGCGGGGAGCGCGCCCGCCGTGGGCGTGCTGCCCGGCGGGCTCTCGGTCGGCATGCGCTTCGGGCGGGCGAGCGCCGCGCAGTGGCGGGCCCTGGTGGCCGCCTCGGCCGGCGAACTGCGCCTGACGCCCTGGCGCGGCGCCGTCCTGCCGGGCGCGCCCGCCGACCGGCTGGCGGCGCTGGCCGGGGCCGGGTTCCGTACCGAGCCCGGTTCGGCCTGGGAGCGGGCCAGCGCCTGCACCGGACTGCCCGGGTGCGCCAGGTCGCTGGCGGACGTCCGGGCCGACGCGGCGCGGGCGTTGGACGCGGCCGCCGTCGGCGGACTGCCCGTGCACTGGTCGGGCTGTGCCCGGCGCTGCGGCCACCCGGCCGGGCCGTGGGTGGACGTGCTCGCCACCGGGCAGGGTTACCGGGTGACGAGGAACGCTCCGGCGACCGCCGGTGGGCCGGGGAACGTGCCGCCGGTGTCCGGTGGGCCGGGGAACCTGCCGCCGGTGTCCGGTGAGCCGGTGGATGTGACGAACGAGGAGATGGCCGAGGCGGTCGCCGAGGCCAGGAGGACCACGAAGTGATCGAGTACGAGAAGGACGGCGCGTCCATCTACCGCCAGTCCTTTGCCACCATCCGCGCGGAGGCCGACCTGGCCGCCCTTCCGGCGGACGTCTCCCAGGTCGCGGTGCGGATGATCCACGCCTGCGGCATGGTCGACCTGGTCGAGGACCTGGTGTACTCGCCCGGCGTGGTGGCCTCCGCGCGCGCGGCGCTGCACGCCGGGGCGCCGATCCTCTGCGACGTCAACATGGTCGCGAGCGGGGTGACCCGCAAGCGGCTGCCCGCCGACAACGAGGTGATCTGCACCCTCACCGACCCGGCGGTGCCGGAGCTCGCCCGGAAGATGGGCAACACCCGCAGCGCCGCGGCCATGGAGCTGTGGCTGCCCCGGCTGGAGGGTGCGGTGGTCGCCGTCGGCAACGCGCCGACCTCGCTGTTCCGGCTGCTGGAGATGATCGAGGCGGGCGCGCCGCGTCCGGCCGCGGTGATCGGCGTCCCGGTCGGCTTCATCGGCGCCGCCGAGTCCAAGCAGGCGCTGGCCGAGCACCCGTCCGGCCTGGAGCACCTGGTGGTCCGCGGCCGACGCGGCGGCAGTGCGATCGCCGCCGCCGCCGTCAACGCGATTGCGAGCGAGGAAGAGTGACGGACACTCAGACTTCCGGCACCTCGGGTACGGGGCGGCTCTACGGAGTCGGGCTCGGCCCTGGTGACCCCTCCCTGGTGACCGTCCGGGCGGCCGAACTCATCGGCAAGGCCGACGTGGTGGCCTACCACAGCGCCCGCCACGGCCGGTCCATCGCCCGCTCCATCGCCGAGCGGTATCTGACGGGTGGTCAGATCGAGGAGAAGCTGGTCTACCCGATCACGGTCGAGACCACCGACCACCCGGGCGGCTACCGGGGCGCGCTGGACGACTTCTACGAGGAGGCCGCCGCCCGGCTGGCCGCCCACCTGGACGCCGGGCGCGACGTCGTCGTCCTCGCCGAGGGGGACCCGCTCTTCTACGGCTCCTACCAGCACATGCACAAGCGGCTCGCGCACCGCTACCCGACCGAGGTGGTGCCGGGCGTGACCTCGGTCAGCGCCGCGGCGGCCCGGCTCGGGCAGCCGCTGACCGAGGCCGAGGAGACGCTCACCGTCATCCCGGGCACGCTGCCCGAGGAGGAGCTGACGGCGCGGATCGCCTCCGCCGACTCCGCGGTGATCATGAAGCTGGGGCGCACCTTCCCGACCGTCCGGCGGGCCTTGGAGCGGGCCGGACGGCTGGCGGACGCCCAGTACGTCGAGCGCGCGTTCATGGACGGGGAGCGGATCGCGCCGCTCGCCGAGGTCGAGGGCGAGACCGTCCCGTACTTCTCGGTCGCGGTGCTGCCGAGCAAGGTCGCGCCGCTGGAGCCGGTGGTCCGGCCCGCGGACGGCCCGGGCAGCGTGACCGTCGTCGGCACCGGGCCGGCCGGGCCGCTCTGGCTCACCCCCGAGGCGCGCGGCGCGCTGGCCGAGGCCACCGACCTGGTCGGCTACACCACCTACCTGGACCGGGTGCCGGAGCGGCCCGGGCAGCGGCGGCACGGCTCGGACAACAAGGTGGAGTCGGAGCGCGCCGAGTACGCCCTCGACCTGGCCCGGCGCGGGCACCGGGTCGTGGTGGTGTCCTCCGGTGACCCGGGCGTCTTCGCGATGGCCACCGCCGTCCTGGAGGTTGCCTGCGAAGAGGCCTACCGGGACGTCCCGGTGCGGATCGTCCCGGGCATGACCGCCGCCCACGCGGCCGCGTCCCGGGCCGGCGCCCCGCTCGGACACGACTACGCGGTGGTGTCGCTGTCGGACCGGCTCAAGCCGTGGGACGTGGTGGCGAAGCGGCTGCGGGCCGCCGCCGAGGCGGACCTGGTGCTGGCGCTCTACAACCCGGGCTCGAAGTCGCGCACCACGCAGGTCGGCCTCGCCCGGGACCTGCTGCTGGAGTACCGGGCGCCCGGGACGCCGGTGGTGATGGCCCGCGACGTCGGCGGGCCGACCGAGCGCGTGCGCATCGTCCGGCTGGGCGAGCTCGACCCGGCGCTGGTCGACATGCGGACGATCCTGCTGATCGGATCCTCGCAGACCGAGGCGGTCGAGCGGGGCGGCGGCGTGGAGGTCGTCTGGACCCCGCGGCGCTACCCGGAGGCGTGAGGGCCGGCGGGGGAGCGGTGAACAGGTAACAGATGACAGCTGACAGATTTCATCATCTGTCAGCTGTCATCTGTTTTCCGTTACCTGTCAGCCGTCAGCCGTCGGCCGTCAGCTGTCGGCGGTCAGCTGTCCGGCCGTCACTTCGTCGGCTTGGCGATCAGCAGCTCGGTGTTGTGGTCCTCGCCCGTGCCCAGTAGTGCCGTGACCCGCCCGTGCGGGTCGTTGTACGACAGCTCGCGGTAGAGCGCGGCGAGGTTGGCGTCCGTCGTGCTGCCGAAGTCCGTGTCGTACGGGGCGCCGGACTCGATCAGCGTGGTGAACAGGGAGAGCGTGCCGTCCCCGTTGTCCGCGATCTCGATGATGCGGCCGTGCTGCGGGTAGTCGATGTGCGAGGCGGTGTTGATCTCCCAGAACGCCCGCTCCGGCACCGTGTGGCCGTGCGGCGTGATCTTGTTCATGTGGGTGTGGCCGTTCACCCAGGCGACCACGTTCGGGTAGCGCTGGAGCAGCGCCACCAGCTCGTTGCCGTCGTGCCGCCGCTCGAAGATGTTGCGCGGGTCGGGCAGCAGGTTGCCCATGCTGGTGCTGGTGTGGTGGCTGAAGACCATGATCAGGTCGTCGCTGCCGCCGCCCGTCACCCGGCGCCCGTCGGTGTCGTACCAGTGCCCGCTGTGCGCCTTCAACTGCTGCTCCAGCCAGCGCAGTTGCGCGGTGCCCAGCGAACCGTCGGCGAACCCGGCCTGGTTGGTGGTGTCCAGGCTGATGCCGACCACCTTCTCCGAGATGCGGAAGGTGTAGTAGAGCTTGCCGCTGCTCACCATGTCCGAGGTGAAGCCGTGCCCGTACGGGCCGGCGCCGGTGTGCGCCGGGTTGAGGTGGGCCTGCGCGAACTCCTTGAGCGTGAACGGCTGTCGGCGCTCGTCCGGGGTGATCCGGCGCACCGCCTCGCCGTCCACGAGCAGCTTGCCGAGCAGCAGGACGGCGCCCGCCGGGTCGCGGCGCAGCGAGTCCATCAGCTGGGCCGCGGTGGCGTCGTCGCAGCCCTCCAGCTTGTACTCGCCGGTGTAGAGGTCGTTCAGCAGCCCGAAGTCCGGCAGCGTGCCCTCGATGCTGTCGTCGTGGTTGCCGACCGTCGTGTACCAGGGCGTGCGCAGGCCCGGCGCGTCGAACGGCCGGCCGGCGGCGGAGAGGAAGCCGGGGACCTGCGGGAAGCCCTGCTCCTTGTAGCCGTCGACGAACGACAGTTCGGGGTTCCAGAACGCCGAGTTGCCGGAGTTCTGCACGCCCTCGTAGCGGTTCGGGTCGCCGGTGTTCTGGGCCATCCGCCCACCGCCCATGACGGTGAGGTACCAGTCGAGTTCGGCGTGCTCGTGGTTGTCGGTGTTGTCGCCGGTGGCCATCACCATGCTGAACGGCAGTCCGGTGTACGGGCCGCCGTTGAGCGAGTTGACCCGCTCGACGAGGGAAGAGACGCCGCGCGCGTTCAGCGCCTCCTGCGGCCGGTAGGCGCTGCCGTTCCACTTGGCCAGGTACTCGAACCGCACCGGGGACTCGGTGTCCACCAGGTGCAGGTCGCTGAACTGGACGAAGCTGGCCAGCCCGGTACGGCGGTCGTCCCGCCCGGTGCCCGCCGCCGCCAGGTCGCCGCGGACCACCAGCGGCCAGCCCGGTCCGGCCGTCAGCCGCTTGTACGTGCCGGTGCCGACCGGCGTGGCGACCTGGTCCAGCGTGGTGCCGGTGACGCTGACGGCCCGCGCGGCGGTCGCGGCCAGCGCGCGCTCCCGCGTCGCCGCCGAGGCGTACTGCGCGCCGCCCAGCGACAAGGCCGCCCAGGCGGCGGCCACCGACGTGCCGGTCACGAACGTACGCCGACTTATCCCTGCCACAAATACCCCCACATTTCAGATGGCCCGGCCGGGCGAACCAGCCATCGGACCCCGTGTCATGAACCCGCTCCTGGCGGACCGCCAGATTACTCACTGGTAGGCGCGTGGTGCGAGGCCCGTGCGGCGAACACTTCGGGAACGCGGTGCGATGACCCTCGGGCCCCCGTGCGGGTCCCCGGGAGGGTGCCCGGCTGCCCCCGTCGCGCGGTCCGCCGGGCACCCCCGGTCGGGCACGGTCCGGCGAATGGGGGAAAATCGGCACCGGCGGCCGGTCCGGCCGCGCGGAGCACGGGATCGAAACGGAAGCGGAAGCGGAGGCGAGGAGCACGTGGCCGAAGCGGGAGGCCGTGCCGGCCAGCTGAAGAGCAGCGGACTGCGGCACGGTTGGACGACGGGCGCCTGCGCCACCGCCGCCACCAAGGCCGCGTACACGGCGCTGCTCACCGGCGAGTTCCCGGACCCGGTGACCATCACCCTCCCCAAGGGCCAGCGGCCCGCCTTCGCCCTGGCCGCGGAGGAGCTGGTCGCGACGGAACCGGCCCCGGAGAAGTCGGGCGCGGACGAGCCCGCCGCAGTCGCCGTCCGGAGCGCCATGGCCGGTGTGGTCAAGGACGCCGGCGACGACCCCGACGTCACCCACGGCGCGCTGATCCGCTCCACCGTCCGGGCCGGTGTGCCCGGTGCCGGGGTGGTCTTCCGGGCCGGTCCCGGGGTGGGGACGGTCACCAAGGCGGGCCTGCCGCTGCCCGTCGGCGAGCCCGCGATCAACCCGGTGCCCCGGCAGATGATCCGCGACGCCGTCGCCGAGGTGGCGGCCGAGCACGGGGGCACCGGGGACGTGGTCGTGGAGATCTCCGTCGACCACGGGGCGGAGATCGCCCGCTCCACCTGGAACCCGAGGCTGGGCATCCTCGGCGGGCTGTCCATCCTCGGCACGACCGGCATCGTCGTCCCCTACTCCTGCTCGGCCTGGATCGACTCGATCCGCCGGGGTGTGGACGTGGCCCGCGCCGCCGGGCGGACCCATGTGGCCGGCTGCACCGGCTCGACCTCGGAGAAGGTCGCCGTCGCCGTGCACGGGCTGCCGGAGGACGCGCTGCTGGACATGGGCGACTTCGCCGGGGCCGTCCTGAAGTACCTCAAGCGCCACCCGGTGCCCCGGCTGACCATCGCAGGCGGCTTCGCCAAGCTGTCCAAGCTGGCCGCCGGCCACCTCGACCTGCACTCGGCGCGTTCCCAGGTGGACAAGGGGTACCTCGCCGAGCTGGCCCGGCGCGGCGGGGCGGACGAGGCGCTGGTGGCGGCGGTCGCGGCGGCCAACACCGGCCTGGAAGCGGTGCAGTTGTGCCGGGCGGCGGGGGTGCCGCTCGGTGACCTGGTCGCGGAGGCGGCCCGGGCGACGGCGCTCGGTGTGCTGGTGGGCTCGCCGGTGGCGGTGGACGTCATCTGCATCGACCGCGCGGGCACCATCGTCGGCCGGGCGGAGCCGCTCGGGCCGTGACGTTTGCACTGCGAGCTCCGGACCCCGGACCCCGAACCCCAAGCTCGGGGCTGTGCGCTATCGCGTGGTGATGTGAAGATCTGACGTCCATACGGGTCGAGAAACGGACAAAAGGAGCAACTCGGCAGACCTTGATTCTGTTGCCATCTCAACCGTGAGATATGGTCTGGCGGGTGACAGGCGACTACCTCACCCGTATCGGCACCCTCATCCGTACCGCGCGCCAGCACCGCGGCTGGTCCCAGGCGCAGCTCGGCGAGGCCCTCGGCACCAGCCAGAGCGCGGTCAACCGCATCGAACAGGGCAAGCAGAACGTCAGCCTTGAGATGATCGCCCGCATCGGCGAGGCCCTCGACAGCGAGATCGTCTCCCTCGGCTACTCCGGCCCGATGCACCTGCGGGTCGCCGGCGGCACCCGCCTCTCCGGCGCCATCGACGTGCGCAGCAGCAAGAACGCCTGCGTCGCGATCCTCTGCGCCTCGCTGCTGACCACCGGCCGCACCACGATCCGCAGCGTCGCCCGGATCGAGGAGGTCTACCGCATCCTCGAGGTGCTCACCAGCATCGGCGTCAAGAGCCGCTGGATCAACGAGGGCCGCGACCTCGAACTCACCCCGCCCGCCGAGCTCGACCTCGCGGCGATGGACGTCGAGGCCGCCCGCCGCACCCGCAGCGTGCTGATGTTCCTCGGCCCGCTGATGCACCGCGCCGACCGCTTCGCCATCCCGTACGCGGGCGGCTGCGACCTCGGCACCCGCACCGTCCAGCCGCACCTGACCGCGCTGCGCCGCTTCGGCCTGGAGGTCGCCACCACCGGCGGCGCCTACCACGCCTCGGTCGAGCCGGGCGTCCCGCTGGACCGCCCGATCGTGCTGACCGAGCGCGGGGACACCGTCACCGAGAACGCTCTGCTCGCCGCCGCCCGGCACGACGGCGTCAGCGTCATCCGCAACGCCTCGCCCAACTACATGGTCCAGGACCTCTGCTTCTTCCTGGAGAAGCTGGGCGTGCGGATCGAGGGCATCGGGACCACCACCCTCACCGTGCACGGCGTCCCCGAGATCACCTGCGACGTCGACTACACCCCGGCCGAGGACCCGGTCGAGGCGATGAGCCTGCTCGCCGCCGCCGTCGTCACCTCCTCCGAGCTGACGATCCGCCGGGTGCCGATCGAGTTCCTGGAGATCGAACTCGCGGTGCTGGAGGGCATGGGCCTCGACTACGACCGCACCCCCGAGTACCGGGCCCACAACGGCCACACCCGCCTGGTCGATCTCACCGTGCGCCCGTCCAAGCTGACCGCGCCGATCGACACCATCCACCCGATGCCGTTCCCCGGCATCAACATCGACAACGTGCCGTTCTTCGCCGCCATCGCCGCGGCCGCCCACGGCACCACGATGATCCACGACTGGGTCTACGACAACCGCGCGATCTACCTCACCGAGCTGACCCGGCTCGGCGCGGACGTCAAGCTCCTCGACCCGCACCGGGTCCTGGTCCAGGGCCCCACCCGCTGGCGTGCCGCCGAGATGATGTGCCCGCCGGCCCTGCGCCCGGCCGTGGTCATCCTCCTCGCCATGCTCGCCGCCCAGGGCACCTCCGTCCTGCGCAACGTCTACGTGATCAACCGCGGTTACGAGGACCTCGCCGAGCGCCTGAACTCCATCGGCGCCCAGATCGAGACCTTCCGCGACATCTGACGGATCGTCAATTCTCCGCTCGCCGGCCCCGACCTCATCCGTCGGGGCCGGTCGGCGTCCTACGGCAGTTGCTCCGGCTCTTCCGGCTCTTCCAGCTGTTCCACCTGCTCCAGCCACCGCAGCGCGCCCGGCACGTCCGGGGCGACCGGGGCGCCCTCCGGCACCGGCGGGCGCTCCACGATGACCACCGGCAGCCCGAGTTCGCGGGCGGCGGTGAGCTTGGGCGCGGTCGCGGCGCCACCGCTGTCCTTGGTGACCAGGACGTCGATCCGGTGCTCGCGCAGCAGGGCCCGTTCGCCGTCGAGTGTGAACGGGCCGCGGTCCAGCAGGACTTCGAACCGGGGCGGCACCGGCGGTTCGGGCGGATCCACCGAGCGGGCGAGGAAGTGGGGCCCGTCGAGGTGGGCGAAGGCGGCGATGCCCTGCCGTCCGATGCTGAGGAAGACCCGCTCCCCGAGCCGCGGCAGCAGTTCGGCCGCCGCGGCGAGCGAGGGGACGGGGTGCCAGCGGTCCCCGGGGGCCGGCGTGAATCCCGGGCGGCGCAGCACCAGCAGCGGCACGCCGGTGGCGGCGGCCGCGAGGGCGGCGTTCTGCGAGATGCCGGCCGCGAACGGGTGGGTGGCGTCCACGACGGCGTCCACCCGTTCGGTGCGCAGCCAGGCGGCGAGACCCTCCGGTCCGCCGAAGCCGCCGATCCTCACCTCCCCGGCGGGCAGCCGGGGTTGGGCGACCCGCCCGGCCAGCGAGCTGGTGACGCGCAGGGACGGACGGCCGTCCAGCGCGGCGGCCAGCGTGCGGCCCTCCGTCGTCCCGCCGAGGATGAGCAGGTGGCGCATCACGCCCCGCAGGGCTCGTGCGGGCGCTCGCGGTCCGCCGAGTAGAGGTGGCTGTCGCGGAACTGCTCGGCGGCCAGCGTCCGTCCGACGATGATCACCGCGGTGCGGACCACCCCGGCCTCCTTGACCTGCCCGGCGATGTCCGCGAGCGTGCCGCGGAGCACCAGCTCGTCGGGGCGGCTGGCCATCGCGACGACGGCGGCCGGGCAGTCGGCGCCGTAGTGCGGGAGCAGCTGCTCGACGACGTCGTCCACGTACCCGGCGGCCAGGTGCAGCACCAGCAGGGCGCCGCTGCGGCCCAGGGTGGCCAGGTCCTCGCCCTCGGGCATCGGGGTGGCGCGCTTGGCGATCCGGGTGAGGATGACGGTCTGGCCGACGGTCGGCACGGTCAGTTCCCGCTTCAGGGCGGCCGCGGCGGCGGCGAAGGCGGGGACGCCGGGCACGACCTCGTAGGGCACGCCGGCCGCGTCCAGGCGGCGCATCTGCTCGGCGACGGCGGAGAACACCGACGGGTCGCCGGAGTGCAGGCGGGCGACGTCCTGGCCCGCCTCGTGGGCGCGGACCAGCTCGGCGGTGATCTGGTCCAGGTTGAGCTGCGCGGTGTCGATCAGGCGGGCGTCGGCCGGGCACTCGTCGAGCAGTTCGCGCGGGACCAGGCTGCCGGCGTAGAGGCAGACCTCGGCGCGGGCCAGGATGCGCTGTCCGCGCAGGGTGATCAGGTCGGCGGCGCCCGGGCCGGCTCCGATGAAGTAGACGGTCACGAGGCGTCCTCCTGGGGGGTGTTGGGCTTGACGGCGGACCACTGGGTGACCGGCATGGCCTGGCGCCACCCGGTGAAGCCGCCCACCGGGATGGCGTGGGACACGGCGAGCCGCAGCAACTCGCCGCCGTGGCGCCGGTACCACTCGGTGAGCAGCGCCTCGGATTCCAGGGTCACGGTGTTGGCGACCAGCCGCCCGCCCGGCCGCAGGGCGTCCCAGCAACTGTCCAGCAGGCCGCGGGCGGTGAGGCCGCCGCCGATGAACACCGCGTCGGGGGTGGGGAGTTCGGTGAGCGCCGCCGGGGCCGGGCCGGTCACCACGCGCAGCCGGGGCACGCCGAGCGCGGCCGCGTTGCGGCTGATCCGCTCGGCCCGGACCGGGTCGCGTTCGATGCTGACGGCCTGGCAGTCGCGGTGCGCGCGCAGCCACTCGATGGCGATCGAGCCGGAGCCGCCGCCGACGTCCCAGAGGAGTTCGCCGGGGGAGGGCGCGAGCGTGGCGAGGGTGGCGGCGCGTACGTGCCGCTTGGTGAGCTGGCCGTCGCTCTCGTACGCGGCGTCGGGCAGGCCGGGGACGAGGGAGCTGCGCGGGCCGTCGCCGAGCTCGACCGCGATGACGTTCAGCGGGTCGCCGGGCGGGTGCGGCCAGCCGTCGGCGGGGCCGTCGAGGCGCCGTTCGGCCGGGCCGCCGAGCTGTTCGAGGACCCGCAGGCGGGCGGTGCCGTACCCGCGCTCGGTGAGCAGCGCGGCGACGGCGGTCGGCGTGGCGGCGTCGGCGCTGAGCACCAGCAGGCGGCGGCCGGGGTGCAGGGCGAGGCCCAGGGTGGCCAGCGGACGGCCGACCAGGCTGACCACCTCGGTGGCCTCCAGCGGCCAGCCGAGCCGGGCGCAGGCGTAGGAGACGGAGGACGGGTGCGGCAGGACGCGCAGTCGGTCGGGGCCGAGGGTCTCGGCGAGGGTGCGGCCGATGCCGTAGAACAGGGGGTCGCCGCTGGCCAGGACGGCCACCCGGTGCCCGGCGTGGGCGGCGAACAGGCCGGGCACGGCCGGGCGCAGCGGGGACGGCCACGGGATGCGTTCGGCGGTGACCTCGTCCCGGGGGAGGAGGTCCAGCTGCCGAGGTCCGCCGACGACCACCTCGGCCGTCCGCAGCACGGCCCGGGAGGTGGCGGCGAGGCCGGGCCAGCCGTCGGCCCCGATCCCGACGACGGTGATCGGGGGTGGCAGCTCGGGCACCGGGTGGCTCCTCACAGGTGGACGGCGTGGTGGTGGCCGGGGCAGCCTACCTGGGAGTACGGGGGCGGGCCGGGGACGGGTGACAGGTAACAGATGACAGCGAACAGATAACAGCAGACAGATAACAGATTTCATAGTCTGTCATCTGTTCGCCGTTCCCTGTTCCCCGTTACCTGTTCGGCGTCACCTGTCCGCCCAGTCCCCCGAGGCGATGAGCGCCGGCCGTGCCCGTAGCCGCTCCGCCGCGGCCGGGCCGGCGAGGTACACCCACGCCTCGCGGATCTCACCCTCGTCCGTCCGCACCGCCAGCCGCCGCCGCACGTACTCGCCCGTGCCGTCCGCCCGGCAGCCCTCCAGCCGGTCCAGTGAGACGAGCGCGCCGGCGTACGCTCCGGGGCGTACGGTGATCAGCTCACCCACGATCCGGCGCCCGGGCGTCGCATCGGGCACCGCGTACGGGAATCCGGGGCCGTCGTGCAGCGCGGCGCCCTCCAGGACGGCGGGTTGGATCGCCGCGCAGCGCCCGGTGAGGTGGGAGGCGTGGTTGTGGCCGCCGCTGCGCAGGGTGCCGTAGACGAAGAACGGCAGGGCCTCCTCGGACACGGTTTCGACCTCCTGGCTGGGGAGGGCCCACGGTACGGCCTGCTGCCCGATCCGTGATACCCGGTGGCGCGGTGGGCTGCCGATGCGCTGTCATGTCGGATGTTCGGCCAGTACCGTCCAAGGGGGACACCCATGACAGCGCCCGTCTCGCCCCGGTCCAGCAGACCTGCGACCTCCTCCGCCACCGCGGACACCGCCGTATCCGTCGCATCCGCCGCGGACGCCCGTCCGTCCGCCCGGCTCGGTGGCGGGGTCTGGCTGGCGCTCGGCGTGGTGTACGTCGTGTGGGGCTCGACCTACCTGGCGATCCGGATCGCGGTGGAGACGATGCCCTCCTTCCTCTCCGCCGCCGCGCGCTTCCTCACCGCCGGTCTGCTGCTGGCCGGCTACCTGCTGGTCCGTCAGGGGCCGGCGGGCCTTCGGGTGGGCCTGCGCCCGTTCGGCTCCGCCGCGCTGGTCGGCGTGCTGCTGCTGACCGGCGGCAACGGGCTGGTGGTGCTGGGCGAGACCTCGGTCCCGTCCGGCCTGACGGCGCTGCTGGTGGCCGCGATGCCGCTGTGGATGGTCCTGCTGTCGGCGGCGGTCGGCGAGCGCCCGAAGCGCGGCGAGCTCGCCGGGGTGCTGCTCGGCCTGGCCGGGCTGGCGGTGCTGTCGGCGCCCGCGATCGGCGGGGAGGTCGCCCCGGTCGGCGTGATCCTGCTGATCTGCGCGACGGTGACCTGGGCGGTCGGTTCGTTCACGAGCAAGCGGCTGCCGATGCCGGGCAACGTGCTCGCCGCGAGCGCGTACCAGATGCTCGTGGGCGGGTTCTGCGATCTGCTGATCGGACTGGCGCGCGGTGAGCAGCGCGGGCTGGACCTCGGGGACGTCTCGACCCGCTCCTGGCTGGCCCTCGCCTACCTGGTGCTGTTCGGCTCGCTGCTCGCCTTCACCGCGTACGCGTGGCTGCTGCGGTCCGCGCCGCTGCCCCTGGTCGCCACGTACGCGTACGTGAACCCGGTGGTGGCGGTGCTGCTGGGCTGGCTGATCCTCGCCGAACCACTGACCGGTCCGACCCTGGCGGGCGGGGCGATCGTGGTGGCGGGCGTCTGCCTGGTGGTGAGCGCCAGTCGGAAGCCCGCGAAGCCCGAAGCGCCCACGGCACCCACCGCCCCCGCCACCAGCACTACGACGTAGCCTGCGGGGTCGCTGGCGGCGTCGGCGAGGTCCGCGCGTATGTGAGGACGACGTTGCCGCGCTCGAAGATCCGGCTGTCGGTGAGCGTGAAGGCGCGCGGCTGGAAGTCCGCGCGGAACAGCGGAATGCCCGAGCCGGCCACCACGGGGTACTGCTTGATGATCAACTCGTCGATCTCGGGCAGCAGTTGACCGGCCAGGTCGGCGCCGCCGCAGAGCCAGATGCCGAGGCCGTCCTCCTGCTTGAGCCGGCGCACCAGCGCCAGCGGGTCCTCCGCGGTGACCTCCACGGCCGGGTCGGGGCTGCTTCCGAGCGTGCGGGAGAGCACGATCTGCCGCAGGTGGGCATACGGGCTGGTGAGCCCGATGGCCAGCCCCGGATCGTAGGTGCCGCGGCCCATGAGGACGGTGTCGAAGCGCTTGTTGGGCGCGTCCGCGAGGCCGAACGCCGCGCGGCCGGGGGTGGGGAGGGTCTCCGGGTACTCCGGGAAGAACACCGGCGCGTAGTCCTCGGTGACGAACGGCATGAGGAAGTCGAAGTCGCCGTCCGGGGAGGCGATGAAGCCGTCGATGCTGGTGCCGACGAAGTAGCTGAGCTTGCGCATCCAGGTCCTTGGGGTAGGGGCGGGCGCGGACCGGTCCGGCCCGTCGCGGATCAACCACTCCAGTTATAGTACTCCGGCCGTAGTGGTTGCAAGAGGAGAGAATCGTTCCATGGCTCAGAATCCCGCTCGCCGCACCGCCCTCGCCGACGCCGCCATCGAGGTCCTCGCCCGTGAGGGCGCCCGCGGCCTCACCTTCCGTGCGGTCGACGTCCAGGCCGGCGTCCCGAACGGCACGGCGTCCAACTACTTCGCCAACCGCGACCACCTGCTCCACCAGACCGCGCGGCACATCCACCAGCGGCTCACCCCGGATCCGGTGATCATCGGCGAGCTGCTGCGCGCCCCGCGCGACCGCGCGCTGGTCACGGCGCTGATGCACGACCTGTTCCGCCGCATCTCCGCGGACCGGGCCGGCTACCTCGCGATGCTCGAACTGCGCCTGGAGGCCACGCGCCGACCGGGCCTGCGGGCCCAGCTCACCGGCACCATCCGCGAGGAGCTGGAGGCGAACATCGCCTACCACCTCGGCGAGGGCCTCCCCGGCGACCGGGAGACGGTCGTCGTCCTCTACCTCGCCATGACCGGCCTGATCCTCGAACACCTCACCCTGCCCGAGGTGTTGGGGCCGGACGGCCTCGCCGCGCTGATCGACACCATCGTCGAGCGGACCGTCCCGGCTGCCTAGATCCTGTCCGACGCCACCCGGCGGCGACGGCAAGGGTGCGGCCAACCCCCTTGCCGTGTCCAGGGGTTACCATCACCCGTGGCATCGTCCACGAAGGATCCGTGGTGAACCGGGGGAGCAGCACACCGTGTTGGAGGTCGAGAAGCGGGAGCGGGCCGGATCCGCCGAGGTCGGGCCGGTCGCAGTGCGGCGTCAACGCGCCTTCGTGGCCCTGTGGTCGGCGCACACCGTCAGCCAGTTCGGCACGCAGATCAGCTTCTTCGTGATCCCCCTCCTCGCGCTGACCGCACTGTCCGCGACGCCCGGCCAACTCGGCCTGGTCTCGGCCGCCGAGACCCTGCCGTTCCTGCTGCTCGGCCTGCCCGCCGGAGCCCTGCTCGACCGCTGGGACCGCCGCCGGGTGATGACCGTCGCGGACCTCGGCCGGGCGGCGGCGGTCTGCGCCCTGCCGCTCGGGTACGCCGCCGGTGTACTGAGTGTGCCACTGCTGTGCGCGACGGCGTTCGTCACCGGAGTGTTCACCGTCTTCTTCGACATCGCTGACCAGGCCTTCCTGCCGAGCGTGGTCACGCGCGCCCAAACGGCCGACGGCAACAGCCGGTTGGAGTTCTCCCGATCGGCCGCCGAGCTCGCCGGACCGAGCCTCGGCGCCTTGCTGCTCCAGGGGCTCACCGCCCCACTGATCCTGCTCGTCGACGCGGTCAGCTACCTCCTCTCGGCAGGGCTGCTCCGCTCGGCCCGTCCAGTACGGCCCGAGCGCCCGGAGCGCTCCGAGCGCCCCGAGCTACCCGGCCGGCCCGGGGAAGCCGCAGCGCCCCTGCCCCGGATGCGCACCCGGATCGCCGAGGGTCTGCGGTTCGTCCTGACCCACCGGACGCTGCGCCCGCTCGCCCTCGCCACCGCGATCAGCAACCTGGCGGGCCTCGGCGGGGCGCTCGGCGCGCTGCTGACCGCCTACGCAGTGCGCGAGCTGCGGCTGACGCCCGGCGGGCTCGGCCTGGCGCTGACCCTCGGCAACGCCGGTGCGCTGCTCGGCGCGGTGCTGACCGGTCGGCTGATCCGGCGGTTCGGCCTCGGGCGGGTGCTGATCGTCGCCAAGTCGATGTCCGGCCTCGCCGTGCTCCTCCTGGCGACCGCGACGTCCGGTTGGGCGATGGTCGGGGTGGCGGCGGCGACCGGGGTCATGGCCTGCGGCGTCACCGTCTACAACATCGGTCAGGTGAGCCTGCGGCAGGCCGTCACCCCGACCGGGCTGCTGGCCCGGGTGAACGCGTCGATCAGGTTCGTCATCTGGGGCACGCTGCCGCTCGGTGCCCTGGTCGGCGGCCTGCTCGGCACGTGGATCGGGCTGCGCCCCGCGCTCTGGGTGGTCGCCGGGACGGGCCTGCTCTCCTGCCTGCCGCTGCTGCTGGCCCGGGACGTCCGGGCGCTGCGGTCGATCCCGGCGGGACCGACCGGCTGAGCAGCTGGCTCGGGCGGCGCGCCCGCCGGCGCGGTGGGGCGTGACCAGAACTCCACAGCTGAGCCTCAGAGTTCGGACGGCGCCTTGCCCGTCCACCAGTTGCCGGGCGCCTCGGGGTCGCGGCTGGTCCAGTACTCGATGATCGCGCTGACGAACTCCTCGGCGGACAGGGCGCCGTCGCCGTCCCGGTCGAGGTGGCGGAACGCCTCGTCGGCGTCGTCGCGGGAGAGGCCGGCGAAGTGTCCGCGCTGGAAGACGAAGAACTCGCCGGCGTCCACCGTGCCGCTGCGGTCGGCGTCGGCGACGGCGAGGAACGCCTCGGCGAGCGCCCCCAGGCTGGCCCGCGCGGCCTCCGGGTCGTCGGCGAGCGAGCCGGTCGACCGGACGAACTGCTCACGGGTGATGGACTCGGTCCCGGTCGGCAGGTGGGCCAGGTGCAGGTCGTGCCAGATCGTCAGGTAGGCGCGGACGATGACCGCCTCCGCCTCGGAGCCCTCCCGGTGGCCGAGTGAACGGGCCACCGAGTGCCCCATCAGGACGTGGTCCCGCTCGGTGAGGAGCCCGTCGCCGTCGGCGTCGAGGTGGTCGAAACCATGGTTGATCTTCGCGATGAGCAGGTCGTCCGACAATGTGCCCCCTCGGTTGGCGATCTCTAGGACCTCTACGACGACACGACGCCAGCACGCTAGCCCCTCGGGCCGCGTCCGCGCAGCCGAACGACGGTCGGACGGCTGTGCGGACGGCTGTGCGGACGATCCAGGGGTGACGATCCCCGGTCGCGCGGCGCCCAGCTCCCGGAACGCCACCACCCGGCACGCCACCGCCCGGCACGAAACCGCCCCTGTGCGGCACGCTATCGACCGATCGAACGCCGGTCCGAGGGTCCCGGCCCGGATGGGTCCGGAGGGGTGAACCGCGGCCGATCACCCGGCCGACCGGAGCTGGTTCTGGTAAAGGAGGGCGGGCTAGTCCTCCTGGTGGTCGGCCCAGACGTACGCCTCCGGGAGCAGGTCACGCACCGGGACCGTACGCAGCTCGGCGGCCCGCCCGAGGATGACCCTGATCCCGGGGAAGTAGTCGAGGAGCACCTGACGGCAGCGACCGCAGGGCGGGATGACCCCCCGCCCCTGGTCGGCGACCGCGACCACCGTGGTGAGCTCGTACGCCCCCTGCCCGGCAGCCGCGCCGATCAGGACCAACTCGGCGCAGGGCCCGCCGGTGAAGTGGTAGGCGTTGAGCGCGGTGACGATCCGCCCGTCGGCGCTGCGGCCCGCCGCGGCGACCGTGTGGTGGTCGCCCCGGGCGTAGCGGCGGACGACCACCTCGGCGGCCTCGACGAGCTCGTGGTCGACCGGTGCGGGTTCGATGACGGACATGTCCGTGGACTCCCTCGTCGGACGTTTCGGGCTTCGATCATGGACCGACCTCCACTCACCGTGCCAACCCCCACCGTGCCAACCCCGGACGCCGGGCCGTACCACCCGGCCCCGCTCACCGGGCGGCCGCCAGCAGCTCCCGGGTGTACGCGGTGTGCGGTGCGGCGAACAGCTGGTCCCGGTCGGTGGATTCGACCAGTCGGCCCCGGTGCATCACCGCCACCCGGTCGCAGAAGTGCCGGACCACGGCGAGGTCGTGCGAGACGAACAGGAAGGCGACGCCGAGCAGCAGTTCGTGGACGACGACGTGGAACCGGCTCGCGCCCTGGGCCCGGGCAGACTGCACGAAATCCCTTTCCCGCAGCGACCGCACGGTGGCCCGGAGGGAAAGCGCGAGGGGAATCCAGCCGAACGCGGAGAACACCAGGATCAGCACCAGGAACTGCATCCACTCCGGTTCCGCGGCGCCCGGATCGACGAGCCGGGACTGGATCACCGGGCTGAGCGCGAGCAACAGCAGCAGCGTGGGAAAGGTCAGCAGCACATTCGCGAGGAAACCGAACAGTCGGTCGGCGATTCCGCCGAGGTAGCCGAGCGCGACCCCGGCGAGGACCCCGAGTGCGGTGGTCGCGGCGGCGGAGGCGAAGGCGATCAGCAGCGAGGTGCGGATGCCGTACAGCAGTTGGGTCAGCACGTCCCGGCCGAGGCCCGGCTCCAGGCCGAACCAGAACTCGCCGGAGATGCCGCCGTTCGGCAGCACCGGCAGGCCGCCGTCGCTGAGCAGGCCCGACGTGTTCTGACCGTAGTGCTCGACCGGGTTCTTCCCGTACAGGGCGGCGATCAGCGGGGCGGCGAGGGCGAGCAGCAGGAACAGCAGGACGACGGCGAGGGCGGCGGCGCCGACCCGGTCGCGCAGGATCCGCCGGGCCAGGCCACCCGGCGCCCTGTCGGCGCTGACCGTATTGCCTGTGCTGACCGTATCGACCGCTGCCATGCGAGGCGTACTCCCCGAATTCTTCGCCGCCCCATGGGTGAGGGTGCGCAGGTGTGCATTTCCAGGGCGGCATCCGGGGGTTTCCCGGCGGCGTTCCCGGCGTCATCAGATCGGATACGACGAGCATTCCGCAAATCATCCGGCGGGGAATTCGACGGAATTGTTTCGGCGCCTGTGGCGGCTTTATTGCGCTGCAACACCCGCGTTGCAAAAGAACGGACATAACCCTACAAAGGGGCCCGCCCGTTCCGCATTCTGAGATCTCCGCCACAGCGCGCCCGGTGTTGGTACGATCCCGCTGGGCCGCGACTGGCGCGTAGGGATGGAATCAACCATCGGGAAGCGGCCCCGTGACACCTCACGTCGAAGTTGCCGAGCGCCTGGGCCGTCCGAATCCGACGAGGAGACCGCCTTGGCACCGCACCCGCACACCCAGGACCACGCGCAGGACCACCCCCACACCGCCGCCTCCGCGGCCGCCAACACCGCCTTCCGCACCGCCCTGGACGTCGTCGCCGAGGTGGAACCGCGGATCGCCGCCGCCATCGGCCAGGAGATCGAGGACCAGCGCGCCTCGCTCAAGCTGATCGCCAGTGAGAACTACGCCTCCCCGGCCGTCCTGCTCGCCATGGGCAACTGGCTCAGCGACAAGTACGCCGAGGGCACCGCCGGCCGCCGCTTCTACGCCGGCTGCCGCAACGTGGACACCGTCGAGTCCATCGCCGCCGAGCACGCCCGGGCCCTCTTCGGCGCCGACCACGCCTACGTCCAGCCGCACTCCGGCATCGACGCCAACCTCACCGCCTTCTGGGCCGTCCTCTCCCACCGGGTCGAGAGCCCGGCGCTGGAGCGCGCCAAGGTCCGCAACGTCAACGACCTCACCGAGCAGGACTGGGCGCAGCTGCGCCAGGAACTCGGCAACCAGCGGATGCTCGGCATGTCCCTGGACACCGGCGGCCACCTCACCCACGGCTTCCGCCCCAACATCTCCGGCAAGATGTTCGACCAGCGCAGCTACGGCACCGACCCGGCGACCGGCCTGATCGACTACGACGCGCTGCGCGAGACCGCCCGGGAGTTCCGCCCGCTGATCCTGGTGGCCGGCTACTCGGCCTACCCGCGCCTGGTCGACTTCCGCAGGATGCGCGAGATCGCGGACGAGGTCGGCGCGACCCTGATGGTCGACATGGCGCACTTCGCCGGCCTGGTCGCGGGCAAGGTGCTGACCGGCGACCACGACCCGGTCGCGCACGCCCACATCGTCACCACGACCACCCACAAGTCGCTGCGCGGCCCGCGCGGCGGCATGGTGCTCAGCACCGCCGAACTGGCCGAACACGTCGACCGGGGCTGCCCGTTGGTGCTCGGCGGCCCGCTCTCGCACGTCATGGCGGCCAAGGCGGTCGCCTTCGCGGAGGCCCGCCGCCCCGAGTTCCGGACCTACGCCCGCGCGGTCGTCGACAACGCCCGGGCGCTCGCCGAGGGTCTGCTGCGCCGCGGCGGCACGCTGGTCACCGGCGGCACCGACAACCACCTCGTCCTCGCCGACGTCTCCGGCTACGGTCTGACTGGCCGTCAGGCCGAGGCGGCGCTGCTGGACTCGGGCATCGTCACCAACCGCAACTCCGTCCCGCAGGATCCGAACGGCGCTTGGTACACCTCCGGCGTGCGCATCGGCACCCCGGCGCTGACCACCCGCGGCCTCGGCGCCGCCGAGATGGACGAGATCGCCGCCCTGATCGACACCGTGCTGCGCGCCACCACCCCCGCCACCGGCGCCAACGGCGGCCCCTCCAAGGCCTCCTACGTCCTCGACGACACCGTCCGCGAGGGCGTCGCCAAGCGCGCCGCCGACCTGCTCGCCCCGTTCCCGCTCTACCCGGGCGTCGACCTCGCCTGACCCGCCTGACCCGGGTCCAAGCGCCTGACCCACCTGCCCGCCTCGGGCCCGCCGCCATCTCCTACGGCGGGCCCGGGGCGGGCGGCTCAGGGCGGTTCCGGGGCGCCAACCGGCTCAGTACTGCAACGACTTGTACTGCAGGAACTCCTCCAGACCGTGCCGCCCCAGTTCGCGGCCGAGGCCGGAGCTCTTGTACCCGCCGAACGGGGCGAGCGGGTTGAACCGGCCGCCGTTGAGGTCGACCTGGCCGGTGTCGAGGCGGCGGGCGAAGGCGGCGGCGGTGTCGGTGTCGGCGGCCCAGACGCCCCCGGCCAGCCCGTACGCGGTGCCGTTGGCGAGTTCGACGGCGTGGTCCTCGTCCCGGTAGGGGAGGATCACCAGGACCGGCCCGAAGACCTCCTCCTGAGCGATCGTCATGTCCGGTGCGACGTCGGCGAGAACGGTCGGCTGGACGTAGTAGCCGGTGGCCGGTTCGGTGACGGGCTCCGCCCCGCCGGCCACCAGCCGGGCGCCCGCGGCGAGCGCGCCGGCGACGTAGCCGCGCACCCGCTCCAGCTGCCGGGCGTTGACCAGCGGACCGATCCGGGTCTGCGGATCGGTCGGATCGCCCGGGACGTACTTGGCGGCGGCCTTCGCGGCCGTCGCGACCGCCTCCTCGTACTGGTCCCGGTGCACCAGTAGCCGGGTCCACGCGCTGCACGTCTGACCGGAGTTGGCGAACACGTTGGCGACGTTGACGTTGACCGCCCGGGTCAGGTCGGCACCCGGCAGCACCACGTTGGCGGACTTGCCGCCGAGCTCCAGGGCGACCCGCTTCAGGCCGCGCCCGGCGGTCTCGGCGACCTGGCGGCCGACGGCGGTGGAGCCGGTGAAGGAGACCACGTCCACCCCGGGGTGGGCGGTGAGGGCCGCGCCCGCGACCGCGCCGGTGCCGGTCACCAGGTTGAACGCGCCCGCCGGGAAGCCCGCCTCGTGCACCAGCCGGGCGAACAGCCGGGCCACCAGCGGGGTGTCCTCGGCGGGCTTGAGGACGACCGGGCAGCCGGCGGCCAGGGCCGGTACGACCTTGGCGACGACCTGGTGCAGCGGGTAGTTCCACGGCGTGATCGCCGCGACCACCCCGGCGGGCTCGGCGAACACCACCGAGTTGCCGATCCGCTCCTCGAAGGGGTGCTCGGCGAGCAGCGTCAGGTAGGAGGTGGCGACGGTCAGCGGCAGCCCGGCGTGGACGGCGGCGGCGAAGCCCACCGGGGCGCCCAGCTCGGCGACGACCGTCGCGGTGATCTCCTCCTGGGCGGCGGCGATGCCGTCCCGCAGCCGGGTCAGCAGGGCGAGCCGCTCCTCGCGGGTGGTCGCGGCCCAGCCCCGGGCCGCCCGGCGGGCCGCCGACACCGCGGCGTCGACGTCGGCCGCGCCGCCGGCCGGCACGGTGGCCAGCACCTGCTCGGTCGCCGGGTTGAGCACGGCGATCGACCCGGTGTCCCCGGAGGGCCGCCAGGCGCCGTCGATGTACTGGTCGCCGTACTCCGCGTACTGCTGCACCGAGTGTCCCTTCATCCGTTCGGCCGATCGACCGCCCGTGCTAGTCGGAGGCCAGTCAAGGCGGCCGGGGCGGCCGCGCGCAAGAGTCAAGCGGGCCCGGCGGACCGGCCGGTTACCTCGGTGCGAACCGCGCGGTGTGCTCGGCGAACGGCTCGGTCGTCGCCGCCACCGTCCAGTGCCGGTAGTGGAGTTGACGGACCGGTAGCCGCAGCCGGCGCCCGGCCGGCAGCGGGTGCGCGGCGGCGTTCGTCACCACGGACGGTGATCGGCCGGCGGCACTGCGGTCACATCGGGACGCCGTCTTGACGCTGCCATGCTCACCTTCCGCCCCCGAAACGACCGTTCGCGAAAATCCTCGGGCAAAGAGCTCCTCAAGGGCCCGGCCGCCGCTGTAGATTGCAGCGAACTCGGCGGTGGGGCACTACTGTTGCCAGTGGTTCGTAGTGGTGTCTGCCACCTGGGACCGGTCTGTCCGGTGCTGTCCGGGGCTGGTCGGGTGCCGCCGCCGTGCTGAGGTCTGGCTCAAATCCGCAGGTCGTCCGTACCGCAGTTAGGAGCAACCCCCGTGACCGATGCCGCGTTGAGGGACGAGTCGCAGCGGCCCGTCGAGCCCTCCGTGCTGGACGATGTCCCGGGGTGGTTCTGGGATCACGACCGACACTCGTTCGACTGGTTCATGGGGCGGCAGGAGGCGCTGGGCATCACCGGCGACCTGCTGGAGATGGGCGCCTACCTGGGGCGCAGCGCCATCGTGATCGGGGAGCACCTGCAACCCGGCGAGACGTTCACCGTCTGTGACCTCTTCGACTCGGACGCGCCGGACGACGAGAACGCCGCCGAGATGGACATGTCCTACCGGAAGACGCTCACCCGTTCGGCGTTCGAGGTCAACTACCTGGCCTTCCACGAAAAGCTGCCGGAGATCATCCAGGCCCCGACCTCGATCCTGGCGGGCGGCCGGATCCCGGCGGGCGCGTTCCGGTTCATCCACATCGACGCCTCGCACCTGTACGAGCACGTCGTCGGCGACCTCCAGGTGGCCCGCGTCGCGTTGCAGGACCAGGGCGTCGTCGTGCTGGACGACTACCGCTCCCAGCACACCCCCGGCGTCGCCGCCGCGACCTGGGAGGCCGTGTTCAACCACGGGCTCAAGCCGATCATGCTCACCGAGTGCAAGTTCTACGGCACCTGGGGCGACCCCGCGCCGTTCCAGAAGGAACTGCTCGACCGGGTGGACCTCGCGGCCGGCTGCTTCCTCAGCACCGAGACCCTGAACGGGCAGCAGGTGCTGCGGATGACCGGCTCCTCGGACGGCATCGAACCGTTCCGCCCGTCCCGCCACCACCGCCGGCTGTCCGCCGAGGCTGCCCGCCGCGAGGCCGCACACACGGCGGAGGAGTCCCACCGGGCGATGCAGGAGGCCCAGGAGGAGGCGGCCCGCGACCTCGCCGCCCGCCGCGCCCGCGCCGCCGAGCTGCGCCGCCCGGTCAACGTGGCCAAGCGCGCGGCCCGCGACCTGCTGCCCCCGCTCGTCACCTCCGCGATCCGCCGCGCCCGCCAGCGCTGAACCGCCTGGCGGTGGCCGCGGGGCGCGAGCGGACCGCCGACAAATGACAGATGACAACTAACAGAATCTGAAATCTGTTAGTTGTCATCTGTTATCTGTTACTTGTTACCCGTCACCGTCCGCTCAGGCGCGCGCGGCCTCCGCCGCCCCGACGGCCTCCGAGCCGGCCTCCGCCCCGGACGCAGCCGCAGCCTCCGCCGCCAGCTCGCGCCGCACGGTCGCCAGCGAGGGGTTGGCCCAGGCGCTCGCGACGCCCCAGTAGTAGAAGGCGAGCGCGAGGGCCGCGACGACCAGCAGGTCCCAGCCCTCCGGCAGGTAGCCCCGCCCGCCGAAGTCGGTGCTGCCGGCCCACGAGACGCCGGCCATCACGAACAGGTACGCCACCATCCAGGCGCCGGCCACCAGGTGCGGCCGCAGCTCGGCCCACGGCTTGCGCAGCTCGTAGAAGGCCCAGATCGGCAGGCCGGCGGCCATCAGCAGGATGACCTTGCCGGTGAGCGGCCAGCGGGCCCAGTACAGGACGAGCGAGCCGAACACCATCGCGACGGGCGCGATGACCGGCATCGACCGCAGTCGGACCGGCCGGGGCAGGTCCGGGGCGAGGCGGCGCAGCGCCATCACGGCGACCGGGCCGGTGATGTAGGAGATGACCGTGGCCACCGAGACGATCTCGGCGAGCGAGCCCCAGCCGCGGAAGACCGCGAGGAAGAGGAAGGCAACCACCAGGTTGAGCAGCAGGGCCGGGCGGGGGATGCCGGTCCGGGCGTCGACCTTGCCGAAGAGCTTCGGCAGGTGGCCGTTCTCCTGCACGCCGTGGATCATGCGCGAGGTGGTGGCGGCGTAGATCATGCCGGTGCCGCTGGGGGAGACGAAGGCGTCCGCGTACAGCAGCAGGGCGAGCCAGTTGAGGCCCCAGGCGATGGACAGGTCGGCCAGCGGCGAGGTGTAGCCGAGGCCGCTCCAGCCGTTCGACAGGTCGGCGGTCGGGACGGCGCCGAGGAAGGCGACCTGGAGCGCGACGTAGATCACCAGGGCGATCAGGATCGAGCCGATGACGGCCTTCGGCAGCGACTTGCCGGGGTCGCGGGCCTCGCCGGCCAGGTTGAGCGGGGACTGGAAGCCGTTGAAGGCCCAGACGATGCCGGAGACGGCGACGGCCGTGAACACCGCGCTCCAGCCGTTCGGCGCGAAGCCGCCGTGGTCGGTGAAGTGCGCGCTGTCGAAGTGCGCGAACAGCAGCGCGCCGGCGGTCAGCGTCGGGACGACGACCTTGAAGACGGTGATCGCGGTGTTGGTCTTGGCGAAGAGCGTGATCGCGAACCAGTTGAGGACGAAGTAGCCGACCAGCAGCACGCTGGCCAGCGCGACGCCGCTGACGGTCAGCTCCTTGCCGTCGTACAGCCCCTTCGCCCAGCCGAAGTGCCAGGAGCTCATGTACTGGACGGAGGCGGTGGCCTCGCCGGGGATGACCGAGACGATGGCGATCCAGTTCGCCCAGGCGGCGAGGTAGCCGGCGAGAGAGCCGTGCGAGTACTGGCCGTACCGGACCATGCCGCCGGCCTTGGGGAACATCGATCCCAGCTCGCTGTAGGTGAGCGCGATGGTGAGCGCCACCGCGGCCCCGATCACCCAGGCCAGGACCGAGGCGGGGCCGGCCAGCCGGGCGGCCCGCTCGGCGCCGAAGAGCCACCCGGATCCGATGATCGACCCCAGCCCGACGGCGGTCAGGCTGATGGTGCCGAGCGAGCGGCGGTAGTTCTGGTGGGATGCCGGTGACGAATCGGGCTCACTCAACGCATCGGTCCTCTCGGTGGTAATCCGGACAAACGCACAGCAGCCTATGGGGCGAAATCGGGCGAATACCTCAGAGGAAGCTCAGAGTGTCCGATCGTTGCCATCTCGTGTCCGCTCACCGGACCAGGGCCGGAAAACAAAAATTCCCCGTGGGTTCCTTTCGGATCCCACGGGGAATTCGGTTGTGTCCGAGGGGGGACTTGAACCCCCACGCCCGATAAAGGGCACTAGCACCTCAAGCTAGCGCGTCTGCCATTCCGCCACCCGGACGGGGTGTGTGCTCCGGGGTTTTTCTCGCCCCCTCGGCGACAGAGAGAACATTACCAGGGTTCTGGAGTGCTTCTCACCTGCGTTTCTCCAGTGCTCCCACCCACCGCTCCACTCGGTCCGCCTGCCGCCCTCCCCGGGCCGCCCCCCACCCCGCCCACCCCGCCCGGTGGGGACGCCCGGGCTGGCTGGGGTGGCAGGGACAGGTCGCCGAGGTGCGCGAAACCAGACCGAAGCGATGGGGAGCGCGAACGAATCGGTCGACTTCAGCGGCCGCCGTGATCGGAGCCGATCGGAAGCGATCCGACACGGGCAAGTTGTCGACGGTGCCGCGGACCCGGCGGCGGCTCTCCTAGCCTCTGGGGACCGAGGGCGCCATGAGCGGAACGCCTGATTCCCGGGGTCGCGGACGAAGGGCGGCTGGACGTGGAGCAGATCAGCGGGGCGGCGAAGGCCGAGCCGAGACGCGGGGACCGACGGCGCGGGGGGCCGGTCGAGGGGGTCTGGCGCTTCCCGGTGCCGGCCACGGAGGCCTCGGTGCCGGTCACCCGCCACGCGGTCCGGGACCGGCTGCTGACCCAGGGCATGGCCGGGGTGCGCTACCAGGAGCTGGTGGACGACCTGCTGCTGATCGTCTCGGAACTGGTCGGCAACGCGGTGACGCACGCGGCCGAGCTGACCCCGGAGGTGACCACCGAGCTGGCGGTCCGCCGGGGCTGGGTGCGGGTGTCGGTCGAGGACGGCGACCCGTACCGCCCGAAGGCGCTGGAGACGGACACCGGGCGCACCGGCGGGCGCGGCCTGCTGCTGGTGAAGAGCGTGACCTTGCAGGCCGGCGGCGTGTGCGACGTGGAGCGGACGGGGGAGGGCGGCAAGGTCATCTGGGCCTCGCTGCCCATCCCCCCGGAGGACGCCACCGACTGACCGCGTCCTACCAGTCCCGCCCGGCGATCTCCCGGATCCCCGGCAGCGCCGCCTCGAAGACCGTGTTGAACCAGACCGAGAACGGCCGCTCGGCCTGCAACTCCCGCAGCTCCTGCGCGGTCACGAAGGCAACGTCGTCCACCTCGTCCGGGTTGGGCCGCACCGGTGCGGTGACCAGCCCCACGAACAGGTGGTTCCACTCGCGCTCGATCAGCCCGGAGGCCTCGTCCGGCAGGTCGTAGCGGACCGTCCCCGCCTCGCAGAGCAGCGCCGGGGCGACGCCCAGCTCCTCGCCGGTGCGCCGGGCGGCGGCGACGAACGGGGGCTCGTCCGGGTACGGGTGGCCGCAGCAGGTGTTCGACCAGACGCCGGGGGAGTGGTACTTGCCGAGCGCGCGGCGCTGGAGCAGCAGCCGGCCCTGGCGGTCGAAGAGGAAGACCGAGAACGCCCGGTGCAGCCGGCCGGGCTGCTGGTGGGCCCAGTGCTTCTCGGCGGTGCCGATGGTGACGCCCTCGTCGTCGACCAGTTCCAGCAGGATCTCGGGGCCGGCGCCGGCGGCGGTGGCCGGGAGGTCGGCCGTCACGTCGGTCTCCACGTCCAGGCCGGTGTCGATGTCGGCGGCGAAGTGCGTCGGGTCGGTCGACGGACTCTGGGGCATGGGGCCTCTTTCGGGAGCAGGAGCAACGGAAGCATCGGGTACGTCCGGTGCACCGGGTGCACCGGGAGCAACGGACGCAGCGTGGGCACCGGCGCCGGCGTCGGGCTCCAGTCTGCCGTATGGGTGGCGGTCGGCACGGGTCCCACGCACAACCGGGCGGATCATGACGGTCCGGTGGCCGGTTCCGGGCACGGAAAGGGCCCGAACCGCCTCGTAAGGGTCATCGGAATAGCAGGACAGTTCGGTATGCGTTCGAGGTTGGCTCGATCGACACTGTGCCACCAGTCGGCCACCGCTCCGTCACCTCCCGGCCCCCCGGCCGCGTTCGGGCTGGTCGTCCCGGTCGCCTACCATCACTTAGGACACGGTGCCCGGATCCAGGCCGGCACCGGCGCGCCGCCCCCGGCCCGGCCGAGTCGTGCCGGTGCCGCGGCACACCCCCGCGCAACAACCTCCCGCGCGCCCCCGCGCGCCGCACGACGGATCAGGAGACCCCGCATGATCGGCCTCGTTCTGGCAGCCGGCGCCGGCCGCAGACTGCGCCCGTACACCGACACCCTGCCCAAGGCGCTGGTGCCGGTCGACGGGGAGCGGACGGTGCTGGACCTCACCCTCGGCAACTTCGCCGAGGTCGGGCTGCGCGAGGCGGCGATCGTCGTCGGCTACCGCAAGGAGGCCGTGCAGGAGCGCAAGGCGGCCCTGGAGGCGAAGTACGGCGTCCGGCTCACCCTGGTCGAGAACGACAAGGCCGAGGAGTGGAATAACGCCTACTCGCTCTGGTGCGCCCGCGAGCTCTTCGCCGAGGGCCTGCTGCTGGCCAACGGCGACACCGTGCACCCGGCCTCGGTCCAGCGCACCATGCTGGAGGGCAACGCCCGGCTGACCGCCGAGGGCCGTGCGCCCGGCATCCTGCTCGCCCTGGACACGGTGAAGAAGCTCGCCGACGAGGAGATGAAGGTCGTCGTCGACCCGGCCGCCGGCATGCGCCGCATCACCAAGCTGATGGACCCGGCCGAGGCGACCGGCGAGTACATCGGCGTCACCGTGATCAACCCCGCCGCCGCCGCCGACCTCACCGACGCGCTGCGCGCCACCTACGAGCGCGACCCGCAGCTGTACTACGAGGACGGCTACCAGGAGATGGTCGACCGGGGCCTGCGGATCGACGTGCAGCCGATCGGCGAGGTGTCCTGGGTCGAGGTCGACAACCACGACGACCTGGCGAAGGCGCGGGAGATCGCGTGCCAGTACTGACCCGACTGGTCCCGTCGCCGCTGTTCGCGGAGATCCGCCCGGGCGCGCTGGACGCGCTCGGCGGCATCCTCGCGGACCAGCGGCTGTCGGCCTCGGGCCGGATCGCGGTGGCGATCAGCAACGGCTCCGGCGCCGCGATGCGCGAGCGCCTGGAGCCGGCCCTGCCCGGCGCCGACTGGTACCACGTGGACGACGGCAGCCTCGACAGCGCGGTGCGCTTCGCCGAGGAGATGCGCGGCAAGCACTACGACGCGGTCGTCGGCCTCGGCGGCGGCAAGATCATCGACGCCGCCAAGTACGCCGCCGCGCGGGTCGGCCTGCCCATCGTCGCGGTCGCCACCAACCTGGCCCACGACGGCATCTGCTCGCCCGTCTCCACCCTCGACAACGACGCCGGCCGCGGCTCCTACGGGGTGCCCGGCCCGATCGGCATCATCGTCGACCTGGACGTGATCCGGCAGGCCCCGCGGCGCTTCGTGGCGGCCGGCATCGGCGACGTCGTCTCCAACATCTCGGCCTGCGCCGACTGGGAGCTCTCGCACGCCGTCACCGGCGAACCGGTGGACGGACTGGCCGTCGCGATGGCCCGCTCGGCCGGCGAGAACCTGCTGCGCCACCCAGGAAACACTCAGGATCAGGACCTCCTCACGGCGCTCGCGGAAGCCCTGGTACTGTCCGGCATCGCGATGAACATCGCGGGCAGCACCCGGCCCTCCTCCGGTGCCTGCCACGAGATCTCGCATGCCCTGGACGTGCTGTACCCGAAGCGCTCCGCCCAGCACGGCGAACAGGTCGGCCTCGGCGCGGCGTTCGCCAGCTTCCTGCGGGGCGAGCGCGAGCTGACCGGTCTGATCGTGGAGCGCCTGGCGAGCCACGGGCTGCCGGTGACCGCGGCTCAGATCGGTTTCACCGAGGCGGAGTTCACCGAAGCGGTGCACTACGCTCCGAACACCCGCCCGGGGCGCTTCACCATCCTTGAACACCTCGACCTCTCCCCCTCCGCAATCAGGGACGCGTACGCCGACTATGTCCAAGCCGTCAACAGCTGACCCCTCCACCGCGGGCGCCGAGCGGCCCCCGGTCGACCTGACCCGCCGGCCCTCGATCGAGGAGCTGCGCGCGGTGATCCACCCGGAGGGCATGCTCCAGCGCCGCAGCGCCGAGCACTGGGCCGGGCGCCTGTACATGCGGAGCATCTCGCTGCGGATCACCCGGGTGCTCTCCACCGTGACGGCGATCACGCCCAACGGCCTGACCTACCTGATGATGGTCACCGGCATCCTGGCCGGTGCCGCGCTGGTCGTGCCGGGCCTGGCCGGCGCGCTCCTGGGCGCCCTGCTGATCCAGGTCTACCTGCTGCTGGACTGCGTGGACGGCGAGGTGGCCCGCTGGCGGCGGCAGACCTCGCTCACCGGCGTCTACCTCGACCGGGTCGGCCACTACATGTCCGAGGCGGCCCTGCTGACCGGCCTCGGCCTGCGCGGCGCCGACCTGCTGCACCGCGAGGGCTCCGGCGCGCACTGGGAGTGGGCGTTCCTGGGCACGCTGGCGGCGCTCGGCGCGATCCTGATCAAGTCCGAGACGGACCTGGTGGACGTGGCCCGGGCCCGCAGCGGCCTGACGGCGGTCGAGGACAGCGCCTCGGTGCCGCGCTCGGCCACGGTGGCCAAGGCCCGCCGGGCGGCCTCCCTGCTGAAGTTCCACCGCCTGGTCGGCGCGGTCGAGGCCTCGCTGTTCATCCTCGCCGCGGGCGTCGCGGACGCCGTCCACGGCGGGCTGTTCTTCACCCGCCTCGCGGTGGTCGTGCTGGCCGCGATCGCCATGCTGCAGACCGTGCTGCACCTGCTGAGCATCGTCCTGTCGAGCAGGCTGCGATGACCACGACCACCACTGCGGAGAGCTTCCGCCTCGGCGCCGTCATCATCACCATGGGCAACCGGCCCGCGGAGCTGAACGCCCTGATCGAGTCCGTCCGCGCCCAGGAGGGTCCGGCGGTCGAGCTGGCCGTGGTCGGCCAGGGCGCCCAGCTGCCGCCGCTGCCGGAGGGCGTGCGCAGCGTCGAGCTGCCGGAGAACCTCGGCATCCCGGGCGGGCGCAACGTCGGCATCGAGCTGTTCGGCCGCAACGGCCGGGACGTGGACGCCGTCCTCTTCCTGGACGACGACGGGCACCTGCCGCGCACCGACTCGGCCCGGCTGCTGCGCGAGGCCTTCAGCGCCGACCCGGAGCTGGGCATCGTCTCCTTCCGGATCGCCGACCCCGACACCGGGGTCACCCAGCGCCGGCACGTGCCCCGGCTGCGGGCCAGCGACCCGTTGCGCTCGTCCCGGGTGACGACCTTCCTGGGCGGTGCGAGCGCGGTGCGCTGCACGGTGTTCGAGCAGGCCGGCCAGCTGCCCGCGGACTTCTTCTACGCCCACGAGGAGACCGACCTCGCGTGGCGGGCGGTGGACGCGGGCTGGGCGATCGACTACCGCGCGGACGTGGTGCTGCACCACCCGGCGACGTCGCCCGCCCGGCACGCCAGCTACTTCCACAACGTGGCCCGGAACAGGGTCTGGCTCGCCAGACGGAACCTTCCGGCCCTGTTGGTGCCTCTCTATCTGGGTACCTGGCTCCTGCTCACCCTGGCCCGCCGCCCCTCCCCGGAGGCGCTGAAGGCCTGGTGGGGCGGGTTCCGGGCGGGCTGGCGCGAACCCTGCGGTCCGCGGCGGCCCATGCGATGGCGTACCGTGTGGCGACTGACCAGGCTAGGCCGGCCACCGGTGGTCTGATCGAATGATCGATCGCTGCGGCCGGTGACCACACACCAGCCGGACTCCTCCCCCCGTGATCCGAGTGGATCCCCATCGGCGCAAGGCCGGCGGACCCCCGCCGACCGGCCGCCCCGACCGATCCCGCGTGAAGGACGAATGTGTCGACAGTGAGTGAACCCGTCAGCCTCTCAGCCCCGAGGGGGGCCGACGCGGGCCTGACCCCCAAGCAGCTTGCGGACAAGTACGGGCTCGCGGTCAGCGGCAGACGGCCCGGCCTGATCAGCTACACCAAGCAGCTGTGGGCCCGGCGCCACTTCATCTGGGCCTTCGCCACCGCCCGCCTGGTGGCGCAGTACACCGACGCCAAGCTCGGCCAGCTGTGGCAGGTCGTGACCCCGCTGCTCAACTGCGGTGTGTTCTACCTGGTCTTCGGCGTGATCCTGAAGAGCAAGGACAACTTCCCCGAGGGCACCTACATCGCCTGGCTGTGCATCGGCGTCTTCGTCTTCCAGTTCACCCAGAACGCGGTGCAGTCCGGCACCCGGGCGATCGCCGACAACCTCGGGCTGATCCGCGCGCTGCACTTCCCGCGCGCCAGCCTGCCGATCGCCTTCACGGTCATCCAGCTCCAGCAGCTGCTGATCTCGATGGTGGTGCTGGTCGTCACCGTGCTGGCCGCGGGCATCGCCCCGGGCCGGACCTGGCTGCTGGTCCTCCCGGCGCTGTTCCTGCAGACGCTGTTCAACACCGGTGTCTCCCTGGTCATGGCCCGGATCGGCTCCAAGACCAGTGACATCTCGCAGCTGATCCCGTTCGTGATGCGGGCCTGGATGTTCCTGTCCGGCGTGATGTTCAGCATCCAGGACAACATCCAGCACTGGCCCAAGTACATCCAGACGCTGATGGCCATCAACCCGGCCTCGGTCTACATGGACCTGCTGCGGCACGCCTTCGCGCCCGTCATCTACAACAAGCACCTGCCCGCGCACCAGACCCTGCCGCCGCACCAGTGGGCGTACGGCCTGGCCTGGGGCGTCGGGATGTTCGTCGTCGGATACGTCTTCTTCTGGAAGGCCGAGGAGGAGTACGGCCGTGGCTGACACCGACCTGAGCAAGCGCGACCTCGTCCGGGACGCGGACGTCGCCCGCCAGCCCACCGTCGTCGTCGACGACGTGCACATCGTCTACCGGGTGCACGGCGCCGGCTCCGGCAAGGGCAGCGCCACCTCCGCGATGAGCCGCATCATCAGCCGCAAGCGCGCCGCGGGCGTGCGCGAGGTGCACGCGGTGAAGGGCATCAGCTTCACCGCGTACAAGGGCGAGGCGATCGGCCTGATCGGCTCCAACGGCTCCGGCAAGTCGACCATGCTGGCCGCCATCGCGGGCCTGCTGCCGACCGAGAAGGGCGGCATCTACACCAACGGCCAGCCCTCGCTGCTGGGCGTCAACGCGGCGCTGATGAACGAGCTCACCGGTGAGCGCAACGTCATCCTGGGTTGCCTGGCGATGGGGATGACCCCGGCCCAGGTGAAGGCGCGCTACCAGGAGATCGTCGACTTCTCCGGGATCAACGACAAGGGCGACTTCATCTCCCTGCCGATGCGCACCTACTCCTCCGGCATGGGCGCCCGCCTGCGGTTCTCGATCGCCGCGGCGAAGACCCACGACGTGCTGCTGATCGACGAGGCGCTGGCCACCGGCGACCAGGCGTTCCAGCAGCGCAGCAAGAAGCGGATCGACGAGCTGCGCGGATCCGCCGGTACGGTCTTCCTGGTCAGCCACGACAACAACTCGATCCGCGAGGTCTGCGAGCGGACCATCTGGATCGAGGCCGGCGAGCTGGTCATGGACGGCCCGACCGAGGAGGTCGTCGGCCGGTACGAGCGCGGCGAGCGCCCGTAGCACCACGCGGACAGGGGCCGGTCCCGGGGGATCCCGGGGCCGGCCCCGTGCTGTGCGCGGCCGCTCGCCCGGGTGGCCCGCCCCCGGCGGGGTGAGCGCCCCGGGCGCGGGGCGGGGCGCCCTTCTCCGGCGCGGCCCGTGGTGTCAGGCTGTAGGCGCGGGGGTGGTGGGCCGGAGGTGACGCCCCCGCTCGGACGCGTGTCCGAGTCGGACCGGTGGTACCCGGCGGTGTAGAACGGGGGAGTGACAGCAGTGTCGGCTTCGGCCCAGCCCAGCAGTGAACCCGCGGACCGCGCGGCGGGGGCCACCTTGGACAAGGCGAGCGCGGAGAACTTCCCGGTCGCCCCGTTCTTCCTGCCCGCCGCCTGGCGCGACGACCTGATGGCGGTCTACGGCTTCGCCCGGCTGGTCGACGACGCCGGCGACGGCGACCTGGCCGACCCGGTCGGCACCGCCGACCTGCTCGGGGTCGGGCAGCGGCCCCCGGTCACTCCTTCGGCCCAGTCCGGCCCGCCGACCCCGGCGGAGACCGTGTTCCGCCTGGCACTGCTCGACGGGCTGGAGCGGGACCTCGACCGGGTCTTCGAGACCGCCCTGCACCCGGGCACCGCCGACCGCCCCCGCCACCCGCTGATGCGCCGGCTCGTCCCGCTGGTCGACCGCCACGCGCTCACCCCGGAGCCGTTCCGCCGCCTGATCGAGGCCAACCGGGTGGACCAGACCACCGCCCGCTACCCGACCTACGACGACCTGGTCGGCTACTGCACGCTGTCCGCCGACCCGGTCGGCCGGCTGGTGCTGGCCATCGCGGGCGTCTCCACCCCCGAGCGGATCGAGCTCTCCGACGCGATCTGCACCGCCCTCCAGGTGGTCGAACACCTCCAGGACGTCGCCGAGGACCTCGCCCGCGGCCGGATCTACCTGCCGGCCGAGGACCTCGCCCGGTTCGGGGTGTCCGAGACCGACCTGGCCGCCCCCACGGCCTCCGGCGCCGTCCGCGAGCTGATCGCCTTCGAGGCGGAGCGGGCCCGCACCCTGCTCGACCGCGGCGCGCCATTGGTGGGTACGGTTCGGGGGAGGCTTCGACTGCTCCTGGCGGGATTCACCGCCGGCGGCTACGCGGCCCTGGCGGCCGTCGAGGACGCCGGGTTCGACGTACTCGCCCGGCAGGCGAAGCCGGACAAGCGCCGCCTCGTAGCGAAGGCGGCGGCCATCTTCGCGAAGGGAAGGTGAACGCCCGAGTGGCGGCATCACCACTGGCGTCGGCCCCGGTCATGGCGGCCTACCGGTACTGCGAGGCAGTCACCGGGTTGCAGGCACGCAACTTCAGCTACGGCATCCGGCTGCTGCCCGAACCCAAGCGGCTGGCCATGTCGGCCCTGTACGCCCTGGCCCGCCGGGTGGACGACATCGGCGACGGGGACCTGCCGGCCGACCGCAAGGCCGAGGCGCTGCTGCGCACCCGGGAACTGGTGGACGAGGTCCGCGCCGGGGTGGTCGCCGAGGACGACACCGACCCGATCAAGGTCGCCCTGGCGGACGCGGCCCGGCGCTTCCCGATCCCGCTCGGCGGCTTCGACGAGCTGATCGACGGCGTCGAGATGGACCTCAAGGGCGCCGAGTACCAGACCTACGAGGAGCTGAAGGTCTACTGCCGCTGCGTGGCCGGGGCGATCGGCCGGCTGTCGCTCGGCGTGTACGGCTGCGAGGACCCGGAGCGCGGGGCGCAGTACGCGGACACCCTGGGCCTGGCCCTCCAGCTCACCAACATCCTGCGCGACCTGCGCGAGGACGCGCTGAACGGCCGCACCTACCTGCCGAGCGAGGACCTGGCCCGGTTCGGCTGTGAGCAGGGCTTCGCGCTGGCCAAGCCGCCGGCCGGCGCCGACTTCGCCGGCCTGGTGGCTTTCGAGGCGGCCCGCGCCCAGGCGGCCTTCGAGGAGGGCCTGCGGCTGCTGCCGATGCTCGACCGCCGCAGCCGGGCCTGCACCGCCGCGATGGCCGGGATCTACCACCGGCTGCTCGGCCGGATCGCCGCCGATCCCGTGTCGGTGCTGCGCGGCCGGGTCTCGTTGCCGGGCTGGGAGAAGGCGTACGTGGCGCTTTCCGGGCTCGCCGGGGGGCGTTCTTGATTCTCGTCCCAGTTCTGTCACGCTGTGTCAGCGGGGAATCACCGGCGGGTAGAGCCGCGTTGACCACGACTGTGCTGACCACGAGCGTGCCGGCCGCAGGGTCGGCCACCACGACCGCCACCGGGCGGTCCGGCGACTGCGAGGGGGAGGGCCGATGACCGGGCGAGCCGATGCCGCGCGCCCGGCCGCCGTCGTGGTCGGCGGCGGCCTGGCCGGGATCACCGCCGCGCTGCGGCTGGCCGAGGCCGGCCACCGGGTCACCCTGGCCGAGGCCCGGCCCCGGCTCGGCGGGCTGGCCTTCTCCTTCCAGCGCGGCGAGCTGACCGTGGACAACGGCCAGCACGTCTACCTGCGCTGCTGCACCGCCTACCGGGGCCTGCTGGAGCGCCTGGGCGCGACCCGGCTGGTCCACCTCCAGGACCGCCTGGACGTCCCGGTGCTCTCCGTCGCAGGGCCCGCGGCGGCCCCGGTGCGCACCCTCGGCCGGCTGCGCCGGGCCGCCCTGCCCGTGCCGCTGCACCTGGCCGCCAGCCTCGCCCGCTACCCGCACCTGGGCCCGGCCGACCGCGCCCGGGTGGTCCGCGGCGCGCTCGCCCTCCAGCGGCTGGACCTCGCCGACCCGGCGCTGGACCGGCTCTCCTTCGGCGAGTGGCTGCGCCGGCACGGCCAGAACGCGGACACCCTCGCCGCGCTCTGGGACCTGGTCGGCGTGGCGACCCTGAACGCCCGGGCCGACCAGGTGTCGACGGCGCTGGCCGCGATGGTGTTCAAGACCGGCCTGCTCTCCGACCCGGGCGCCTCGGACATCGGCATCGCCGCCGTCCCGCTCGGCGCGATCCACCACGACCGGGCGCGCGCCGAGCTGGAACGCGCCGGCGTGACGGTGCTGCTGCGCGCCCGCGTCGCGGAGCTCAAGCCCGCCACGCCCCAGCACGCCGTCCGGCTGGAGAGCGGCGAACTGCTCACCGCCGACACCGTCGTGCTGGCCGGTGCCCAGGACAGCGCGGCCGCCCTGCTGCCGCCGAACGCGATCGAGCGCCAGGAGCGGCTGGCCGACTTCGGCACCGCGCCGATCCTCAACGTGCACGTGGTCTACGACCGCAAGGTGCTGCGCCGCCCCTTCTTCGCCGCGCTCGGCTCCCCGGTGCAGTGGGTCTTCGACCGCACCGACCACTCCGGCCTGGCCGGCACCGGGCTCGGCCGGGCCCACCCCGGCGCCCAGTACCTCGCGCTCTCCCAGTCCGCCGTCCAGGACGAGATCGACCTGCCGGTCGCCGATCTGCGCCGCCGCTACCTGCCCGAGCTGGCCCGGCTGCTCCCGGCCGCCGCCGGCGCCGAGGTGCTGGACTTCTTCGTCACCCGCGAGCGCACCGCCACCTTCGACCCGGCGCCCGGCAGCGCCGCGCTGCGCCCGTCGGCGGGGACGAACGTCCCCGGCCTGCTGCTGGCCGGTTCGTGGACGGCCACCGGCTGGCCCGCGACCATGGAATCGGCCGTGCGCAGCGGCCACGCCGCGGCCGACGCGGCACTCGCCGCGGCCGGCGGGCGGCTGCCGGTGGACCGGGGCGACGGGAGGTGGCCCAGGTGACGGGCCATGCCGCCGGAGAGCCCGCCAGAGCCCGCGGGCGTACCGTCGGCCTCAACGGCCGCACCGACCGCGGCCGCACCACCGCCATCAGCCACACCGACCGCGCCACCACCCGGCCGCCCCGTGCGGTCCGGCACCACGAGGGAGAGGGAACGCACGTGGAGTCACGCACCGGCACCGCCGTCTCAGAGACGGCGCACGCCGAACCGGTCTCCGTGCCGGAGCTGCTCGCCCGTAGCCGCACGCTCTGCACCCCGCCGCTGCGGGCCGCCGTCGCCCGTCTGGCCGCACCGATGGACACCGTCGCCGCCTACCACTTCGGCTGGATCGACCGGGACGGCACGCCCGCCAAGGGCGACGGCGGCAAGGCCGTCCGCCCCGCGCTGGCCCTGCTGTCCGCCCGGGCGACCGGCGCCCCGGCCGAGGTGGGTGTGCCCGGTGGGGTCGCTGTTGAACTGGTGCACAACTTCTCCCTGCTCCATGATGATCTGATGGACGGTGACGAGACCCGGCGGCACCGGGCCACCGCCTGGACGGTCTTCGGGCCGGCCCAGGCGATCCTGGTCGGCGACGCCCTGGCGACGCTCGGCACGGAGGTGCTGCTCGACGCCGCGGAGCCCGGCGGGACCAGCCCCGCCGACGCCGCGCGCGCCGTCCGGCTGCTCACCACGGCGACCCGTCGACTGATCGACGGCCAGGCCCGGGACGTCGCCTTCGAGCAGCGGGACAGTGTGACCGTCGCCGAGTGCCTGGAGATGGAGGGCGGCAAGACCGCGGCGCTGCTGGCCGCCGCCTCGGCGATCGGCGCGGTGCTGGCCGGGGCCGACGACAAGGTCTCCGACGCGCTCCACCGCTACGGGCACCACCTCGGCCTCGCCTTCCAGGCCGTGGACGACCTGCTCGGCATCTGGGGCGCCACCGAGGTCACCGGCAAGCCGCACTGGGGGGACCTGCGCCAGCGCAAGAAGTCCCTGCCGGTCGCCGCCGCGCTCGCCGAGGGCGGCCGGGCCTCCCGCCGGCTCGCCGAACAGCTGGCCGACCCGAAGGGCCGCGGCGAGGAGAGCGAGCCCCAGCTCGCCGCCCGGGCCGCGCTGATCGAGGAGGCCGGCGGCCGCGCCTGGACCCAGGAGGAAGCCCGCCGCCAGCACACGACTGCCCTCGCCGCCCTGGACGAGGTGCCCATGTCCGACGAGGTGCGCGAGCACTTCGTCGCACTCGCCGAATTCGTGGTGGTACGAGAGAGGTGACGTTACGTTGACAGCAACCGCGGACGGCCGGCTCGACCCTGAGTACGATTCCGAGCCGGTCGCGGTGGGCGACCGCCCCCCGGCCCTGCCGGGAGCCGGACGGTGGCAGCCCGAAGACACCGACCGGCTGCGGCCGGTCGGTGAGGCGGACCTCGGACCGGCCGACGCCCGGGAGGCCCTGGCCCGTGCCACCACCCACCTGCTCTCGCTGCAGAGCTCCGAGGGCTGGTGGAAGGGTGACCTGGAGACCAACGTCACCATGGACGCCGAGGACTTACTGCTCCGGCAGTTCCTCGGGATCCGGACCGAGGAGCAGACCAAGGCCACCGCCGAATGGATCCGCTCCCAACAGCGGGAGGACGGCACCTGGGGCACCTTCCACGGCGGGCCGCCCGAACTGTCCACCACCGTCGAGGCGTACGTCGCCCTCAAACTCGCCGGCGACGACCCGAACGCCCCGCACATGCTGGCCGCCGCCCGCTACGTCCGCTCCGCCGGGGGCATCGCGGCGGCCCGGGTGTTCACCCGGATCTGGCTGGCGCTCTTCGGCTGGTGGCCCTGGGACCGACTGCCCGAGATGCCACCCGAGATCATCTTCCTGCCCCGCTGGCTGCCGCTGAACATCTACGCCTTCGGCTGCTGGGCCCGGCAGACCATCGTCCCGCTGACCGTCGTCTCGGCCCACCGCCCCGTCCGCCCGGCGCCCTTCCCGCTCACCGAGCTGCACACCGACCCGGACGATCCGTACCCCGCGCGGCCGCTCGCCGCCGCCACCAGCTGGGACGGCCTCTTCGAACGGCTCGACAAGGTCCTGCACGCCTACCACCGCCGCGCCGTGCGCCCGCTGCGCCGCCTCGCGATCTCCCAGGCCTGCCGCTGGATCGTCGAACGGCAGGAGGCCGACGGCTGCTGGGGCGGGATCCAGCCGCCCGCCGTCTACTCGCTGATCGCCCTGCACCTGGAGGGCTACGAGCTGGAGCACCCGGTGATGCAGGCCGGGCTCTCCTCCTTCGACCGCTTCACCGTGCACACCGAGGACGGCCGACGCTGGCTGGAGGCCTGCCAGTCCCCGGTCTGGGACACCTGCCTGGCCACCATCGCCCTGGTCGACGCCGGGCTGCCGGCCGACCACCCGGCGCTGGTCTCCGCCGTCGACTGGATGCTCGGCGAGGAGATCCGCAAGCGCGGCGACTGGTCCGTCCAGCGGCCCGCGCTCGCCCCCGGCGGCTGGGCCTTCGAGTTCGAGAACGACACCTACCCCGACATCGACGACACCGCCGAGGTGGTGCTGGCGCTGCGCCGGGTCGCCCATCCGCGGCCGGACAAGGTCGACGGCGCGGTGGACCGCGGGGTCCGCTGGAACCTCGGCATGCAGTCCAAGAACGGGGCCTGGGGCGCCTTCGACGTCGACAACACCAGCACGCTGCCCAACAAGCTGCCGTTCTGCGACTTCGGCGAGGTGGTCGACCCGCCCTCCGCCGACGTCACCGCGCACGTGGTGGAGATGCTCGCCGAGACCGGCCGGGCGCGCGACCCGCGCACCCGGCGCGGCGTCGAGTGGCTGCTGCGCAACCAGGAGGCGGACGGCTCCTGGTTCGGCCGCTGGGGCACCAACTACATCTACGGCACCGGCTCGGTGCTGCCCGCCCTGGTCGCGGCCGGCGTCCCCGACGAGCACCCGGCGATCCGCCGCGCCGTCCGCTGGCTGGAGGACCGGCAGAACGCCGACGGCGGCTGGGGCGAGGACATGCGCTCCTACGACGACCCGGCGCGCTGGGCCGGGCGCGGGGACTCCACCGCCTCGCAGACCGCGTGGGCGCTGATGGCGCTGCTCGCGGCCGGCGAGGGCCCGGACGGCCGGGCCAACCCGGCGGTGGAGCGCGGCGTGGACTGGCTGGTGCGCACCCAGCTGCCCGAGGGCACCTGGGACGAGCCGCAGTTCACCGGCACCGGCTTCCCGTGGGACTTCTCCATCAACTACCACCTGTACCGGCTGGTCTTCCCGGTCACCGCGCTCGGCCGCTACCTGCACGGCAGCCCGGGGGCGGCGGGCCGGGCGGGCGGTACCCCGGCGATCGGGGCGGCGCGGTGACCAGCGCCCCCCTGCTGGTGCTCTGCGCGCTCGGCCCCGAGGTCTGGGCCCTGCGTGGCGGGGACTGGCGCGGCGCGGTCGGCGGTCCGCCGGTGCTGGTGCGCACCGGCGTCGGCCGCCGCCGGGCCGGACACGCCGTGCGGCGGCTGCTCGGCTCGGCGCCCGGCGGCTACGGCGCGGTCGTGGTCGCCGGATTCGGCGCGGCCGTCGGCCCGGGCATGCAGCCGGGCGAGGTCGTCGTCGCCGACGGCGTGCGCGACGCGGAGGGGCACCTCTACCCGGTCGACTCCGGTGCCGACCTGGCCCGGGCCCTCAAGGCGCGCGGCCTCACCACGCACACCGGGGTGCACCACACCGCCGACCACGTGGTCCGCGGCCTGGAACGGCGGGCGCTGCACCTCCAGGGCGCGCTCGCCGTCGACATGGAGGCCGCCGCCGTGCTGGCCGCCCTGCGGGAGGTGCGGCCGGCGCTGCCCGTCGGCGTCCTGCGGGTGGTGGTGGACACCCCCGAGCGCGAGCTGCTGCGGCCCGGCACCCTCCCGGCCGGGGTGCGTGCCTGGCGGACCCTGCGGGCGACGGTCCCCGCACTGGTCGACTGGTACCGGCCGGGGCTGCGGCCCGGCTCCGCAGACCTGAACCACCCCACATCCTCGACGCTCCCTCAGGAGGCGAGCTAGCCATGGCCATGCCGTTGCGCCAGACCGTGCGGGTCGGCACCTACCTCATGCAGCAGAAGCTGCTCAAACGGCGGGACAAGTTCCCGCTGATCGTCGAGCTGGAACCACTGTTCGCCTGCAACCTCGCCTGCGAGGGCTGCGGCAAGATCCAGCACCCGGCGGGGGTGCTGAAGCAGCGGATGCCGGTCGCCCAGGCGGTCGGCGCGGTCCTGGAGTCGGGCGCCCCGATGGTCTCGATCGCCGGCGGCGAGCCGCTGATGCACCCGCAGATCGACGAGATCGTCCGGCAACTGGTCGAGCGCCGCAAGTACGTCTTCCTCTGCACCAACGCGCTGCTGCTGCGCAAGAAGATCGACAAGTTCCGGCCCTCGCCGTACTTCACCTTCGCCGTGCACATCGACGGCCTCCGTGAGCGGCACGACCAGTCGGTGGCCAAGGAGGGCACCTTCGACGAGGCGGTGGCGGCGATCAAGGAGGCCAAGCGGCGCGGCTTCCGGGTCACCACCAACAGCACCTTCTTCAACACCGACACCCCGCAGACCGTCATCGAGGTGCTGGATTACCTCAACGACGAGCTCAAGGTCGACGAGATGATGATCTCCCCGGCCTACGCCTACGAGAAGGCCCCCGACCAGGAGCACTTCCTCGGCGTCGACCAGACCCGCGAGCTCTTCCGCAAGGCCTTCGCCGGCGGCAACCGGCGGCGCTGGCGGCTCAACCACAGCCCGCTCTTCCTGGACTTCCTGGAGGGCAAGGCCGACTTCGAGTGCACCCCCTGGGGCATCCCCAACTACTCGCTGTTCGGCTGGCAGCGGCCCTGCTACCTGATGGCCGACGGCTACGTGCCCACCTACCGCGAGCTCGTCGAGAAGACCGACTGGACCAAGTACGGCCGCGGCAAGGACCCGCGCTGCGCCAACTGCATGGCCCACTGCGGCTACGAGCCGACCGCCGTCCTCGCCACCATGGGCTCGCTGAAGGAGTCGCTGCGGGCCATCACCGAGACCGTCAACGCGGGGCGCGGCCACTGACCGTCCGCCCGGTCCTCCCCGCGGCACGTCCGACCGCTCCGGCGGTCACCCGCCCGGCCCGGGCCCCGAGCCCGGGCCGGCCCCGCCCCCCCACGGCGGCCCCAGGCACCACCGCACCGCTCCGAGTCGTGAGGTGTACCCATGTCACTGCTCTCCAGCGTCACGTCCCCGGCCGAGCTGCGGAAGCTCCCGGCGGCCGACCTCCCGCTGCTCGCCGACGAGATCCGCGAGTTCCTGATCGACGCCGTCACCCGTACCGGCGGACACCTCGGGCCCAACCTCGGCGTGGTGGAGCTGACCATCGCGCTGCACCGGGTCTTCGACTCCCCGTACGACCGGATCGTCTTCGACACCGGCCACCAGAGCTACGTCCACAAACTGCTCACCGGCCGCCAGGACTTCTCCAGGCTGCGGATGAAGGGCGGCCTCTCCGGCTACCCCTCGCGCGGCGAGTCCGAGCACGACCTGGTGGAGAACTCGCACGCCTCCACCGCCCTCTCCTACGCCGACGGCCTCGCCAAGGCCGCCCAACTGCTCGGCCAGCACGACCGGCACACCGTCGCCGTGATCGGCGACGGCGCGCTCACCGGCGGCCTGGCCTGGGAGGCGCTCAACAACATCGCCGAAGCCCGCGACCGGCCGCTGGTCATCGTCGTCAACGACAACGAGCGCTCGTACGCCAGGACCATCGGCGGCCTCGCCAACCACCTGGCCACCCTGCGCACCACCCAGGGCTACGAGCGCTTCCTCGCCCTCGGCAAGGAGGCGCTGCAACGCACCCCGCTGGTCGGCCAGCCGATTTTCGACGCGCTGCACGGCGCCAAGAAGGGCTTCAAGGACGCCTTCGCACCCCAGGGCATGTTCGAGGACCTCGGGCTCAAGTACCTCGGCCCGATCGACGGCCACGACCTGGCCGCGGTCGAACAGGCGCTGCGCCAGGCCCGGAACTTCGGGGGACCGGTCATCGTGCACTGCCTGACCGTCAAGGGCCGCGGCTACCGGCCGGCCGAGCAGGACGAGGCCGACCGCTTCCACGCCGTCAACCCGATCGACCCCTACACCTGCCTGCCGATCGCACCCAGCAGCGGCGTCTCCTGGACCTCGGTCTTCGGCGACGAGATGGTCGCGCTCGGCGCCGAACGGCCCGACCTGGTGGCGATCACCGCCGCCATGCTCCAACCGGTCGGGCTCGCCCACTTCGCCAAGGCCTACCCGGAGCGCACCTTCGACGTCGGCATCGCCGAACAGCACGCCGTCACCAGCGCGGCCGGCCTGGCCACCGGCGGGCTGCACCCCGTCGTCGCGGTGTACGCGACCTTCCTCAACCGCGCCTTCGACCAGGTGCTCATGGACGTCGCCCTGCACAAGCTGGGCGTCACCTTCGTGCTCGACCGGGCCGGCGTCACCGGCAGTGACGGGGCCTCGCACAACGGCATGTGGGACCTGTCGATCCTCCAGGTCGTCCCCGGCCTGCGGCTCGCCGCCCCGCGCGACGCCGACCAGCTGCGCGCCCAGCTCCGCGAGGCCGTCGCGGTGGACGACGCCCCGACCGTGGTCCGCTTCCCCAAGGCGAGCATCGGGCCCGTCGTCCCGGCCGTCGAACGGATCGGCGGGGTGGACGTCCTGCTGCGCACCGCGGAGCTGCCGGAGATCCTGCTGGTCGCGGTCGGCACCACGGCCGCCGCCTGCCTGGACGCCGCCCGGCTGCTGCTGGCCGAGGGCTTCACCGCGACCGTCGTCGACCCGCGCTGGGTCAAACCCGTCGACCCGGCGCTCCCCGGGCTGGCCGCCGCCCACCGGCTGGTGGTCACCGTCGAGGACAACGGCCGCACCGGCGGCGTCGGCGCGGCCGTCGCCCAGGCGCTGCGCGACGCCGACGTGGACGTGCCGGTACGGGTGCTCGGCCTGCCCCAGCAGTTCCTCGGCCACGCCGCCCGGGGCGAGATCCTCGAGGAGACCGGCCTGACCGGCACCGGGGTCGCGGCCCAGACCGCCGTCTTCGCCAAGAACCTGCTACCGACCCGAGGAGCGAACCAGCGCCATGCCGGCTGACCCCGACCGCACCGCTTTTGACCTCGCCGCCCTCATCGCCGAACGCGGCGCCGAGCGGTACGAGCTGCACGGCCGCTACCTCAACCCGCAGCTGCCGCGGATGCTGCACACCATCGGCTTCGACAAGTACTACGAGCGCGCCGAGGGCCCGTACTTCTACGACGCCGAGGGCAACGAGTACCTCGACATGCTGGCCGGCTTCGGCATCTTCGCGCTCGGCCGGCACCACCCGGTGGTCCGCTCGGCGATCCAGCAGGTGATGGACCTCGACCTGCCGGACCTCGTCCGCTTCGACTGCTCCCCGCTGCCCGGGCTGCTGGCCGAGCGGCTGCTCTCGTACGCGCCGGGGCTGGACCGGGTGTTCTTCGGGAACAGCGGCACCGAGGCGGTGGAGACCGCGCTCAAGTTCGCCCGGTACGCCACCGGGCGCAAGCGGATCCTCTACGCCGACCACGCCTTCCACGGGCTGACCACCGGCTCGCTCTCGGTCAACGGGGAGAGCGGCTTCCGCAAGGGCTTCGACCCGCTGCTGCCGGACACCGCCATCCCGCTCGGCGATCTCGGCGCGCTGGCCAAGGAGTTGAAGCGCGGCGACGTCGCGGCCCTGATCGTCGAGCCGATCCAGGGCAAGGGCGTCCAGGCGCCGCCGCCCGGCTGGCTGCGCGCCGCGCAGGAACTGCTGCACGAGCACAAGGCGCTGCTGATCTGCGACGAGGTGCAGACCGGGATCGGCCGCACCGGCACGTTCTTCGCCTACCAGCACGAGGAGGGGGTGCTGCCCGACCTGGTCTGCGCGGCCAAGGCCCTGTCCGGCGGGTACGTGCCGGTCGGGGCGACCCTGGGCAAGGGGTGGATCTTCGAGAAGGTGTACTCCTCGATGGACCGGGTGCTGGTGCACTCGGCCAGCTTCGGCTCCAACGCCCAGGCGATGGCGGCGGGGCTGGCGACCCTGGAGGTGATGCGCGACGAAAAGGTGGTGGAGAACGCCCGCTCGGTGGGCGACCTCTTCCGCGAGCGGCTGGCGGCGCTGGTCGACAAGTACGAGCTGCTGGCCGAGGTGCGCGGTCGGGGGCTGATGATCGGCATCGAGTTCGGCCGGCCGAAGTCGCTCAAACTGCGGACCGGGTGGACGGCGCTCCAGGCGGCCCGCAAGGGGCTGTTCGCCCAGATGGTCGTGGTGCCGCTGCTCCAGCGGCACCGGATCCTCACCCAGGTGTCCGGGGACCACCTGGAGGTGATCAAGCTGATTCCGCCGCTGATCATCACCGAGCGGGATGTGGACCGGTTCATGGACGCGTTCGTCGACATCATGGACGACGCGCACCGGGGGAGCGGCCTGATGTGGGACTTCGGACGGACGCTGGTGAAGCAGGCGGTGGGCAACCGCTGAGCGCTCGGCCGGGAGCGCGCTGGCGCTCGGCCAGGCGTGCGGGAGTGGGAGGTCGACCGGGCCGACTTCCCACTCCGTGGGAGACACCGCGTCAGAGCTCGGTCCGGCGGCGCCGGATGACCACGACGAGATCGACGACGGCGAACAGGGTGAGCAGACCGCACGCCACGGCGAAGCCGGTGAGGGTTCCCCGGCTCGGGGCGCCGTAGGCCGGCGCGGTGGCCGCCCAGATGGCGAAGCCCACCGTCATGAGCGCGAACAGCGGTGTGAAGATGAGCGACAGCAGGTAGCGGAGCTTGAGATCGCTGCGGGCGGTGGCCGGCTCGGTGCCGCTGCGCCACCGTCGCGGGGTGGTGGTGCGCATGGCCGTTCACCTCCGGACCGCGCGGGTGCGGGCTACGATTCCAGCGTACGTCCGAGGGGTGAGCGGGGGAGCGGCGATGACGGGGTCGGACGCGGTGGCGGGGGACGCCGAGGGCTATGCCGGGCTGCGGATCGAGCGGGCGCAGGAGCTGGCCCGGCGGCACGGCTGGGCGTCGGTCCGGGTGCTGGAACCGGGGGCGATGATCACCATGGAGCACCGGGAGGGGCGGCTCAACCTCGCGGTGCGGGCCGGGGTGGTGGAGCGCAGCTGGGAGGGCTAGCCGCGCCGGGCGCCGTGGTGCGGCGTTTCAGCGGGTTCAGCGGGGGCGGTGGCGGCTGAGGCGCAGCTCGGCGGCGGCGACCAGCGGTTCCAGCAGCGGCAGCGAGAGCAGGACCAGGAGTCCGGCGGCCCAGCCGGCCAGCACGTCGGTGACCCAGTGGGTCCCCAGATAGACGGTGGTCAGGCCGATCGAGCAGGCGGTGGCGGCGGCGATCACCGCGCCGGTGCGTCGCCAGCGCACCGCGAGGTAGGCGAGGACGCCCCAGGTGACCACGGCGTTGGCGGTGTGGCCGGACGGGAAGATGGTGCCGCCGGAGAAGAGTTCGGGTGAGCCGACGTACTGGGCGTAGTGCGGGCCGAGCCGGCCGGTGACGATCTTGACCGCGCCGACCGTGACGTTGAGCAGGAGCAGGGCGACGGCCATCACCAGCAGCGGGCGCAGCCGTCCCAGGCGGTGGGCCCGCCAGGTGAGCCAGGCGAAGGCGGCGATCGCGGAGGGCCCGCGCTGGCCGACGACCACCCAGGTGTCGAGCAGCGGCTCCAGGCTCGGCCAGCGTTCGCAGGGGCGCAGCAGGCGGACCGACCAGTCGAGGTCGACGAGCGCGGTGTTGAGCAGGACACCGGCCAGGACCAGCAGGTACCCGCCGCAGGTGACGGCGAGCAGGGCGGCCTGCCGCCGGCTCATCGGTGGCCAGTCGGGTGGTCCCGGGTGCTGCGGTCGGGCGCTGCCGCGGGGCTCGCGGCGGGTGGTGGCGGGGTGCTCCGGCCGCTGCTGCGGGATCGGGGCCGGGGTACTCGGGGCTTGCACGGGGTGACCCTACCCAGCCGGTCGGCGGTATTCCGGAGGGAATTGTCATTTTCCCGGGAAATCGACAATCGGCCGGTTGCGGGGTTTCCGGGCGAGTGATTCCGGCGGCTTTCCGATCGAAAGTGAGTGTGGTCTTCGAATGGTTCCGCAAAAGCCCCGGTAAAGGAAACGGAGTGGGCGGCCGGCTCGGCCGGCTTCCCACTCCGTGGTAACCCTGTGTAGGTCCGGTGCTCAGTCGAGGGGGCCGCCGGCGACGTAGATCACCTGGCCGGAGACGAACCCGGCACCCTCGCTGGCCAGGAACGAGATGGTGTGGGCGACGTCCTCGGGCAGGCCGACCCGCTGCACCGGGATCTGGGAGGCCGCGGCCCGCTTGAAGTCCTCGAAGTCCATGCCGACCCGGGCCGCGGTGGCCGCGGTCATGTCGGTGGCGATGAAGCCGGGGGCGACGGCGTTGGCGGTGATGCCGAACTTGCCCAGCTCAATGGCCAAAGTCTTGGTGAAGCCTTGCAGGCCCGCCTTGGCGGTCGAGTAGTTGGCCTGGCCGCGGTTGCCCTGGGCGGAGGAGGAGGACAGGTTGACGATGCGGCCGAATCCGGCGTCGACCATGTGCTTCTGCACGGCGCGGGTCATCAGGAAGGCGCCGCGGAGGTGAACGTTCATGACCGTGTCCCAGTCGGACTCGGACATCTTGAAGAGCAGGTTGTCGCGGAGCACGCCCGCGTTGTTGACCAGGACGACCGGGGCGCCCAGCTCGGCGACCACCCGGTCGACGGCGGCCTGCACCTGCTCGGCGTCCGAGACGTCGGCGCCGACGGTCAGGGCCCGGCCGCCGGCCGCGGTGATCCGGTCGACGGTGTCCTTGCCGGCGGCCTCGTCCAGGTCGAGGACCGCGACCGCGTAGCCGTCGGCGGCCAGGCGGACGGCGGTGGCGGCGCCCAGGCCGCGGGCGGCGCCGGTGACGACGGCGACCCGGGTGGCGGTGCTCTGCTCGGTCATGCTCGCTCTCGTCTCTCTCGGGGTTTCCCCCGCGGGGACTGTCCCCGGGGAGGGTGGCCACACCCTACCGGTGAGTAGGGAGGGCGGCCAGGGTGGGGAGAGCCGCAGGTGACGGTCGGTAAGGACCGACCGGTCGGCTTTCTACTGAGAACGGGTTACCGAGAGGGCGTGGCGGCGCGTAAATATGCCAATGTTGCCGAACCTGCGTCTACTATCCGCCCCTGCCTGCCAGCGAGGGCCAGCCGTTTGTATAGTGTCCGCCAGCAGCCACCGGCTGCACGGCTGGAGCGCCCTCCCTCATAGCTGGACGCCCACTCGCCGTTACTGCCCCACCCGGGTGTCCCACACACACCGGGTGTGACATCGGGACGGATACATGGTGCTGGGGGAGATCCCGACGACCCGCGTGTCCGCGCGACTGCAGCAGTCGCCCGGTCACCTGATTCGTGTTGCACAGCAGGTTCACACCCGTCTGTGGTCCGAGCATGTCGGAGCCGACCTCACGGCTCCGCAGTTCGCCGTTCTGCTGGTCCTGGCCCTGGAGCCGGGCGCCGACCAGCGGACCGTCGGCGAGCGGGCGTCGCTCGACAAGGCCACGATGGCGGAGATGGTCGCGCGGCTGGTCCGCCGCGGCCTGGTGCTGCGAAGGCGCGACCCGGCCGACGGCCGGCGCAAACTGCTCGCTCTCTCGCAGAGCGGCGCCCAGGCGGTGCGCGAGGCCACCGGCGGTGTGGTCCGCGTCCAGCGGACCCTGTTCGAGCCGCTCACGGCGGAGGAGCAGGTCGAGATCGTCCGGGTGATGGCCAAGATAGCCAGGCTGGAGCCCGCCGCGGTCGCCGTGTTCTCGGACGCGCGGCCGATCCTCGACGCGCAGCGGGCCATCGGCTACCTGATCAGGGTGAGCCAGCAGGTGCACACCAAGCTCTGGTCGGAGCACGTCGGCGCGGAGCTGACGGCGCCGCAGTACGCGGTGCTCGACGCGCTGGAGCTGGAGCCGGGCGCCGACCAGCGCACGGTCGGCGAGCTGGCCTCGCTGGACAAGGCGACGATGGCCGAAATGGTCAGCCGACTGGTGCGGCGCGGCCTGGTGCAGCGTCGGCGCGACCCCTCGGACGGTCGTCGCAACCTGCTGTCGCTCTCGCCGGCGGGCCAGGACCTGCTGCACCGCTCGGCCGCCGGCGTGGCCGAGGTCCAGCGGCTGCTGCTGGCGCCGCTGGAGGTGGACGAGCACCCGCCCGCGCTGGCGCTCATCGCCAAGGCGGCCAGGCTGTAGGCAAAGCCCTTTGAACTCCAGCCAAAACGATTCGCCAACGTACTGACGGCCTCGGGCCGTCGGCATCGTGAATCGGGCACAACGAAGGCCGCCCGCCCCTGTCCGGGGTGGGCGGTCCTTCGATATGACCGGCCGTCAGAGTAGTCGGACGGCGGTGCCGGTCAGTTCCAGTCGAAGTCCGACGGGTCGGGGCCGATCCGCTTGCCGGTGGCGATGCCGGCGATCGCGGCGAAGTCCTCGGCGTCCAGCTCGAAGCCGGTGACGTCCAGGTTCTCCCGGATCCGCGACGGGGTGACCGACTTCGGGATCGCGATCACGCCGCTCTGCAGGTGCCAGCGGAGCACCACCTGGGCGACCGTGCGGCCGTGCTTCTCGGCGATGCGCGCCAGCGCCGGCTCCGCGAGGAGCTCCTTGCCCTGGCCCAGCGGGCTCCACGCCTCGGTGGCGATGCCGTGCTCCGCGTGGAAGGCGCGCAGCTCCTCCTGCGGGAAGTACGGGTGCAGCTCGACCTGGTTCAGCGCCGGGACGACCGAGGCCTCGTCGAGCAGGCGGGTCAGGTGCTCGGGCTTGAAGTTGGAGACGCCGATCGACTTGACCCGGCCGTCGGCGCGCAGCTGCTCCAGCGCCTTCCAGACGTTCAGGTAGCTGCCGTGCTTCGGGCGCGGCCAGTGGATCAGGTAGAGGTCGATGTAGTCCAGGCCGAGCCGGGCCAGGGACTCGTCGAACTCGCGCAGCACCGCGTCGCGGCCCTGCTCGCCGGACCAGTCGCGGGTGCCCGAGTTCCACAGCTTGGTGGTGACGTAGAGGTCCTCGCGGGCCACGCCGCCGGCCAGCGCCTCGGCGATCGCCTTGCCGGTGCCCGTCTCGTTCTCGTAGATCGCCGCGGTGTCGATGGAGCGGTAGCCCGCGTCGATCGCGGAGTGGACGGCGGTGGCGGCCTCGCCGTCCGGGACCTGCCACACGCCGAAGCCGAGCTGCGGGATCTTCGCGCCGTCGTTCAGCGTGACGCTGGGGATGTTGCTCACGGGAAGGGGTGCCCTCCTGGTCGTCCGTGTGTTTCCAGTGGGGCAACTGGTGCTCGGGCGGGATTGTTCCCGCCGTCCGGGTGATTCTTCCCGGGGCGCGCCCCCCGGGGCGGTGGCCGGGCGCCCGCGGGGCGGCGAAAAACCTGTTGCGCGGATCACATTCCGGTTGGCAGGCTCGCGGTCATGACCTCCTGAGATCCGGGCCCTTCGTGCCCCACTTGTCCGTCCGGTGTCCTTCCCGGCCGCGTCGGCGTCGCGCGCACGTTCCGCGCCATACGCCCTGTGCCCCCGTCGCCGTACGGCCCGGGCCCGTGCCCGAGGTCGTCCGCGCTCCCGTGCTCCCCGCTGCCCCTCCCTCCGCCTCCGGCCTCCCGCCGTTCCGTTCGCATCGGAGTGTCATGCCGCTCACCCCACTGCCGCTCGCCGACCCCGGCAGTCCCGATCTCTCCTCACCCCTGGCCTTCCTGCGCTGGCTCCAGCGCGGCCAGCGGCGCGGGCAGGTGCGTGCCACCTGCTGGGCGCTGCTGGAGATGGGCGGCCAGGCCGCCCTGCCGGTCCCGCTCGGGGCCGGTGTGCAGGCCGCCGTCGACGGTGACGCGGCCGGGATCTGGCGGGCCGGCGGCCTCGCGCTGGCGCTGGCCGCGGTCACCTCGCTGGGCACCGTCCTGCTGCACCGCCAGGCGGTCTGGAACTGGATCCACGCCGCCACCCACGTAAGGCAGTTGGTGGCGCGGCAGGCCTCGCACCTCGGGGCCGGGCTGTCCCGCCGGATCGCCACCGGCGAGGTCGTCGCGGTCGGCAGCGGGGACGTCGAGCGGATCGGCTGGTACGTGGAGCTGGTCGCGCGGGTCCGGGCCGCGGTGATCGTCTGGCTGGCGGTCAGCGCGGTGGTGCTGGTGGTCCAGCCGGTGCTCGGGCTCGGCGTGCTGCTCGGGGTCCCGGTGCTGGCGGCCGCGGTCTGGCCGCTGATCGGGCCGTTCGAGCGGCGGTACGCGGAGCAGCGGGCGCTCGGCGGCAAGGCGACCGAGCTGGCCGCCGACACGGTGGCCGGGCTGCGGGTGCTGCGCGGCATCGGTGGTGAGGAGCTGTTCCTGGACCGGTACCGGGAGGCCTCGCAGAAGGTCCGCGCGGCGGCCGTCCGGTCGGCCCGGCTCTGGTCCCTGATGCAGGCCCAACAGGTGCTGCTGCCCGGCCTGTTCGTGGTCGGCGTCACCTGGTACGGGGCCCGGCTGGCGGCCGGCGGCGACCTGGCCGTGGGCACCCTGATCGCGGTCTACGGCGCCACCGCCTTCCTGGCGGCGCCGCTGCGGATCCTGGGCGAGGCCGCGCACGCCTGGAGCGTCGCCCGGGTCTCGGCCGGGCGGGCCGTGCGGGTGCTCTCGCTGAGCCGGACCAGCGGCGTCGCCGAGGCCGCGCTGAACCGGCCCGGGCACGCCGACCTGTACGACCCGGCGAGCGGGCTCACCGCGCGGGCGGGCGAGCTCACCGCGGTGGTCTGCGGTGACCCGGACTTCGCCGGGGCACTCGCCGAGCGGTTGGGCGGGCACGTCCCGCTGGCCGACGGCGAGCAGCCGCAGCCCTCCGTCCGGCTCGGCGGCACCGAGCTGGACGCGGTGCCGCTGGCCGAGGCCAGGGCGGCGGTGCTGGTCCACGACAAGGAGCCGGTGCTGCTCTCCGGCACCCTGGCCGGGCTGTTCGACATCCCGTCCTCGGGGCGGGTCACGGTGTTCGAGGCGCTGGCCGCGGCCCGGTCCGACGACGTGCTGGAGGCCCTGGTGGACGGCTCGCCGGACTGCGCGGGGGACGCCATGCGGGCCCGGATCACCGAGCGCGGGCGCTCGCTGTCCGGCGGCCAGCGCCAGCGGCTGGCCCTCGCCCGCGCGCTGCTGGCCGACCCGCCGGTGCTCGTCCTGGACGAGCCGACCAGTGCGGTGGACGCCCACACCGAGTCGCGGATCGCCGCCGGGCTGCGCGACAACCGGGTGGGCCGGACCACCGTGGTGTTCGCGACCAGTCCGCTGCTGCTGGACCGGGCGGACCGGGTGGTGCTGGTCCGGGAGGGCCGTGCCGTCGCGGCCGGGCGGCACCGCGAGCTGATGCGCACCGAGCCCGGGTACCGGGCGGTGGTCACCCGTGGTGAGGAGCCGGCCCCGCCGTCGGCCGAGGGCGCGGCCGGGGCGCAGCGCGTCGGCGCCGGATCCGCGCGCCCGGAGGCGAGCGGGCGGGTCGCGGTGGGGGAGTCGGCATGAGCGTCCGGTCCAACTGTTTCGACGAACGTCCGAGGAGTAGGTCATGAAGCCCCCCGATCAACAGGAGCAGGGACCGGCGGCCACGCTGCCGGTCGGCTCGCCGGCCGCCGTGCGCGCGTACCTGGGGCTGCTGGCGCGGCGCCACCGGGGCTCCTTCTCGGCGGTGGTGGCGCTGCACTCGGTGGCCACCCTGGCCGGGCTGGTCGGCCCGTGGGTGCTCGGCGGTCTGGTGGAGTCGCTGGCCACCGGCACCGTCGAGGCCACCCTGGCGGTGGCGGTCGGCTGGTACCTGCTGGCGCTGGCAGTGCAGTCCGCCTTCACCTGGTGGTCGCGGATGCGCGGCGCCATGCTCGGCGAGCGGGTGCTGGCGGACCTGCGCGAGGACTTCCTGGTCCGCTCGGTCGCGCTGCCGACCGGTGTGCTGGAACGGGCCGGCACCGGGGACCTGGTCTCGCGGGGGACCACCGACATCGACCGGCTGGACAAGTCGGTGCGCGAGGCGGTGCCCGAGCTCGCCGTCGCGGTGGTGTCCCTGCTGCTGGTGCTCGGCGCGCTGGCGCTGACCTCGCCGTTGCTGGCGCTGACCTCGCTGGTCGGGCTGCCGCTGCTGCTGGCCACCTCCCGCTGGTACTTCCGGCGCGCGCCGCAGTCCTACCGCAACGAGTCGGCCGGGTACGCCGCGGTGAACACCGTGCTGGCCGAGACGGTGGACGCCGGGCGGACGGTCGAGGCGCTGCGGCTGGGCGACCGGCGGGTCGCGCTGACCGACCGCAAGCTGCGCGAGTGGATCGCCTGGGAGCGGTACACCCTGTGGCTGCGCTCGGTCTGGTTCCCGACCATCGACGCGGTGTACACCGCGGCGGTGCTGGCCACCCTGGTGGTCGGCGGGCTGCTCGCCGTCCGGGGCTGGATCACCGTGGGCCAGTTGACCGCCGGCGTGCTGTACGCGCAGATGCTGACCGGGCCGGTCGACCTGATCCTGCGCTGGTACGACGAGCTGCAGATCGGTCAGGCCTCGCTGGCCCGGCTGGTCGGCGTCCGCGAGGTGCCCGCCCACGAGGGTGACGAGTCCATCCTGCCGGACGGCCGCCGGGTCGAGGCCCGGGACGTCCGGTTCGGGTACCGCGAGGGCGCGGACGTCCTGCACGGGATCAGCCTGGACGTCGCCCCGGGCAGCCGGGTCGCCCTGGTCGGGCCGTCCGGGGCGGGAAAGTCCACCCTCGGGCGGCTGCTGGCCGGGATCTACGCGCCCGGCCGGGGCAGCGTGACGCTCGGCGGTGCGGCGCTGTCCCGGCTGCCGGCCGAGCGGGTGCGGGCGGAGGTGGCCCTGGTCAACCAGGAGCACCACGTCTTCGTCGGCACCCTGCGGGACAACCTGCGGCTGGCCGCGCCCGGGGCGGACGACACCGAGCTGCGGGCCGCGCTCGACGCGGTGGACGCCGGCGGCTGGGTGGACGCGCTGCCGGAGGGTCTGGACACCGAGGTCGGCTCCGGCAACACCTCGCTGACCCCGCCGCAGGCGCAGCAACTGGCGCTGGCCCGGCTGGTGCTGGCCGATCCGCACACCCTGGTGCTGGACGAGGCCACCTCGCTGCTGGACCCGCGGGCCGCCCGGCACCTGGAGCGCTCGCTGTCCCGGGTGCTGGAGGGCCGGACGGTGATCGCCATCGCCCACCGGCTGCACACCGCGCACGACGCGGACGTGATCGCGGTGGTCGAGGGCGGGCGGATCAGCGAGTACGGCAGCCACCCGGAGCTGGTCGCGGCCGGCGGCCCGTACGCGGCGCTCTGGCGCTCCTGGCGGGACGAGGGGTAGCGGGTGGCTTCTTTAAACCCGCACGGGGCCGGATTGCCCCGTGCGGGTTACTCCCTGGCCCGCAAGGGCGCGTAACCGGGCAAAACGCGGCACCGGCCCGCAGACTGCTCCGGTGACCAAGATTTCAGACGGTTCGTCCGGTTCCAAGCGCAGCGGGATCGGCGGGATCCCCACCCGGTACATCGGGATCGGCGTCATCGTCGTCCTCGCGGTGTGGTTCCTGTTCGCCAACCTCGACAAGGTGCAGATCCAGTTCTGGGTCTTCACCGTCACCGCGCCGCTCTGGATCGCGCTGCTGGCCACCCTGATCGCCGGTGGCGTGCTGGGCTGGCTGCTGAAGGGGCGGCGCGGCCGGTGACCACCGACCCCGCCACCGCGCCGGCCGGTCCGTCGGCCTTCGCCCCGCTGATCGAACTGCGCGGCGTCAACAAGCACTTCGGCGACCTGCACGTGTTGCAGGACATCGAGCTGACGGTCGGCCGGGGCGAGGTCGTGGTGGTGATCGGGCCGTCCGGCTCGGGCAAGTCGACGCTCTGCCGGGCCATCAACCGGCTGGAGCCGATCGAGGGCGGCACCATCGTGATCGACGGCCGGCCGCTGCCCGAGGAGGGGAAGGGGCTGGCCCGGCTGCGGGCCGAGGTCGGCATGGTGTTCCAGTCCTTCAACCTGTTCGCGCACAAGACGGTGCTGCAGAACGTCTCGCTGGCGCAGATCAAGGTGCGCGGGCGGCCCCGGGCCGACGCGGACGCGAAGTCCCGCGCACTGCTGGAGCGGGTGGGCCTGGTGGCGCACGCCGACAAGTACCCGGCCCAGCTCTCCGGTGGGCAGCAGCAGCGGGTCGCGATCGCCCGGGCGCTGGCGATGGACCCCAAGGCGCTGCTCTTCGACGAGCCGACCTCGGCCCTCGACCCGGAGATGATCAACGAGGTGCTGGACGTGATGCGCCAGCTCGCGCACGAGGGCATGACGATGGTCGTGGTCACCCACGAGATGGGTTTCGCCCGGGCCTCCGCGAACCGCGTGGTGTTCATGGCCGACGGCCGGATCGTCGAGGACCGCGCCCCGGAGGAGTTCTTCAGCGCCCCCGCGAGCGAGCGCGCCCGGGACTTCCTCTCCAAGATCCTGAAGCACTGAGGCGGCCGCTGTGACGAGGAGGGCCACGCGACGAGGAGGCGCGCGTGACGGGGAGGCGCATGTGACGGGGAGGGCCACGTTCGCCGCGGCCGTCCTGCTCACCCTGCTGGCCGCCGGGTGCGGCAAGGCCGGCACACCGCCGCCCAAGGGGCCGCAGCCCAGCTCGCTGCCGAGCTACCAGGTGCAGGACGCCGCCGCGATCACCGGCTCGCCCACCCTGGACGCCGCGCGCGCCCGGGGCCACCTGGTGGTCGGCGCCAAGGAGGACCAGCCGTACCTGGGCCAGAAGAACCCGGCCACCGGCGAGTACTCCGGCTTCGACATCGAGATCGCCAAGATGGTCGGCGCCGACCTCGGCTTCGCGCCGGACCGCATCCAGTTCAAGACCATCGCCTCGGCCAACCGCGAGACCGCGCTGCAGAACGGCCAGGTGGACTACTACGTCGGCACCTACACCATCAACGACAACCGGAAGAAGCTGGTCGGCTTCGCCGGGCCGTACTACCTGGCCGGGCAGTCGCTGCTGGTGGGCAAGAACAACACCAGCATCCACGGCCCGGAGGACCTGAACGGGAAGAAGGTCTGCTCGGCGGCCGGCTCGACCCCGTACCAGCGGATCCAGAAGCAGTACCCGCAGGCGAAGCTGATCGCCTACGACACCTACTCGGCCTGCGTGGACAACCTGATCACCGGCCAGGTCGACGCGGTGACCACGGACAACAGCATCCTGATGGGCTACGCGGCCAAGGTGCCGGACGAGCTCAAGGTGGTCGGCCCGCTGTTCTCCAAGGAGCCGTACGGGATCGGCGTCCCGAAGAACGACACCGCGCTGCGGTACGCGCTCGACGACGCCCTGGCCCGCCACGAGGAGAACGGCGACTGGAAGAAGGCCTACGACGCGACCCTCGGCCTGTCCGGGGTGCCCGCGCCGACCCCGCCGCCGATCGACCGGTACTGAGAGGGGCCGCGCTGTGAAGACGCTGACCGACAACTGGTCGACCTACTGGGAAGGCTTCCTCGGCACGCTCTCGCTGTTCGCGGTGAGCGCCGTGCTCTCGCTGGTGCTCGGCGTGCTGATCGCGGGCTTCCGGGTCTCGCCGGTGCGGCCGCTGCGCGTGTTCGGGACGGCATGGGTGACGCTGCTGCGCAACACGCCGCTGACCCTGCTGTTCTTCATCGTGGTGCTGGGCCTGCCGCGGTTCGACATCACGCTGCCGTTCTTCACCTTCGCGGTGCTCGCGCTCGGCTGCTACACCTCGGCGTTCGTCTGCGAGGCGATGCGTTCGGGGGTGAACACCGTGCCGACCGGGCAGGGGGAGGCGGCGCGCAGCCTGGGGATGAGCTTCGGGCAGACGATGGGCCTGGTGGTGCTGCCGCAGGCGTACCGGTCGGTGGTCGCGCCGCTCGGCAGTGTGATGATCGCGCTGGCGAAGAACACGGCGATCGCCGGCTCGTTCAGCGTCACCGAGCTGCTGGGCACCTACCGGACGATCAACGAGCTGGGCTACAGCATCGTCTGGACCTTCGTCTGGATCGCCGTCGGCTACCTGATCATCACCCTGGCCATCAGCGCCGTCTTCAACCTGCTGGAACGACGAGTGGCGGTGTCGCGATGACCGTTGAAGCCTCGGCGCTGTACGACGTCCCCGGCCCGAGGGCGCTGGCCCGGCACCGGCTGTACGGCGCGATCGCGCTGGTGCTGATCGCGGCGCTGATCGGCTGGATCGTCTACATGCTGTTCCACACCCACCAGTTCACCGAGCAGAAGTGGATGTTCTTCGAGTACGAGGGCGTGCAGGACCTGCTGCTGCGCGGGCTCGGGAACACCCTGAAGGCCTTCGGCTGGACGGTGCTGTTCGCGCTGCCGTTCGGTGCGCTGTTCGCGGCCGGGCGGCTCTCCGACCACCGGGTGGTGCGCTGGGCCAGCACGCTGGTGGTGGAGTTCTTCCGGGCCATGCCGGTGCTGGTGATGATCTTCTTCGTGTTCGTGGCGCTCAAGGTGCAGCCGCTGTGGGCGCTGGTGGCCGGGCTGGTGCTGTACAACGGCTCGGTGCTGGCGGAGGTGTTCCGGGCCGGCGTGCTGGCGGTGCCGAAGGGGCAGCGGGAGGCGGCGTACGCGCTGGGCATGCGCAAGACCCAGGTGATGTCGTACGTGCTGGTGCCGCAGGCCAACCGGGCGATGCTGCCCGCGATCATCAGCCAGCTGGTGGTCGCGCTCAAGGACACCTCGCTGGGCTTCCTGATCACCTACGAGGAGTTCCTGCACGCGGGCAAGCTGATCGCCACCAACCTGGACTACGACCTGCCGTTCATCCCGGTGGTGATCGTGATCACGCCGATCTACATCGGGATGTGCCTGCTGCTCTCCTGGCTGGCGCGCTGGGTCGAGCGGCGCAGCCGGCGCAGCCCGCGGATGCGGGGCGGGGCGCCGGTGGCCAGGGCCGAGGTGGCGTTGGGGCTGCCGCCGTCGACGCAGGGCTGAGGGGTCGGGCCGGGCATTGGTTCGGTGACTAACCATAGGCGGGGGTGGGGGTAGGGCCGGTACCTCCAATTTCCCCTTATGATTTGGGGGACTGGACGCGGACGACCGGGTGGAGGGGCCATGGAGCCGGTATTCGACTCGCGGCACATCAGGACGTTCCACGAGGTGGTCCGGGCCGGGTCGTACTCGGCCGCCGCCCGCGAACTGGGCTACACCCAGCCCGCCATCACCCAGCAGATGAAGGCGCTCGAACGCACCGTCGGCGTCCCGCTGTTCACCCGCGCCGGGCGCGGACTGCGGCTCACCGAGGCCGGCGAGGCGCTGTCCCGGCACGCCGAGGTGATCCTCGGCAGCCTCTCCGCCGCCCAGCAACAGCTCGCCGCGCTCGCCCGGCTGCGCGCCGGACGCGTCCGGGTCTGCGCCTTCCCCAGCGCCAACGCCACCCTGATACCGGAGGCGATGGCCCGGCTGCTCGCCGAGCACCCGGGCGTGCGGGTCGAACTGCTGGAGGCCGAGCCGCCCGACTCCGTCCAGCGGCTGCTTCGCGGGGAGTGTGACATCGCGCTGGCCTTCCGCTATCCCGGCGGCACGACCGAGGTGCCGGACGGCCTGGACGAGATCCCGCTGATGGAGGACCTGCTCACCGTGCTGCTGCCGGTCGGGCACCCGCTCGGCCGCCGGCACGCCGTCCGGCTTTCCGACCTCGACGGGGAGCGCTGGATCGCGGGCTGTCCGCGCTGCCGGGCCAACCTGCTGAACGTCTGCGCGGAGGAGGGCTTCGCGCCGGACATCGTGTTCTCCACGGACGACAACCTGGCGGTGCAGAGCCTGGTCGCGGCCGGGGTGGGGATCGCCCTGATGCCCGCGCTGGTGCTCTCCTTCATGTGCCACCGCAAGGTCACCGGGCGGGCCGTCGAACCGCACCTGCGGCGGCAGGTGAGCGCGTACGTGCTGCGCGAGCACCGGCGGATACCGGCCACCGGGCTGGTGCTGGACCACCTGCGGCAGGCGGCGGCGAGCCGGGTCGGCTGCTGAGTCCGCAGCGGCCTCGCCGCGAGACTTATAAGCGGGGTTTGGGGGAGAGCTTACAAACCCTCGTTGGACGTGATGGATCGACTGGGTCGAACCTGCTCGCATGACCTCCTCGTGCACGGTCGACAGCGGCCGCCTCACCGAGCGGATGACGGCGCTGATCGGTGAGATCCGCGCCGTCGTGGACCGCGGGCTGCCCCCGGAACTCACCGCGTACCTGGTCGGCGAGCGCCTCGCGCCCCATCTGCGGGTCGATCCCGACGGGCCCGATGCGCTGCTCACCCCCGACCAGCGCGAGGGCGACCCCGAGCGCTACCGCCAGCACATCCTGCACGCCGAGGAGGACGGCGGCTTCTCCGTCGTGGCCCTCGTCTGGCTGCCCGGACAGCGCACCCCGATCCACGACCACGTCTCCTGGTGCGTGGCCGGCGTCCACCAGGGCCAGGAGAGCGAAATCCGCTACCGGCTGATCTCCGACGGCCGCACCGCCCGGCTGGTCGAGACCGAGCGGGTGACCGGCCCGGCCGGCACCGTCGCCGCCTTCGCGCCGCCCGGTGACATCCACCTGGTGCGCAACGCCTGTAGCACCACCGCCATCTCCATCCACGTGTACGGCGCCAACGTCTCGCGGCTCGGCACCAGCATCCGGCGGGTCTACCAGCTGCCCGCCGACCAGCAGCAGTGAGGGCGGCGTGGCACTGACACTCAGGGCGCGGGCCACCCGCACCCGCTTGCTCCCCCCGCTCGGCGGCGACGCGCCCGGGCTGCTGCTCGCGGCCGTCGGGGTGCTGGCCGCGATCGGCGTCCACGCGGCCGTCCCCGCCATCCCCAAGCTCACCGCGGCCGTCCTGCTCGGCATGGCGGTGGCCCACCTGCCCGGGCTGCGCCCGGTCGTACGGGGGGTCGCCCGGCCGGGGCTGTCCACGGCCGGGAAGCGGCTGATGCGGCTCGGGATCGTCCTGCTCGGGCTCAAGCTCAGCCTGGGCGACGTGCTCGGGCTCGGCTGGGCTACCGTCGCCATGGTGCTCGCGGTGGTCGCCGCCACCTTCACCGGCACGGTGTGGCTGGGCCGACGGCTCGGCCTGCCCGGGGACCAGCCGCTGCTGGTCGCCACCGGGTACTCGATCTGCGGGGCCTCGGCGATCGGCGCGGTCAGCCAGGCGGCCGGCAGCGAGGAGGAGGACGTCGCCGCCTCGGTCGCGCTGGTCACCCTGTGCGGCACGCTGGCGATCGCCGTGCTGCCGCTGCTCCAGCACCCGCTGGGGCTGGGCGAGGCGGAGTTCGGGCGCTGGGTCGGCGCGAGCGTGCACGACGTCGGGCAGGTGGTCGCCACCGCGCAGACCGGCGGGGCCGGGGCGCTGCGCGAGGCCGTGCTGGTCAAGCTGATGCGGGTGGTGCTGCTGGCGCCGTTGGTCGCCGGGGTGGCGGTCGCCGTGCGGCGGGGCGTGGTGGCGCGGGCCTCGGGCGAGGTCGGGGACAAAACGAACATTGGCGAACGTTCTTCTAAAAACTCGGTCAAAGCCGACGTGCGGCCGCCGATCGTCCCGCTGTTCGTGGCGGGGTTCCTGGCGATGATCGTCCTGCGGACCACCGGGGTGCTGCCGGAGCGGGCGCTCACCCTGGCCGGGGACGCCCAGGAGCTGCTGCTGGCAGCGGCGTTGTTCGGCCTGGGCAGCGCCGTGCACCTGCCGACCATGATTCGTACCGGCGGGCGGATCGCCCTGCTCGGGCTCGGTTCCTGGGTCGTGGTCGCGGGCGTTTCGTACGCCGGGGTGCTGATCACGACGTGACGGGTGCGGGTGCGGACTCGGCTATTGTCGGGCGGGTACGTACTCGTCCGTTGGGACGGCCCCCCGCACCCGAGTTCGCCGAGGAAGACGCATGCCCACCGCACTGCCCGAACGGGACGGTCACGACGCCGTCGTCACGCTCGACCGGCGGGAGGGCCCGTACGGCGAGGTGGTCCTGCGGCAGCGGGGGCGGCACTTCGAGATCATCGCCAACGGCTGCTTCCTGATGGACACCGCCGACGGCCGCTCCGAGCGCCTGCTGATCCAGGCCGCGCTGGACGAGCTGGACCGCACCGGCGCGGCGGTGGAGCGGCCGGCGGTGCTGATCGGCGGGCTCGGCGTCGGCTTCTCGCTGGCGTACGCGGTGGCCGAGCCGCGCTGGGGGCGGATCGCGATCGTCGAGCGGGAGACCGCGATCATCGACTGGCACCGGAGCGGCCCGCTGGGCGCCTTCTCCGGCGGCGCGCTGGCCGACGAGCGGGTCGAGGTGCTCCACACCGACCTGCTGGAGTACCTGGCGGCGGCCGACGGCGCCCGGTACCACGCGCTCTGCCTGGACATCGACAACGGCCCGGACTGGACCGTCACCGACTCCAACGCCGGCCTGTACGGCGCGGACGGGCTCGCGGTGCTCTGGCACCGGCTGCAGCCCGGCGGGGTGCTGGCGGTGTGGAGCGCGCAGCCCTCCCCGGCCTTCGAGGAGGCGCTGCGCGCGGCGGGCTTCTCGGACGTCGTCACGCACGAAGTCCCGGTCGGCCGGGGCGTGCCCGACGTGGTCCACCTGGCCCGGCGCGCGGGCTGACCGCGCGCCCGGCCAAGTCGCCCGCTACTTCAGGCCGTTGTCCACGGCGGCCATCAACTCGCCGCCGCTGGTGTCACCGTCGAAGGACCAGACCATCGCGCCGGCCAGCCCCTGGGACTTGATCCAGGCGGTCTTGCGGGCGATCTCGGTCGGGTCGTCGTAGGTGTAGAACACGGTGCCGTTGTAGAGGTAGGCGAAGCCGGCCACCGGATCCCGGTAGAGGGTGTAACCGCCGCTCGTGGCAAGGTCCTTGAGCTTGTGGTAGTCCTCGAAGCCGTTCTCGTAGCTGCCCGGCGCGGGGCCGGTCGCGCTCTGGAAGAGGCCGTTGGTGGTGCCGCGCGGCACGCCCGTCCAGCCGCGGCCGTAGAACGGGATGCCCAGGGTGAGCTTGCTCTTCGGGGCGCCGCCGTTGAGGTAGGCGTTGATCGCGATCTCGGAGCTGAACTGGCGGTCCGGCTTGCTCGGGTCGCCGGCCGCGAGCTTCAGCGCGGACTGCTGATTGGTCGTCATCTCCCAGGCCCCGTGGTAGTCGTAGCCCTGGATGGTGGCGAAGTCGAAGGCGCCGAACAGGCCGGGGATGTCGATGCCGGCGGAGATCTTCGCCGGGTCGGCGGGCAGGAAGGCGCTCAGCGTGTAGTGCTTGCCGGTGGAGGCGCCCAGGGCGTCCAGCTGGCGGCGGAACTCCTGGGCCAGCAAGGTGTAGTTGGCCTTGTCCTCGGGGCGGAAGATGTTCCCGGTGTGCCCGTCGGAGTTCGGCCACTCCCAGTCGAGGTCGATGCCGTCGAAGATGCCGGCCGCGCTGCCCGGGCCGCCCCGGCCGTCGATCACCGGCAGGTTGCCCTTGAGGTACATGTCGATGCAGGAGCTGACCAGCGCCTTGCGGGAGGCGTCGCTGCTCGCCGCGTCGGAGAACCACTTGCTGTAGGACCAACCGCCCAGCGAGATCTGGATCTTGAGGTTGGGGTACTTCGCCTTGAGCTGCTTGAGCTGGTTGAAGTTGCCCGCCAGCTTCTGGTCCCAGGTGTCGGTGGTGCCGGCCACCGAGTTGCCCGCGTCCCAGCCCTTGCCGAAGTCGGCCCAGGCGTCACCGGCGCCGTCGCCCGCGTTCGGGTCGGAGTCGTTCCCGGCCGCCTTGTTGGTGATGAAGCACTGCTTGGTGGTCGGGTGGATGTTGGCGAAGGCGTAGTTGAGCGTGGTGAGCCGGCCGGCCGAGCCGGAGGTGTCCAGCTGCTTCACGCTGTAGCCGCGGGCGTAGATGCTCCACTGGGTGAAGTAGCCGATCCTCAGGGCGCCTTGGCTGCTGCCGCCGGGCTTGGTCCGGGCGGTGACCGGGCCGGAGGCGGGGGAGGTGTTGCCGGCCGCGTCGCGGGCCTTCACAGTGAAGGTGTACCCGGTGTCCGGGGCCAGGTTGCCGACCGTCGCGGCGGTGCCGGTGACCGTCACGGCCGGCGCGGAGCCGTTGTAGACGTCGTAGCCGACGACGCCGGTGTTGTCGGTGCTCGGGGCCCAACTCAGCGAGACGCTGGTGGAGTCCGAACCGGTGACGACGGGGGTGCCGGGGGCGGTCGGCGGCTGGTTGTCCGGGGTGGTCGGCTGGGTGGTGACGCTGACCGGGCCGGCGGCCGCTGAACGGTTCCCGGCGGCGTCGAAGGCCTGCACGGTGAACTGGTAGGCGGTGTCGGCGGTCAGGCCGGTCACGGTGACGGCGGTGGTGGCGCCGTCGGTGGTGGCCACCTTGGTGCCGTTCCGGAAGACGTCGTAGCCGGTGACGCCGACGTCGTCGGTGCTCGCCGTCCAGGCCAGGCCGACCGAGGTCTGGGTGACGGAGGTGGAGTGCAGGCCGCCCGGGACGCTCGGCGGGGTCTGGTCGTTGCCGCCGCCGTCGCACGGCTTCCCGTTCAACTTGCAGTTCAGCAGGGGCTGGTAGGCACCCGAGTAGGCGATGTTGAAGCCGAAGGCGTAGGAACCGCCGGGCTGGATGGCGCTCGCCCAGCTCGGGTTCTTCACCGTGACGTGGGAGGCGGCGGTGGTGTACGTCGCGTTCCAGAGCGAGGCGACGGTGTTGTTGGCGGGCAGGTCGAACTCCAGCGTCCAGCCGTTGAGCGCGGCGCTGGAGCCGTTGGTGATGGTGTACGAACCCTCGTAGCCGGTGCCCCAGTCGCTGCCCTTGGTCAGGGCGGCGGTGGCCGAACCGGCGGCGCTCGCGGCGCCGGCCGGGAGGGCGGCGGCCAGCATCGGGACGAGCAGGGTGGCGGCCGCGAGCAGCGGCAGGCGGATCCGACGTCTGCGCATGAGGTGGCTCCTGTCCCGGGGCCGCCGGGCGTGCCTGGATGCCCCGATACCTGTGGGGAGGTGGCAGGTGCGTGCGGGAGCTCCGGCCGTGGGGGTGGCCGGAACGGAGCCTCGGGCCGTCGGGGTGCGCGGAGGGTCCGGTGCCTCCCGAGGGTAGGGAGCCGGTCGTCAACTGGCAAGAGGTATGGACCAGTTGGCGAGGGGGCGGCGGTGGGTGCGGGCTCGCGAGGGCGGTGGGGGGCGGCTGCTAGCCTCGGCGGCGGGTAGTGCACTAGTGCGGTGTGGAGGAGTGGGCATGGAGCAGGGCGGGACGCCGTCGGAGCGGATCCTGGCCGAGTTGCGGCGACGGATCGCGGCGGGGGAGCTGGCGCCGGGGGAGCGGGTGCCGTCCACCCGGCGGATCACTCGGGAGTGGGGTGTGGCGATGGCGACCGCGACCAAGGTGCTGACCCGGTTGCGGGAGGAGGGGCTGGTCCGGGCCGTGCCGGGGGTCGGCACGGTGGTGGCGGAGCGGGCGGCGGTGGGGCGGGCGCAGGCGGCGCGCGCGGCGGGGACGGTCGAGCCGATCGTGGCGGCCGAGGGGGCGGTCGAACCGGCGGCAGGGGCGGTCGGGGGGCGTCGGGCGCACGGCGGGGAGCGGGACCTCTCCCGCGAACGGATCGTCGCGACCGCGGTGCGGGTGGCCGATGCCGAGGGGCTGGCGGCGCTCTCGATGCGTCGGGTCGCGACCGAGCTCGGGGCCGCGACCATGTCGCTCTACCGCCATGTGCCGGGCAAGGACGAGCTGTTGCGGTTGATGATGGGCGAGGCCTTCCGCGAGCAGCCGCTGCCGGACCCGATGCCGTCCGGCTGGCGGGCGGGCCTGGAGACGGTCGCGCGGTTGCAGTGGCGGATCTACCGGCGGCATCCGTGGCTCGCGGCCACGATGTCGTTCACCCGGCCGGTGCTCGCGCCGGACGCCGCCCTCCACACCGAGCGGTCGATGTCGGCGCTGTCCGGGCTGGGGCTGCGGCCGGAGGAGATGGCCCAGGCGTCCGTCACGGTCGCGGCCTTCGTCTGCGGGCTGGCCGTCCACTTCGAGCGGGAGGCGCAGGACGAGCAGGACAGTGGCCTGTCGGCGGACGAGTGGATGGACCGCCAGGAGCACGAGGCGAACCTCGGGCTGATGGCGGATCCGGAGCTGTTCCCGATGTTCGACGCGCTGAGCCGGGGGCCGGAGATCGACATGAGCCTGGAGGCGCTCTTCGAGTTCGGGTTGGGGCGGATGCTGGACGGGATCGGCACGCTGGTGGAACGGCGGGCGGGAGCGGGCGGGTAGCGGCGGACGGATGACGGCGAACAGATTTCAGCGAACAGATAACAGAGTCTGAAATCTGTTATCTGTTCGCTGAAATCTGTCAGCTGTCAGTTGTCATCTGTTCCCCGCCCCGGCCCGCCCCGCCTCCTTCCGGCCTCAGCCGAACGGGCGGGCCTCCGGCTCCGCGGGTGTCTCCTGCTCCGCGATCGCCGCGGGGGCGTTCGGGAGGGGCGGCAGGGTCTCCGGGGCGAAGGGGTTGAAGTCCGGCGGGGGGATCATGACCGGCGTGCCCTTCGGCTTGCCCGGCTCCGCGGCCGTGGCCTCCACCGGCGCGGCCGGGGCAACCGGGGCGGGGACGGTCGGCGGTGCGGAGGGCGGCGGAGGGACCGGCGGGCCCTGCGTGGCGAGCCGGGTGCCGAACGGGTCGGGCGGCTGCTCGGCCGTCACCGTGCCGAACGGGTCGGTGGCCTGGGCGGCCGGGGCTGCCTGGGCCAGGACCGGCTGGGGGGTGTTCGGGAGGGGTGGCAGGGTCTCCGGGGCGAAGGGGTTGAAGTCCGGCGGGGGGATCATGACCGGCGTGCCCTTCGGCTTGCCCGGCTCCGCCGGCGTGGCCTCCACCGGCGCGGCCGGGGCGGCAGCGACCGGGGGCGCCTCGGCGACCGGCGCGAACGGGTTGAAGTCCGCGGGCGGGACGCTCACCGGAGTACCGCGCAGGTGCACCGGGACCTCCTCCGGGAGCTCCTGGGCAGGCACGGGCACGGGCACGAGTTCGGGCGCGGGAGCGGGAGCCGGGACCGCCACGGCCACCGGTGCGGCCGGCTCGCCGTCCCAGCCGAACTGGACGCTCCTCAGCAGCTCCGCGAACACCTCCGTGTACAGCTCCCAGTCCTCCGGCTGCGCCGTGGAGAGCTGGACGCACAGCACGGTGCCGCCGTCCGGCAGCGGGACGAAGGCCTCGACCGCCGAGGTGACCACCCAGCGCCGCTGCCCGTCGCCGGCCAGCGGCCCGGGCACCGGTGCGGTCCGGCCCTCGACGAGGACGGCGGCCGGTCCGGCCGGCAGCAGGACGGTCCACACCTCGGCGTGCCGCCGCACGGTGGCGAGCTCGGTGGCGAGCTCGGTGATCGGCAGCGGGTGCCGGGCGAGCGAGACGACGAGCGCGGCGTTGGAGGTCCGGCCGCCCAGGTCGAGGGCGCAGACGCCCGCGTAGACCGTGCCGGAGGCGTGGACCAGGTCGGCGAGGGTGGCGGAGATCACCGCGAAGTCGCGGCGCGGGGCCGCCCCGGTGCCGCTGAACAGTTCCTCGGCGACCTCGGCCAGATGCCGGGTCAGCTCCTCGGCGGCCGCCGCGGTGGCGGCGTCGGCGCCCGGTGCCCCGGCGGGGAGCGCGGGTACCGTACGGGCGGTGACCCCGGCCGGTCCGCCCGGGGAGGTCAGCGGGTGGAACCCGGGCGGGACGACCAGCCGGACCTCGGCGCCCGCCCCGGTGGGCAGTTCGACCGGCTGCCGGGTCTGCCGACCGGCCGCCAGCGCGGCCAGGGCGGGGGCGAACGGCGGGCGCAGCTTGGCGTCGGCGAACTCGCCGGTGACCGGCAGCTGGAAGAGCGCGGCCGAGGTGGTGCCCCGGTCGGCGATCGCGCCGCGCACCGCGCCGCCGCCGTAGCGGTGCAGCAGGGCGGCGGTCACCCGGTCCGCGACCGGGGTGCCGGTGCCGGGGCGGGCCGTCCCGGCGGTGAGTACGGTGCCGAGCCGGTCCACGGCCGCGTGCACCGGTCCGTTGGGGGCCAGCGGCAGGCCGAACAGCGCTTCGGCGGCGGGGTGTTCGGCGGGGCGCAGGGCGGTCAGCGAGGCCGCGGGCAGGCGCGAGGTCCGTTCGTCGAAGAGGGCGTCGGTGAGGGTGCCGAGGGTCGCGCAGACCTGCTCGGCAGCTGCGAAGGGGTTGGCCTCCGCGCTGAACTGGACGTCCTGGGTCAACTGTTGAGCCCCCCGCTCTGCTGCGTCTGCGGTCGCTGGTTCGAGTGGGACCGGGCGTGCCCGGGACGGCCTGCCGTCGGATCCCAGCTCATTCCTATCAGAGCCCGCAGTCCGGGCAGAACCGGTGGATCACCCGTCGGACCCGGGCTCCTGGGCAGCCACGTCGTCGGCCCCGACGGCGAGCGCGGTGACCGCCTCGGTGATCCCGGGGACGGCGAACAGCCCGGCGAGGTCCCGGACCAGGCGCCCGGTCGGCCCGTCCGGCCGTTCCGCGGCGAAGAACCCGGCCAGTTCGACGGCCAGCGCGGGCTCCCGGGCCGCGGTGAGGGTGAGCGCGGCGACGAACTCCTGCACCAGGTGCAGTTGCAGTTCCTCCAGCGGCACCGACCGCTCGCCCAGCCACTCCAGCGAGGTGATCTCGGCGTTGGCGATCCAGGCCCGTACGGTCAGCCGCAGGCCGGGGCTGGGCGCGGGGATCGCCAGGTGGGACAGGATCTGGTCGGCGGCGGCGCGCCGCACCTCGTCGATCACCGCCGAGGTGCCCGGGCTGGCCGCGACCGAGCCGCCCCGCAGCAGCGCCGCGAAGCCCGGCCCGTGGCTCTGCACGAAGTCCAGGTAGCGGCCCATCACCCGGTACAGGCGCTCGGACAGCGGCCCGTCGGCGGGTTCCTCGAAGCGGGCCGAGAGCTCCTGCCCGGCCCGGCGCAGCGACTCCTCGTACAGTGCCTGCTTGCCGGGGAAGTAGTGGTACACCAGCGGCCGGGAGGCGCCCGCGGCGGCGGCGATGTCGTCGATCGACACCTCCTCCGGCGGGCGCCGGCTGAACAGTTCCAGGGCGACGGCGATCAGCTGCTCGCGCCGCTCGTCCACGCTCAGCCGGCGGCGGGGCCGCTCCCCCGCCGGGGCCCGGTCCGGTGGCGGGGTCCGTTCAGCGCGGGCGGCCGTCGGCGACGGCGTACGGGAGGCCATGCGCGTCACCCTATCCGGCGACCGGGGCGGGGCCTATGCGGCCCGGAAGTCCAGGTAGCGGCGGTAGGCCTCGCGGCCGTCGGGGACGAAGTCCTCCCGGGTGAGGCGGTCGGCGAGTTCGGCGGGGGTGAGCCAGGCGTGCCAGGCGACCTCGGACTCCTGCGGGGAGACCGGGCCGTCCCACCGGGCCTCGTACAGGTCGCACCACCAGGAGAGGTGGTCCTGCTGGAAGAGGAACTTGAACAGCGGGCGGGGGGCGATGCCGTGGACGCCGAGTTCCTCCTCGGCCTCGCGGACGGCGGCGTCGGCGTAGGTCTCGCCGGAGCCGACGACGCCGCCGACGAACATGTCGTACGCGCCGGGGGCGAAGAGCTTGGTGTCGGTGCGCCGGTGGACGAAGATCCGGCCCTCCGGGTCGCGGACCAGGATGAAGACGCACCGGTGGGTCAGCCCCTGCCGGTACACCTCCCCGCGCACCGCGGTCCCGATCACCCGGTCGTGCTCGTCGACGACGTCCAGCAACTCTTCAGCGGGGTTGGTCATGAGGGACAGGTTAGGGTTTCCGGGCCCGGTTCGAACGCGGGCGCGAACAGACAGCGGATCACGAACGGGATCCGGACAGCGGATCCGGACAGGCTGAGGGCGGCGCGTGGTGGTGGAGATCTGGGGCGAGACGGCCGAGGGCTTCGAGCCGGTACGGGAGGCCTTCGCGCGGAACTTCCGGGAGTACGGCGAACTGGGCGCGGCCTTCGCGCTGTACCTGCACGGCCGCAAGGTGGTGGACCTGTGGGGCGGTGACGCCCGGCCCGAGGTCGGCGGCCGGCCCGCGCCGGCGGTGCCCTGGACGGCGGACACCGTCCAGGTGCTGCGCTCGGTCACCAAGGGCCTGACCGCGACCACCGCGCTGCTGCTGGCCGAGCGCGGCCTGCTCGACCTGGACGCGCCGGTGGCCTCGTACTGGCCCGAGTTCGCGGCGGCCGGCAAGGGCGGGGTGCCGGTGAGCTGGCTGCTCTCGCACCAGGCCGGGGTGCCCGCGCTGGACGTGCCGCTGCGCCTGGAGGACGTGCTGACCTGGGAGCGCGCGGCCGCCGCCGTCGCCGCGCAGGCGCCCGCCTGGGAGCCCGGCACCGCGCACGGCTACCACCCGTACACCTTCGGCTGGCTGGTCGGCGAAGTGGTGCGGCGGGTGAGCGGGCGGACCGTCGGCCAGTACTTCGCGGAGGAGATCGCCCGGCCGCTCGGGCTGGACCTGTGGATCGGGCTGCCGGCCGGGGCCGCGCCCCGGGTCGGCCGGCTGGTCGACCTGCCGGCGCCGGAGGCGGCCCGGACCGGGCCGAGCGGGCTGCGGCTGCGGCCCAAGCAGTCCATCCGGGACGCCTACCAGGATCCGACCTCGCTGACCGCTCGGGCGTTCGCCTCGGTGCGTCCGGGCGTGGACATGAACGATCCGGCGGTGCAGGCCGCCGAGATCCCGGGCGCGGGCGGGATCGGTACGGCCCGTTCGGTGGCCCGGTTCTACGCGGCGCTGATCGGCGTCGCGGACCGCTCGGACGGCTCCGGCGCCCTGCTGCCGCCGCTGCTCGGGCCGCAGGTGCTGAGCCGGGCGGTCGGGCCGGTGGTGAGCGGGCCGGACCGGGTGCTGGTCATCAACTCCACGTTCGGCTTGGGCTTCTTCCGGCACAGCCCGACCTCGCTGATGGCCTCCCCGGCGAGCTTCGGCCACCCGGGCCGGGGCGGCTCGCTGGGCTTCGCCGACCCGGACCTCGGGCTGGGCTTCGGCTACGTCACCAACGGGATGCAGCCGGGGGTCACCGGGGACGTCCGCTCGCGCAACCTGATCCGCGCGGTGCGGGGGTGCCTGGGCCTGGCGGGGTAGGGCCGGCCGCGCGGTCTCAGGCCTGGCCGGTCTCGAAGCGGCTGACCTTCCCGCCGTCGACGGTGAAGCGCCAGGCGGTGCGCATCTCGCCCCAGGTCTCGTTGCGGAAGTTGGCGACCAGCGCGCGGCCGCCGGAGGCTTCGCTCTGGACCTCCATGTGGCCGTGGGAGGAGAAGATCTCCCGGTCGATCCACTGCTCCAGGTCGCGGTCGGAGCCGTCGTCGGACATCGTCGCGCCCGGGGTGAGCAGGGCGAGGAAGGCGTCGCGGTCGCCCGCGTTGATCGCGGTGACGACGGCGCGGACGGTGGGGTCGGAGAGCTTGGCGGGGGCGATGGTCACGGGGACTCCCGGGGTGGAGAGGGACGGGACTCCTGTCTAGGCCGTCCGCCGGGTGTCGCCGGGCATGTCGGCGGCGCGTCGGGAAAATCACCCATTCATGTGCTTGGATCATGAAACGGGTGATTTGGCCGCCTTTGTGCCGCATTCGCCCTAGGGGCCACGGGGAGTGGCGGCGGAGCGGGAGACCGGGACCGGTCTTCCGCTCCGCCTTTGGGCAACAGCGCGCAGCGTGGTCTACGCGCAGCGTGGCCTGCGCGCGAGGTGGCCTGCGCGCGAGGTGGCCTAGAAGAAGCCGACCGCGTCGGGGGAGTAGCTGACCAGCAGGTTCTTGGTCTGCTGGTAGTGCTCCAGCAGCGCCTTGTGGTTCTCCCGGCCGATGCCGGAGTTCTTGTAGCCGCCGAAGGCCGCGTGGGCCGGGTAGGCGTGGTAGCAGTTGGTCCAGACCCGGCCGGCCTGGATGGCGCGCCCGGCCCGGTGGGCGGTGTTGAGGTCGCGGGTCCACACACCGGCGCCGAGCCCGTACTGGGTGTCGTTGGCGAGGGCGACGCCCTCGGCGAAGTCGGCGAAGCGGGTGACCGAGACGACCGGGCCGAAGATCTCCTCCTGGAAGACCCGCATGCTGTTGTCGCCCTCGAACACCGTCGGTGTCACGTAGTACCCGCCGGCCAGCGCGCCACCGAGGTCCGCCCGCTCGCCGCCGGCCAGCACCTTGGCGCCCTCGGCCTGGCCGATCTCGAAGTAGGAGAGGATCTTCTTCAGCTGTTCGGCGCTGGCCTGGGCGCCGACCTGGGTCTCGGTGTCCAGCGGGTTGCCCTGGCGCATCGCGCGCACCCGCTCCAGGCCGTCGGCGAGCAGCCGCTCGTAGACCGAGGACTGGATCAGGGCCCGGCTGGGGCAGGTGCACACCTCGCCCTGGTTGAGGGCGAACATCGCGAAGCCCTCGACGGCCTTGTCGTAGAAGGCGTCCGAGGCGTCGGCGACGTCGGCGAAGAACAGGTTGGGGCTCTTGCCGCCGAGTTCCAGCGAGACCGGGATCAGGTTGTCGCTGGCGTAGCGCGAGATCAGCCGGCCGGTGCTGGTCTCGCCGGTGAAGGCGATCTTGCGGATCCGCCGGCTGGACGCCAGCGGGGCGCCGGCCTCCTCGCCGTAGCCGGTCACGATGTTGACCACGCCGGGCGGCAGCAGGTCGGCGGTCAGTTCGGCCAGCAGCAGCACCGAGGCGGGGGTCTGCTCGGCGGGCTTGAGCACCACCGCGTTGCCGGCGGCGAGCGCCGGGGCGAGCTTCCAGATCGCCATCAGGATCGGGAAGTTCCACGGGATGATCTGGCCGACCACGCCCAGCGGTTCGTGGAAGTGGTACGCGACGGTGTCCTCGTCCAGCTGGGAGAGGCCGCCCTCCTGGGCGCGCAGCGCGCCGGCGAAGTAGCGCAGGTGGTCGACGGCGAGCGGGAGGTCGGCGGCCAGCGTCTCGCGGACCGGCTTGCCGTTCTCCCAGCTCTCCGCGACGGCGAGCTGCTCCAGGTTCGCCTCCATCCGGTCGGCGATCCGCAGCAGCACCTGGGCGCGTTCGGCGGCCGGGGTGCGGCCCCAGGCGGGGGCGGCGGCGTGGGCGGCGTCCAGGGCGGCCTCGATGTCCTCGGCGGTGCCCCGGGGGACCTCGGTGAACACCTCGCCGGTGACCGGGGTCGGGTTGCCGAAGTACTCGCCGCGCACCGGCGGCGTCCACTCGCCGCCGATCCAGTGCTCGTACCGGGGGCGGTAGGCGACGATGCTGCCGGGTGCGCCGGGGGGCTGGTAGACCGTCATGCTCGGGGTGTCTCCTCGCGACGTCGGGCGCCGCCCGGACCGCGTGGGCCGGGTGGCGCGCCGGACCGCCCGGTCGGGGCGGTCCGGCGGGAGGGTTCTCACACGCATTCGGGCCGGGCGCCCCGCCGGGGGCGCCCGCCGTCGAGCACGATAGCCGTGGAACGCGCGGCGCGGCTACGGTCCGTACGCTCGGCCCGTACGGAGGGTGCGCGTTCCGGCCGTTGTGGCGGTCGGGCGGGCGGGGGCCGGCCGTTCTCGCCGGGGGGCTCAGACGGCGTGGTACCGGCCGGTGCTGGACTCCCAGCTGAGGTAGCCGGCGAGCCAGGTGAGCAGTCCGTCCGCGTACCGCTGGGCGATTGTGCGTTCCACCCGGGACAGGCCCAACTCCTGGTAGACGTCCGGCAGCTGGCCGTGCAGTTCCTCGCAGCGGCCGACCATCAGCTGGGCCTCGTCGAGCACCACCGCGCAGGCCTCCTCGGCGGAGCAGCGGCGTTCTCGCTGGACGATCATCACCAGGTTGTTGACGTCGCCGCGGGTGGCCTCCAGCGGGAACGACCGCACGTCGTTGCTGAGCGACGGTATGTCGGCGGCCAGCTGGCGCAGTTGACGCAGCACCGGGTGGTGCAGGACGGCGGCGGGCACTTCGAACTGGCCGAGGCGTTCGATCATGTCGAAGACGGTCTCCATGGCCGCGGTGCCTCGTCTGAGCACCAGGTAGCCGGCCCGGTCGGGGGGCCGGGTGGAGATCCGGCCGGCCGCCTCGGCGGGGTGACTGGCCAGGTACCACTCCCAGTTGTAGGCGGCGCGGGCCTGCCAGCGCGCGGACATGCCGCGGGCGCTGCGGTTCCAGAGGTCGGCGAAGGCGCTCTCCACGGGGGACTGTCGGCGGGGCGGGGCGCCGTGCAGCACGTCGATCAGCCGTTCGCAGATCGGGGCGACCTCGGTGGGGCGGCGGCCGAGCGGGCCGTCGAACTGGTCGTCGAAGAGGAAGTAGAACCCCATCAGGTCGGCGGCCAGGGAGAGTTCGTCCGGTCCGGCGTCGGGGTAGCCGAGGGCGGCGAGCTCGACGATCGCCCAGTGGGCGTACCCGGGGTGGTCGGCGTCGGGGAGCAGGGGGTGGCGGACCAGCCAGTCGCGGTGCAGCGCGGTGGCGTACCGGCCGTAGGGACTGCGGCGGTGCGGGAACGGGATCTGAAGTGAGGTGTCGTCAGACATCGGACTCCCGGTGCAGCGGAGGGTGGGGGCACTTGTGGTTCGTGGTTCGAACACTGGATGTGGGGGGAGTTGACGCAGCGGGGCCTGAGGGGTGAAGGTGGTGACGCAAGATCATCTTCGCCTCGCGGGCCGTAGGGTATCTGATGTAATGATCGGACGTTAGGGATATAGGGCAATTGCCCTTGGCAAGTCGTCTGAACCCTCGTCGTCCGCCCCAGCCTGCGCGAATGCCGCACGGCACGCCCCCTGCGGCGCTAACCTCGGCTCCACGAGCAGTCAGGTGAGCAGCCGGCCGAGCAGCCGGGTGAGCTGAGACGCGAGCGGCGAGGCGGAGGCGCGACGGTGACCGAGCAGGACAACGAACTTCGGGCGGGAACCGGCTCCGGCCAGGGCGGTGACCCGGGATCGCCCCGGGTCAGGCTGCGTGACCGCGAGGCCGAGCTGCGCTCCGTCGAGGCCGCGGTCGACAAGCTCTGTCGCGAGTTCGCCGCCGGCGGCACCGAGATCGGCGGCCTGCTGGCCTTCTCCGGCCGCCCCGGCATCGGCAAGACCAGCCTGCTGCACGAGGTCCGGCGGATCGCCAGGCTCCGCGACGGTGCCGCCGTCCTGTTCGCCCGCGGCAGCGAGCGCCAGTACAAGGAGCCCTACCACGTCCTGCGCCAGCTGCTCCAGCCCGCCCTCACCCGGCTGGAACCGGACGAGTTCCGCCAGGTCATGGGCACCTGGGAGGAGGTCGTCGGACCGGCCATGGGCCTCAAGCAGCCCCGCGCCGGCGCGCGCCGCCTTGACCCGCAGGGCGTGCGCGACGGCCTGGACTACGTCATCACCCAACTCGCGCCCCGCCGCGCGCCGTTGGTGATGATCGTCGACGACCTGCACTGGGGCGACCACGAATCCCTGTCCTGGCTCACCCAGTTCGCCGTCCGCTCCCGCGAACTGCCCGTCCTGCTCGTCTTCGCGTTCCGCGAGGACGAGCACGACTGGCCCAACGACACCCAGCAGCACCGCGGGCACGTCCTCGCACTGGCCACCCGCAAGCACGAGCTCAACCGGCTCTCGCTGACCTCCGTCACCGACATGATCCGCGCCGAACTCGGCGACAAGGCCGAGGACGCCTTCTGCTACGAGTTCTGGAACGTCGTCAACGGCAACCCCTTCGAGGCCGTCGCCCTGCTCGACCAGGTCCGCGACCAGGAGCTCGAACCGGTCGAGGAGAACTCCCAGCAGCTGCGCGAACTCGCCGTCGACGCCACCGGAATGACCCTCAAGGGCTGGCTCGACCGGCTCGGCGCCGCCACCCTGCGGTTCGCCTGGGCCTGCGCCATGCTCGGCACCGACATCCGGATCGACCTCGCCACCCGGATCTCCACCCAGAGCGCCGAGGGCGCCCGCGAGTCCATCAAGCAACTGCGCAAGCAGCGCGTCCTCACCCAAACCCCCAACGGCAACCTGGAGTTCGTCCACCCGCTGATCGGCAGCTCGATCTACAACACCATGCCGGAGGCCACCCGCACCGGCATGCACGGCGTCGCCGCCGCCGAGATCGAGAACGCCGGGCTCGGCCTGCTCGCCGCCTCCCGCCACCTGGTCGAGACCTTCTCCGGCGAGGGCGACGACCGGACGGTGCGCAAACTGCGCCGGGCCGCCGCCGAACACCTGCTGATCGGCGCCCCCGAAGCCGCCCAGCGCTGCCTGCACCGCGCGCTCAACGAGCCCCCGGCCGACGACATCCGCGCCGAGGTGCTGTACGAGCTGGGCTGCTCCGCGCTGCTCACCGACCCGCTCGCCACCGTCAACCAGCTCAAGCTCGCCCTCGACCCGGAGGAGGGGCCGCTGCGCCCGGACCTGCGGGTGGACGCCACCTTCCGGCTCTCCGAGGTGCTCGCGCACAGCGGCGAATTGCGCCAGGCCGCGCTGGTCTGCCAGGAGGAGGCCGAGCAGACCGCCGACCCGGGCGACCGGATGCGGTTGCAGGCCGCCTCGTTCATGTGGCACGCGTTCCGCCGCGCCGAGGAGGACGGGCCCGGCCGCTCCGCGCGGCTCGCCGAGCTCTGCCAGGGCCTCACCGGCCGGGAGGCCGCCGACCGGGCCGTCCTGGCGATGCGCGCCTGGGACCTCACCCTGCGCGGCGCCCCCTCCGCCGAGGCCCTGGCCCACGCCGACGACGTCCTCGACGGCGGCCGGCTGCCCAAGGGCCTCGGCTGGACGGACAGCACCTGGGGCTTCGAACTGCCCTCGATGCTCGGCCTCACCTACACCTACAACGACCGCATCGCCCAGGCCGAACGGCTGTTCGCGGACGCCATCATCCAGTTCGAGGTGGCCGGGTGGAGCGGCGCCCACCGGGGCTTCGCCTATTTCCTGATGGGCCTGGCCCGGTTCCGCCGCGGCATGCTCGCCGAGGCCGAGGACTTCCTGCGCCGGGCGCTGCGGCTGTCCGAGCGGATCGGCCCCAAGCTCCCGCTCGCCTGGGACGCCGTCGGCGTGCTGGTGGACACCCTGCTCGCCCGCGGCCGGGTCGACGAGGCCTGGGAGCTCGCCACCACCTTCGGCTTCCAGCCGCCGTACCACGACACCGCGATGGTGCTGCCCGACGCGCCCTCGCTGTACGGCAAGCTGCTCGTCGCGAAGCGGCGCTACGCCGGGGCGGCCGCCACGCTCACCGAGGCCGGCGCCCAGCTGGAGGCCCGCGGCTGGCACAACACCGTCTGGGCGCCCTGGGCCGGGCACCTGGCCATCGCGATCGCCGCGGACGAGCCCGAGCGGGCCCGCGAGTACGCCCAGAAGTCCGTCCGCGACGCGCGCGCCTTCGGCACCGCCTCGGCGATCGGCACCGCGCTGCGGCTCCAGGCCCAGATCGAGGACGGGCAGCAGGCGGTCGAGCTGCTGGAGGAGTCGGTGGCCCACCTCGGGCAGTCCCCGGCCGGGTACGAGCACGCCGTCGCGCTGGTCGACCTGGGCGCCGCGCTGCGCCGGGTCGGGCGGCTGGAGGACGCGCAGGAGTACCTGTACCAGGGCATCGAGCTGGCGCAGCACTGCTCCGCCGAGGGGCTGGTCGACCAGGCGCGGCGGGAGCTGGCCAACTACGGTCTGCGGCCGAACCGGCTGGGGGACTTCCGGGAGACGCTCAGCCAGCCCGAGTGGGACGTCGCCAAGCTGGCCGTGCGGGGCGTGCCGCCGCAGCGGATCGCCGACGAGCTCGGGGTGCACCTCAGCCTGGTGAACCGGCGGCTGGCGGCGGTCTACCGCAAGGCGGGCAGCGGCCCGGACGGTCTGGCCTCGGCGCTCGGCCTGGCGGGGCGCTCGCGCGAGGCGACCCGGCCGGGCGGCGAGGTGGCGGAGGGGGAGGAATAGCCCCCCGGGTCGGGCTCCGGTGCTGCCGGCCTCGGTGCGGGACTCGGTTCTGACGCCCGGTCAGGCCCTGGACGGCGGGCCCCGGGCGGCGGGCCCGGCGGGTGGAGGCACCCGGGCGGCGCGCGGAGGCGCCGGAGCGCCCCCGGAGCGGCCGCCGTCGCTAGGCTGACGAACACGGGGCGCCGCGACCGGCCCCACGACCCCACGACGGACCGGGAGCGACAGGCCCGGCACGACGGACCCGGCACGACGGACCCGGAACCGGGCGGGCTCGGCCCGCCGCGACCGCAGTGAGGAGCAGGCCATGGCGAGCGAGGCCACCAGCGTGCGGCAGGAACCCCTCGACCCCTCGGGCGCGGGTGCCGCGATCGGACGCTGGACGCTCTCCGCCGGCCCGTACGAGGCGAGCGTGCTCACCCTCGGCGCCACCCTGCACACCCTGAGCGCGCCGGACCGGACCGGCCGCCCCGCCCAACTGCTGCTCACCTCCGATGCGTTGGCGCAGATCCTCGGCCCGGCCCGGCACTACGGCACGGTGGTCGGCCGGTACGCCAACCGGATCGACGGCTCCCGGATCGCCATCGACGGCGAGGAGCACGCGCTGGCCCCGACCGGCGGCGGCATGACTCTGCACGGCGGCCCGGACGGCTTCGCGCACCGGATGTGGGAGGCCGAGGAGATCGACGCCGGGGTGCGGCTGCGGCTGCACAGCCCGGACGGCGACCAGGGCTTCCCGGGGGCGCTGGACGTGGCCGTCTCCTACACCCTGGCCGCCTCCGGCGAGCTGGTGATCGCCTACCACGCGGTGACCAACAAGCCGACCGTCGTCAACCTGACCAACCACGCGTACCTCAACCTCGCGGGTGAGGGCAGCGGTGACGTCCTCGGCCACCTGCTCACCCTGGACGCGGACGAGTACACCCCGACCGACGAGCGGCAGATCCCGTACGGGCGGACCGAGCCGGTGGCCGGCACGCCGTTCGACTTCACCGTGGCCACGCCGATCGGCAAGTCGGTGCACGACGACCACCCGCAGCTGACCGGCCCGGGCGGCTACGACCACAACTGGGTGCTGCGGGCCCGCCCGGCGGACGGCAGCCCGGCCCGCGCGGCGCTGCTGGAGGACCCGGTGAGCGGCCGCACCCTGGAGGTGCTGACCACCGAGCCGGGCATCCAGGTCTACACGGCGAACAAGTTCCAGGGCGCGGTGACCGGGGCCGCCGGGGTGCCGTACGGGCCGTTCGCCGGCATCGCGCTGGAGACCCAGCACTTCCCGGACTCCCCGCACCACCCGGCCTTCCCGAGCACCGTGCTGCGGCCGGGGGAGGAGTTCCGCTCGGTCACCGTGCTGCGGCTGGGGACCAACTAGCCGGGAGGTCGGCCGGGCCCCAGCCGGCCCTCAGTCGACCCTCGACAAGCCCTCGACAGGCCCTGAACCGGCCCTCGGCGGGCCTGGCGGCAGGCCGCTGCAAGCGCCTTGCAGCCACGCACGGTGGTTCCGTCACCGGCCCGACCCTAGGGCGAAACGGGCGAACCCGGACATTGTCCCCCACTGTCCACTACCGTGCGGCAACGTCCAGGACACGTGGGCGTAACGATCCCTATTTCTTGCAGAAACTTGCTGCAAGGACTTTCCGTCGCGATTGCGCCGCTGTTAACTTCCTTCCGAGCCCGACGGCAGCAACGGTGCGGTCGGCACGAGGCAGCCATTATGCGCCTGTCTCCGAACATCTCGGGCACCCCCACCCTCCCAAGGAGTTCTCATGCGGCGTGGCATCGCGGCCTCTGCCCTCGTTGTGGCCCTCGCGGTCTCGATGGCTGCCTGTGGTAGCAGCGGCTCCAGCTCGGACGGCAAGGCCGACGGGCCGGTCACCCTCACGTACTGGGACACCTCGAACGCCACCAACGAGGCGCCGAACTACCAGGAACTGGCCAAGAAGTTCGAGGCTGCCAACCCGAACATCAAGGTCGACTTCGTCAACGTGCCGTTCGACCAGGCGCAGAACAAGCTCCAGACCGCCATGGGGGCCAAGGGCGCTCCGGACGTGTTCCGCTCCGAGGTCGGCTGGACCGCCGCCTTCGCCAAGGCCGGCTACCTGGAGCCGCTGGACGGCACCCCGGCCGCCGCCGACACCTCCGCCTTCCAGCCCAGCCTGATCCAGCAGGCCAAGTACGAGGGCAAGCTCTACGGCGTCCCGCTGGTCACCGACACCCTCGGCTTCCTGTACAACAAGGACCTCTTCGCCAAGGCCGGGATCGCCGCCGCCCCCAAGACCTGGGACGAGCTGAAGGCCGACGCCGCCACCATCAAGGACAAGGCCGGCGTGGACGGCTTCTGGCTGAAGGCCGCGGACGGCTACTACGCGATGCCGTTCCTGTTCGGCGAGGGCACCGACACCGTCGACGCCGCCGGCAAGAAGATCACCATCACCTCGCCGGAGGCCGTCAAGGCCGTCGAGACCTACAAGACGATGTTCACCTCGCCCGGCACCGCCAAGGCCGACGTCACCACCGACGCCTACGCGCACATGATGGACGCCTTCAACAGCGGCAAGGTCGCGGCGATCATCCAGGGCCCCTGGGAGATCACCAACATCTACAAGGGCGCCGCCTTCGCCGACAAGAAGAACCTCGGCATCGCCCCCGTCCCGGGCGGCTCCAGCGGCAAGTCCGGCGCCCCCACCGGCGGCCACAACATCTCGGTCTACGCCGGCTCCGACAAGGCCCACAAGGCCGCCGCCGAGAAGTTCGCCGCCTTCATGACCTCGGCCGAGAGCCAGGCGTTCATCGCGCAGAAGAACTCCACCCTGCCGACCCGCTCCGACGCCTTCACCGCCGACGTCAAGGCCGACCCGGGCATCGCCGGCTTCCAGGCCGTCCTCGGCAGCGCCAAGCCGCGCCCCGAACTGGCCGAGTACAGCTCGCTGTTCGCCTCGTTCGGCGAGAACCTGGGCAAGATCGTCCAGGGCGCCGGCACCCAGGACGGCCTGAACACCGTCGGTACCGACTACGCCAAGCTCCTGCCGGGCTTCGCCAAGTAGTCCCCCCGTCAGCCGCCCGGCCCGCCGAATCCCCTCCCCGGCGGGCCGGGCGGCCGGACCAGTTGGACCAGCGGTCGCCGACGGGCGGCGGCGGGCTCCCCGAGAATCCCCGAGAAGGTGTCAATCGATGTCAGTCGCCGTGCAGGGCGCCACCGGCAAGGGCAGCCGGGAGCGCGAGCAGCGTCCGGGCCTGCTGGAACGCGTCAAGCGCTCCTACGCCAAGCACTGGTACGCCTACGCGATGATCGCCCCGGTGGTGCTGGTCCTCGGCGTGCTGGTGCTCTACCCGCTCGTCGAGGGTGTCTGGCTCACCCTCACCGACGCCAACAGCCTCAACGTCGCCCGCACCATCGGCGTCAACGAGATCCCGGCCAGCTACAAGTTCGTCGGCTTCGACAACTACGCCGACATCCTGTGGGGCCCCGGCTCGTACGACCGCTTCTGGTCGCACTTCGTCTGGACCATCGCCTGGACCGCGATCTGCGTCTTCCTGCACTACACCCTCGGCCTCGGCCTCGCCCTGCTGCTCAACAAGAAGCTGCGCGGGCGTGCCTTCTACCGGATGCTGCTCATCCTGCCCTGGGCCGTCCCGACCTTCGTCACCATCTTCTCCTGGCGCCTGATGCTCGGCACCGGCGGTGCCGTCAACTCGATGCTCTCCTTCCTGCACCTGCCCGAGCCCGGCTGGCTCACCGACCCGTGGGCGCAGAAGGCCGCCGCGATCCTGGTCAACACCTGGTGCGGCGTGCCGTTCATGATGATCTCGCTGCTCGGCGGCTTGCAGGCGATCCCGGCCGAGCTGTACGAGGCCGCCGAGATGGACGGCGCCACCCCCTGGCAGCGCTTCCGGTACGTCACCCTGCCCGGGCTGCGCACCGTCTCCTCCACCGTGGTGCTGCTCGGCGTGATCTGGACCTTCAACCAGTTCGCCGTCATCTTCCTGCTCTTCGGCACCGGTGCGCCCGAGGCCCAGCTGCTGGTCACCTGGGCCTACAAGCTCGGCTTCGGCCAGCAGCCCCGCGACTACGCGCAGTCCGCCGCGTACGGCGTGATCCTGCTGTCCATCCTGATCGTCTTCACCGCCTTCTACCGGCGCTGGCTCGCCCGCAACGAGCAGGCCAACGGCTGACGAGTAGGCCAACGGCTCAGGCCACGGACCCAGTTGACCCACGAAGGCAGGTACCCCCGATGAGCACCACCACCTCCGAACGCCCCGTCGCGGCCGCCGCCGCGGCCCGCCCGGCCCGGCCCGCCAAGGTCCGCCCGCGCGGCGAGAGCGGCCCGCTGGCCAAGACGCTGTCGCACGGCGTCCTGATCCTGGCCAGCCTGATCGCGCTGTTCCCGGTCGCCTGGATCCTGTACATCTCGCTCGGCCCGGACAAGACCGACTACCTCCACCCCGGCGGGATCCTCGACAAGCTCACGCTGTCCAACTACCAGCACGTGCTGAACGACACCGACTTCGGCACCTGGTTCGGCAACGCCTTCCTGGTCTCCGGGATCACCACCGTGTTCGGCGTCATGCTCGCCGCCACCACCGGCTACGCCGTCTCCCGGATGCGCTTCCCCGGCCACCGGCCGCTGATGTGGTCGCTGCTGGTCACCCAGATGTTCCCGATCGCGGTGCTGATCGTGCCGATGTACACGATGCTCTCCGAACTCGGCCTGCTGGACAGCTACTCCGGCCTGATCCTGGTCTACACGACGACCACCGTGCCGTACTGCGCCTGGCTGCTGAAGGGCTACTTCGACACCATCCCGGTGGAGATCGACGAGGCCGGCCGGGTCGACGGGCTCTCCCCGTTCGGCACCTTCTGGCGGCTCGTCCTGCCGCTCGCCCGCCCGGGTCTGGCGGTCGCCGCGTTCTACTCCTTCCTCACCTACTGGGCCGAGGTGCCGTTCGCCTCCACCTTCATGCTCAGCTCCGACAAGTACACGCTGGCCGTCGGCCTGCAGACCTTCGTCAGCGAGCACGACGCCCAGTGGAACCTGATGGCGGCCACCGCGGTGCTGATCGCGATCCCGTCCGCGGCCTTCTTCTACCTGGTGCAGCGACACCTGGTCACCGGCCTGACCGCCGGCGCCTCGAAGTCCTGACCGCTCCTCGCTCCTCTAGTCCCCAAGGGATACCGTCCATGACCCAGAACCTGGCCGACACCCCCCGGCCCGTCGCCGACGACACCGCTCACGAGGCGGCCGTACCGGCTACCGCGACTGGCGGCGCGTCCAGAGACTGGTGGCGGGACGCGGTCATCTACCAGGTGTACCCGCGCAGCTTCGCCGACTCCAACGGCGACGGCATGGGCGACCTGCCCGGCATCCGCAGCCGCCTGCCGTACCTGCGCGACCTCGGCGTGGACGCCGTCTGGCTCTCCCCGTTCTACGCCTCGCCGCAGGCCGACGCCGGCTACGACGTCGCCGACTACCGCGCCGTGGACCCGATGTTCGGCACCCTGCTGGACGCCGACGGCCTCATCCGCGACGCCCACGAGCTGGGCCTGCGGATCATCGTCGACCTCGTCCCCAACCACTCCTCGGACCAGCACGAGTGGTTCCAGCGAGCCCTGCGCGAGGGTCCTGCGTCCCCGCTGCGCGACCGCTACCACTTCCGGCCCGGCAAGGGCGAGAACGGCGAACTGCCGCCCAACGACTGGGAGTCCATCTTCGGCGGCCCGGCCTGGACCCGCACCGAGAACCCGGACGGCACCCCGGGCGACTGGTACCTGCACCTGTTCGCCCCCGAGCAGCCCGACTTCAACTGGGAGAACCCGGCCGTCGCCGACGAGTTCCGCTCGATCCTGCGGTTCTGGCTCGACATGGGCGTGGACGGCTTCCGCATCGACGTCGCCCACGGCCTGGTCAAGGCCCCCGGCCTGCCCGACATCGGCGGCTCCGACCAGCTCAAGCTGCTCGGCAACGACGTCATGCCGTTCTTCGACCAGGACGGCGTGCACGCGATCTACCGCAGCTGGCGCAAGATCCTCGACGAGTACCCGGGCCAGCGGATCGGCGTCGCCGAGGCCTGGACCCCGACCGTCCAGCGCACCGCCAACTACGTGCGGCCCGACGAGCTGCACCAGGCCTTCAACTTCCAGTACCTGGGCACCGACTGGGACGCCGCCGCGCTGCGCGAGGTCATCGACGTCTCGCTCGACTCGATGCGGCCGGTCGACGCCCCCACCACCTGGGTGCTCTCCAACCACGACGTCACCCGGCACGCCACCCGCTTCGCCAACCCGCCGGGCCTGGGCACCCAGATCCGCACCGCCGGCGACCGCGAGCTCGGGCTGCGCCGGGCGCGGGCCGCGACCCTGCTGATGCTCGCGCTGCCCGGCTCCGCGTACGTCTACCAGGGCGAGGAGCTCGGCCTGCCCGACGTCGTCGACCTGCCGGACGAGGTCCGCCAGGACCCGTCCTTCTTCCGCCAGGCCGGACAGGACGGCTACCGCGACGGCTGCCGGGTGCCGATCCCGTGGTCGGGCGACCAGGCCCCGTACGGCTTCGGGCCGGTCCCGAGCGGGCCGTCCTGGCTGCCGCAGCCGGCCGAGTGGGCCGCACTGAGCGTCGAGGCGCAGACCGGCGACCCGGACTCCACCCTGGAGCTGTACCGCAGCGCGCTGGCCGTGCGCCGGGCGCGGCCCGAGCTCGGCGCCGGCACCGGCGTCGAGTGGCTGGACGGCCCGGAGGGCACCCTGCTGTTCCGCCGCGGCGCCTTCGTCTGCACCGTCAACGCGGGCGGCGAGCCGGTGCGGATACCCGCGCCCGGGAGGTTGCTGCTCTCCTCGGCGGAACCCGTGGTGGACGGGGACGAGACGGTGCTCGCACCGGACAGCACCAGCTGGTGGGCGGTCTGACGTGGTTGCAATAGGCTCTGGGACCGTGACTACGGCGCGACTCTCAGACATCGCGGCGCAGGCGGGGGTCAGCGAAGCCACCGTCTCCCGCGTACTCAACGGCAAGGCGAACGTCTCCGCCGCCACCCGGCAGACCGTGCTGGCCGCGCTCGACGTGCTCGGATACGAGCGGCCGACCCGGCTGCGCCAGCGCAGCGCCGGCCTGATCGGGCTGATCACGCCGGAGTTGAGCAACCCGATCTTCCCGGCGCTGGCGCAGGTCATCGAGCAGGCGCTCAGCCGGCACGGGTACACGCCGGTGCTGTGCACCCAGACGCCCGGCGGCTCCACCGAGGACGAACTGGTGGAGATGCTGGTCGACCGGGGCGTGGCGGGCATCGTCTTCGTCTCCGGGCTGCACGCCGACTCCACCGCCGACCACGACCGCTACGCCCGGCTGGCCGGGCGCGGGGTGCCGTTCGTGCTGATCAACGGCTTCAGCGAGCGGATCGCCGCGCCGTTCATCTCGCCGGACGACCGGGCCGCGATGTGGATGGCCGTCCAGCACCTGGCCGAACTCGGCCACGAGCGGATCGGGTTGGCCGTCGGGCAGAAGCGGTACGTCCCGGTGCTGCGCAAGATCGAGGGCTTCACGGCGGCGATGCGCGAGGTGCTCGGGTACAGCGCGGAGGAGGCCGGGAACCTGGTCCACCACACGCTGTTCAGCGTGGAGGGCGGGCACGCGGCGGCCGGTGCGCTGCTGGACAAGGGCTGCACGGCGATCGTCTGCGGCAGCGACCTGATGGCGCTCGGGGCGATCCGGGCGGTCCGGCAGCGCGGGCTGTCGGTGCCGCAGGACGTGTCGGTGGTCGGCTTCGACGACTCGCCGCTGATCGCCTTCACCGAGCCGCCGTTGACCACCATCCGCCAGCCGGTCGAGGCGATGGCCACGGCGGCGGTGGACGCGCTGCTGGAGGAGGTCGGCGGGAACGCCGCCCAGCGCGGGGAGTTCATGTTCCAGCCGGAGCTGGTCATGCGCGGCTCCACGGGGGCCGTCGCGCGCTGAGGACGGGCAGAACGGGGACGGGCCCCGGAGAGCGGTTGCTCTCCGGGGCCCGTTCCGTGTGCGCGCTCAGCCGCGGCGCACGACGAGCAGCGAACGACGAGCAGCGAACGACGAACAGCGAACAGATAACAGATGTTGAAATCTGTTATCTGTTCGCTGTCGTCTGTTATCTGTTACTCGTCACCCGTCGCCCGGTGACGGAGACCCGTCGGCGGGGCTCAGACCCGGCCGGCGAAGTCCGGCGCCCAGTTGGCGATGGTCTGCTCGCGGACGCCGACGCTGGGGTTGGCGGCCTCGACGTACTTGCCGCCGCCGACGTAGATCGCGACGTGGTAGACGCCCGAGTCCTGGCCGTTGTTGGACCAGAACAGGAGGTCGCCCGGCTGCAGCTTGTCCAGCGAGACGTGGGTGCTGGCGGCGGCCTGGTCGGCGGCGACGCGCGGGATGCTGACGCCCGCGGCGCGCAGCGCGGCCTGGGTCAGGCCGGAGCAGTCCCAGCCGCCGTTGCCGGTGCCGCCGTAGACGTAGGCCTGGCCGACCTTCGACTCGGCGAAGGACACCGCGGCGGCCATGCTGCCGGTGGCGGCCTGGGCCGGGGCCTGGGCGGCCGGCTTGGCGGCCTGGGTCTGCGCGGCCGGCTTGGCGTTCACGGCACCGCCGTTGCTGTCCTGGCCGGACTTCTGCGAGCGGTCGAACCAGTTGAAGTCGCCGGACTTGGTCGAGGTGCCGGACTGGCCGGCCCAGGCCTGGCCGTGGTCACCGAAGTGCAGGTGCTGGCCCGGGTAGATGGTGTTCGGGCCCTCGGTCAGGGTGCTGCGGTTGAGCTCGTACAGCCGCTCCCAGCCGCCCTGGACGTTGTGCTTGTCGGCGATCGAGGACAGCCAGTCGCCGGCCACGACGGTGTAGTCGTCGTTGGCGTCCTGGCCCTGGTGCTGCTGGGTCCAGGTGCTCTTGGCGGAGTCGGCGGAGGTGGCCGAGTCCTGGGCCGGGGCGGCTGGCTTCGCGGCCGGGGCCGGGGTCTGCGCCGGGGCGACCGGGGCGGCCGGCTTCGCCGCCGGGGCGGCGGGCTTGGCGGTGGTCGCACCGGCGGTGGTGTCGACGACGGCCGGGGCGCCGCCCTTGGTCAGGCCGGCCTGGATGGAGCAGACGGGCCAGGCGCCCGGGCCCTGGGAGGCGAGGACCTTCTCGGCGACGGCGATCTGCTGGTCCTTGGTGGCCAGGTCGGCGCGCGCGGCGTAGGCGGTGCCGCCGAAGGCGGCCCAGGTGCTGGAAGTGAACTGCAGGCCGCCGTAGAAGCCGTTGCCGGTGTTGATGGCCCAGTTGCCGCTGCTCTCGCACTGGGCGACCTTGTCCCAGGTGGCCACGGAGGCGGCGGAGGCGGTGCCGGTGGTGAGGCAGGGGATGGTGAGGCCGACGCCCGCGACGCCGATGGCGGCGATCACGCGGCGGGTGCGGCTGGACAGGCGGGTGCCGTTGGTGGGCAGCATGAAGACGCGGTCCTCTCCCACGCCTGCGAGGTGAGCTGTCGGATTCGGGCTGGAGTTGCCCGGCCGCGCTGTGGGCGCGGCTTCACCCCTAGCCCTGGACCGTTCCGGGGATCGGTCCGGGGCGACTTACCTGTGGGTCCCCCGCTCCTGCCGTGGTGCGTTTTCGCGCTGCCAGGGCATCCGACGGCAGGACTCGGCGTTGCGGATGAACTGGGTCCGTGTGGTCACGAACGGGGAGCACGTTAAGCAGACTTAAGTTCAAACTGCAAACACCTGTGATGCTCGTCACGGCTCAGTGGGAAGTGCTGGAACTGCCGTCCATCATGATCGGAAATGACCGTTTTTCGGCAACAACCATCTGAGTACGCACAACTGTCGTTCCCTCAGGGGTGAGGTGGCGGTGCGTCGGGTCGCGCAGGGGCGTGTCCGGCCGACGGGGGGCGCGGGTGTGAATTCACCGCGGGGGAGTGCGCCGTGCAGGAATGAACAAACAGCGACAGAACGGACATCACGCCCATTGGTCGCTTAACTCCCGTACGGGGCAAGACGAGAGGGCCCGGAACGCGAGCGTTCCGGGCCCTCTGGTGGGCGTCTGCGCCCCGGCTACTCGCCGACGGTCTCCCCGGCGGCCTGAGCGGCCTCCAGGGCCCCCTCCCGGCCCTCCGGGCCCGCCTCGGCGCGGCCGGCGGCGTGGGCGCCGTGGGCACCGGCGTGGGCCTCGACGTCGTCCTCCGCCTCGGGCGCCGGAGCCGGCAGCGCGGCCAGGTAGGTGGAGGCGATCAGCTGGCCGACGGTCGGGTACGCACCCAGCGGCGCGGCCGACGGGCAGCCGGTCTCCTCGGCGGCCGTGGCGAGCAGCTCGGCGTCGGCCTCCGGGCCGATCACCAGCGGGGCCAGCGCCGGGCGCAGGGAGCCGGTCTCCTTGAGGTGGTTGACGGCCGCGGCGACCGAGCCGGGCACGTCCAGCGCGGCGGCGACGACCGGGACGGCCAGTCGGGCTGCCAGCAGCACGCCGGTGATGCCGGCCGCCGCGGCGGCGTCCTCGCCGCCCACGGTGGTCAGCACCACGCCGTCGGCGGCGGTCGCGATGGCGAACAGCCGGGCCCGGTCGGCCCGGGCCAGCCCGGCCTCGGACAGCCGGACGTGGACGGCCTCGGCCAGCAGCGGGTGCGGGCCCAGCACGTCGGTGACGTGGGCGCCGTACTCGGCGGCGAGGGCGTGAAGTTCGGTCAGGAAGCCGTGCGGGCCCGGCACCAGCGGTACCAGGACCGGGGTGGGCAGGCCGGCCTCGGCGGCCATGGCCAGCAGCTCGCCGACGGTGCGGTCCTCGCCCTGCTCGCCCTCGGCGGCGTCGCCCGGCAGGTAGCCGATCGCGGTCTGCACGCCGTGCTGCTCGCTGCGGACGATCGACAGCAGTTCCTCGACGACCGGGCGGGACTCGGGCCCGGCGGTCGCGGGCACGGCGAGCACCAGGGCCGGGGAGCCGGCGGGGATCTCGGGGCGCTCGGGACGACGGTGGCGCCCCCGCGCACGGGAGCCTGGAGTGCGGACGGGCAGTGGCGCGCCCGGGATGGCTGCGGTGCTCATGCCGGAGATCGTAGGACATCGGCCCGTCAGGCCTGCAGTCGGCTGTCGTACGGGTTTCGCGTGCTGGCCGTGCGCGCGCCGTGCGCCGGCCATCCGCTTTCCGGCGATTTGCCTGCGATTCGGACATATCCGACTCGCCCCTCGCGCGGCTGCCGGTAGGGGTACTGACGCGATCTGCGGGGCCTCGCGTTGCAGCCGTGGCGCGTGAGATGTCTCACAGCCCCGCATCGCTCTGACGGAGCGTCACGAACGGTCGACTCCCGGCGTTCGAAGATCAACATTCAGCGGACAGCCGCTCACGGCCGGTTATCGGACGCCCGGCGATTCACTCGGCTATGTCCGTTTACGTACCGTCAGGAGAAGGGTCCGTGAAGAGTTCAGGACCGCCGGTGAAAGGGCTTGTGCACCTGCAATGTCCCGTGCTGATGCACGTGCACTGCGGCTATCATCGCGTCAAGTGAGGCGTTGTGCCGGGCCGGTACGGGGCCGGTCCGCTCGTTCGGCGGGTGCCGGGGGCGCCGCGCTGGACGACCACTCCGGAGCTCTTCGGGAGATTTCTATGCACGACTCGCAGGACACGCACGGCTCGTACGAGACGTACAACGGGATGGCCGCCGCCGACCTCAAGGGGGTGGTCTGGCAGAAGAGCCTGCACAGCAACTCCCAGGGGAACTGCGTCGAGTTCGCCGCGCTGCCGGGGGGCGACGTGGCGATGCGCAACTCGCGCTTCCCGGACGGTCCGGCCCTCATCTACACCCGCGCCGAGATCGCCGCCCTGCTGCTGGGGGCCAAGGACGGGGAGTTCGACCACCTGGCGGTCTGACCGGCCGCCGCGCTTCGCCATCGGGGGGCCGTCGTGGGTGCTGACACCACGACGGCCTTTGTCTTTTCCGGGTCCTGTGGTGGACCCTGTGGGGCGTCCTGCGGCAGGTCCGGCGGCGGAACCCTGCCGGGGGAGTGGTGGTGCCGCGGCGCCCGGGGTGTGGTCCTCCCGGGGCCTGCCCGCGCCGGCCGCGCGCCTCCCGGCGCTAGGCCGAACGCCGGTGCCGTCCACCGAGTTCGGAACTGCCGAGTGCGGGGACGTTGATGCCCGGGACGTTGATGTTGAGCCCGGGGTCGTCCGGTTCGTGCTCCGACTCCGCCTCGAACAGTGCCCAGACCACCTTGCCGCCGCCCAGCGGGTGCCAGCCCCAGGAACGGCTGAACGACTCCACCAGGTGCAGCCCACGACCGGATTCGGCGACGAAGTCCGCCTCCCGGGCGACCGGCCCGATGCTGCTCGGGTCGCTCACCGCGCAGACCACCTGGGGGGAGCGGTGCACCAGGCTTATTCGGATCGGCAGCCGGCCGTCCGCGGTCGGCTGTGTGGGAAAGTCGTACTCGCCCAGGGCGCCGCCCGACGGGCCGGGCCGTGCGCCGATCGCATGCCGCAGCGCGTTGGTCACCAGTTCCGAGGCCACCAGCGCGACGTCGTCGAACAGCTCCATCAGGCCCCAGCGTTGCAGGGCGGTTCTGGCGAAGTCACGCGCGGTTCTGACAGCTTCGAAGCGGGGAGCGAGCGTACAGGTGACCACATGGGGGTCAACCGCCAAAGCCGTACCGGTGCTCATGAAGAGCTCCTCCCATAAGGGGGCGGACACGGCTGGACCCGCCGGGGTCATGCCGGTCACCTCCGACTCGCTCGGCCGCTCGGCCGCCCCCTCGACCAGGCGCGCGCGCACACGAACGCCCGGTGGCGCGGGGGCGCTGCCGGGTCGGTGCACGGAGTCGCGCGTGGGGTCGACGCGGAGCCCGCGGGATTGCCAGGGATGTGCAGGTGCACGTGCACCATGGTGGTGTGCGCTCACTGCAGATGCAAGAGTCGATTCACGTGCAGTCGCACTATTGGCATATGCAAGCGCCGAATGCACGTGCATCCTGGTGTGTGGAGTGTGGAACTGATAGGAACATCCGTCAGTATCGGCACCGTGAGCGCTCAACTGATGGCAGACTGTGCGCTGTTTGCCCTAGGTGGAGGTTTCGACCGCATGACCACAGTTCAGCCGGGCGGCGGCTCGATGGTCCGCCGGATCCTCCTCGGCTCGCAGTTGCGTCGCCTGCGTGAGGCGCGCGGCATCACCCGCGAGGACGCGGGCTACGCGATCCGTGCCTCCGAGTCCAAGATCAGCCGCATGGAGCTCGGCCGCGTCTCCTTCAAGGAGCGTGACGTCGCCGACCTGCTCAGCCTGTACGGAGTGGACGACGGCCTGGAGCGGGAGGCCCTGCTCGGCCTGGTCCGCGAGGCCAACAAGTCCGGCTGGTGGCACAGCTTCAACGACGTGCTGCCGGGCTGGTTCCAGACCTACGTCGGTCTGGAGGAGGCCGCCCAGCTGATCCGCACCTACGAGGTGCAGTTCATCCCCGGACTGCTGCAGTCCGAGGAGTACGCGCGGGCGGTTTTCGGCCAGTCTCGTCCGGTCATCAGCGAGGAGGAGGTCGAGCGGCGGGTCAGCCTCCGCCTGCGCCGCCAGAAGCTGCTGACCGAGGGCACCAACCCGCGCCTGTGGGCGGTCATCGACGAGGCCGCGCTGCGGCGTCCGGTCGGCGGGCCGAAGGTGATGCGCGGTCAGGTGCAGTACCTGATCGACGTCGCCGAGCAGGCCAACGTGGTGATCCAGGTCATGCCGTTCCGGTTCGGCGCGCACGCCGGGGAGTCCGGGGCGTTCACGATCCTGCGCTTCCCCGAGCAGGACCTCGCGGACGTGGTCTACCTGGAGCAGCTCACCAGCGCGCTGTACCTCGACAAGCGGGACGACGTCGACGCGTACATCCAGGTCATGGAGCGGCTCTGTGTCGACAGCCTCACGCCGGAGCGCACCATAGACCTGCTCGCCTCGATCCTGAAGGAGCGCTGAGCCGCTCCCCGCTGAGCCTCCCCGCTTAGCCACTTCCCGCAGAGCCACTTCCCGCAGAGCCGCTCCCCGCGCAGAGCGTCGCCGCCGCCCACCCGCCGTCAGTCGCGGGCCGGCGGCCGTTCGCGTTCCGGCGGCGACGGCTGCGGCGGGCGGCCCAGTTCCCAGGCCAGGTCGTAGCGGCGGAACAGGTCCGCCCGGATCGGTGCCAGCGGGAGTTCGGCACCCGGCAGCAGCACACCGATGCAGCCGCCCATCAACGCGCTGCGCAGCACCGCGTGTTCGGCGACCGGGTCCGGCGCCCCCCAGTCATGCAGCAGGCCTTGCAGGATCGCGCCGAGTTGCCGCTGCTCCGGGTCCTGGACGAAGGCGCCGGTGTCCGGGTCGAGGATCAGTGCCAGGTGCGAGCGCATCACCCGGGGGTGGTCCAGGGCGAGCCCGAGCACGGCGTCTATCGCGCGGGCCAGGCGGGCCTCGGGCGAGGCGTCCGGGGCCAGTTCGGCGAGTGCGGTGGACAGCGCCTGGTGCATCATCCGGTGGGTCGCGGACTGCATCAGCAGTCGTTTGCCGTCGAAGTAGTAGGAGAGCAACCCACGGGCGAGTCCGGCCCGTTCGGCGATGTCGGTCAGCGTGGTGCCCGCGTATCCGTGCTGGTCAACCAGCTCGACGGTGGCCCGCATGATGCGGCGGCGGGAGCGTTGCCGCATCTCCTCATTGACCGAATCCCCGCGAGGTGCCATCGTGTCTGCTCCGAACGTTCGTTGGCTCCGGGCCAATATACTGGCCGAGCCGGCAGCCGCACCGTGGAACCGTGCACCGGTGGTCACCACTCGGGCGGCCGCCACGAAGACGGCCGGCTCCACCAACACGGGGGTTTGGTGGAGCCGGCACCATTGCCCGGCACGAGGGGTCGGTCGCGGGCGTGGGTCGACGTGGTCGGCGCGGGCCGGTGGTCAGCGCTTGGCCAGGGCCTCGGTCCGAACCGCTGCGGTTCCGACTGACGAGTCATCATAATCCGTCACGATGGCCTGAGTTGACCGCTTCCGCCGGTCCGCCAGGGTGCCCGTCGCGGCGACCAGGAAGCCGACCAGGGCGACCGCCGCGACGAACAGGAGCGCCGGCCGGTAGCCGTCCAGCTGCGCCTGCGGACCGTCGCCGCCCGCACTCCCGGCGGTGATCAGCGCGGTCGCCCCGGCGAGGACGACGGCGGTGCCGACCTGGATCGCCGTGTTGACCAGTCCGGAGGCCAGGCCCTGCTCCTCGTCGGCGACGCCGTCGGTGGCGGCGATGTTCACCGAGGGGAAGGCGAGCGCGAAGCCCACCCCGAGCAGCAGCATCGAGGGCAGCACCAGTGACACGTACGAGCTGTGCTCGTCCAGGCGCAGGAACAGTGCGAACCCGACGACCAGCGCCAGCACGCCGATCGGCAGCAGCCGGGCGGTGCCGAAGCGGTCGACGATCGGGCCCATGAACGGCGCCGACAGCGCGATGAAGGCGCCCGCCGGCAGCAGTCCGAGGGCCATCTGCAGCGCCGACCAGCCGAGCAGGTGCTGGAGGTAGAGGGTGACGACGAACTGGAAGCCGCCGTACGCGCCGGCCATCGCGAAGGCGGTCACGTTGGCCCGGGCGACCGAGCCGTTGCGGAAGATGCCGAGCCGGACCAGCGGGTGGGCGGCGCGGCTCTCGATCACCAGGAACGCGGCGGTCAGCACGGCGACCACGGCCAGCGAGCCGAGGGTGCGGGCACTCAGCCAGCCGGCGCCCTGCGCCTCGGTCACGGTGAACACCAGCAGCAGCACGGCCGTGGTGCCGGTGACCGCGCCGAGCACGTCGTAGCCGCCCTTGCTGCGCTCCTCGACCGGGCGGGGGAGCAGTCGGACCGCGAAGAGCAGGGCGAGCAGGGCGACCGGGACGGGCATCAGGAAGGTCCAGCGCCAACCGACCTCGGTGAGCAGGCCGCTGAGCACCAGGCCGAGGGAGAAGCCGCTGGCGGCGCAGGTGGTGTAGATCGACAGCGCGCGGTTGCGGGCCGGGCCCTCGGCGAAGGTGGTGGTGATGATCGACAGGCCGGCCGGGGCGGTGAAGGCGGCGCTGACGCCCTTGAGGAAGCGGGCCGCGATCAGCAGTCCGCCGTCGTCGACCAGGCCGCCGATCAGCGAGGCGCCGGCGAAGGCGGTGAGGGCGATCAGGAACACCCGGCGGCGGCCGAGCAGGTCGGCGGCGCGGCCGCCGAGCAGCAGCAGTCCGCCGTAGCCGAGGACGTAGCCGGAGACCACCCACTGGAGGGCGGAGGTGGACAGGTTCAGTTCGGAGCCGATGGACGGCAGGGCGACGCCGACCATGGAGACGTCCAGCGCGTCCAGGAACATGGCGGCGCAGAGCACGATCAGCGTGCCCCAGAGGCGGGGAGTCCAGCGCTGCCCGCTGGTTGACGGGGCGTCGGGAGACGTGACGGTCGCGGTGGTCATGAGCAGGAGAGTACATGCGCGTGCATTCAATGCAAGTGAATAAGATGTAAACACAATAATTTACCGCGCATGTGCTAGGGTGGCGGCGTGGCTGAACTCGACTCCCCGGCGGAGGCCGGTCTGGTGACCCAGTGGCGCGAGCTGCTGGCCCGGCATGCCGCCGCGTCCTGCATGCTGGACCGCGAGTTGGGCGAGAAGTACGGCCTGGGCATGAGCGAGTTCGAGGTGCTGGAACGCCTCGTCGAGGGGTGCCGGGCCGGCGGGGTGCAGGCCCTGCGGGTCAGCGAGCTCGCCCACACCGTCCACCTGAGCCAGAGCGCGCTGTCCCGGCTGATCGCCCGCCTGGAGAAGGCCGGTCTGGTCACCCGGGCGATGTGTGAGCAGGACCGGCGCGGCATCGTGCTCACCCTGACCGAGGCGGGCCGGGACCGCTACGAGCAGGCCAGGCCGCTGCACCGGGAGGTGCTCGAACTGACCCTCGGCGCCCCGCTCGGGCCGGACTGCCGGGACGCCTGAGCATCTGACGGTTCGTCAGGTCGACACGTTGTCGGGGCCGGCCGGCTAGAGCAGGGTGGACAGCCCCGGGGCGGCGGCCAGCAGGACGGCGGCGGCGGGCGCGGCGAGCGCCGCCGCGGTGAGCCGCAGCCGGTGCGGCACGGACAGCCGCGGAAGGCCCGCGAGCAGCCGGTCCACCCGCCGCGGGGACTGCGCGAGCCCCGGCGGGCAGGAGCCGAACACCCCACGGTCCAGGTTGAGTTCGGCCAGCGCGAGGGCGGTGGTGTGCCGGCCGTGCCGGCGTGCGGCCCGGTCGTCTGCCGCCAGTTCGATCAGCTCCTCCACCTGGGCCCGGAAGGCGCTGAAGACGCCGACCCCCGGGAAGCCCGAGGCGAGCGCCTGCGCGCACTGCTGGAGCCAGTGGTGCCGGGCCCGGACGTGCCCGCGCTCGTGGCTCAGCACGGCCGCCAACTCCCGGGCGGTCAGCTGCTGGAGGGCGCCCGTGGTGACCACCAGGCGGGAGTCCGGGCCGGGCAGCGACCAGGCCTCGGGGCGGACGTTCTCCAGCACCACCAGCCGCTCCCGGCGGCTCCGGGCGGCCGCGATGGCCTCGGGCAACTCCGGGGCGCGGCTCGCGAGTTGGGCGTGCCGGCGGTCGCGCGCCGCCTTCGCCGACCGGACCTCGCGGGTGAGCGCCAGCACCGTCCGCAGCCCGCCCGCCGCCAGCACCGCGGCGCACAGCCGGCCCCAGCCCTCCGCGTCCTGCAACCCGTACGCGGCCTCCACGCCGTGCGGGGCACCCGTGAACACCAGGGCGCGCAGCTCGGGCAGGGCGGCGGAGGCGGCCAGCAGCAGGCCCAGCGTGCAGCACAACAGCACGGCCACCACGAGGCACTGCCACGCCAGCAGCGCCAGCACCGGTTCGCGCTCCACCCAGCGGGCCCGGGCCAGCAGCCGGGGCGCGACGGTCGAGAGCAGCAGTCCGAGCAGCAACAGGCCGATCAGGGCAGTCATCGCATGGGCTCCCCGAGTACGCACGGAACGCGACAACGCGCTCCCCGCCAACCTATGCGCTGTCGACGCCCGGTGGAACGGCTTTCGGCCGGCCAGTGACCAATGCCACGCACCCGTCCGGCCCTTGGGGCCGATGGGCCCGGGCCGCAGGGCCCTCCTCCGGTGCGGCCCCGTGCCCTCGTGCCCCTGCGCTCCCGCGTCTCACATCGTCAGCAGCATGGCGAACATCCCGATGCCCGTGGTGAGCCGGCAGGCCCTCGGCAACCCGGCGGTGCCCGCCGACGCCGCCCCGGCGGGGGTGTGCAGGAGGCGGGTGCCGGTCCAGAGCGAGTACCCGCCGAAGTAGAGCAGCAGCGCGCCCGTCAACAGGGGGGTGCCGGCGCCCGCGGCGTGGTGGTGCTGCCCGGGGGAGGCGGTCATCGCGAGCGCGGTGTACGTCATGGCGAGGCCGCCGACGGCGTGGTGCAGCCGGTGCGCCCGGCGGGCCGGGCCGGCGACGGCGGCGAGCAGGAAGCCGGCCGCCGGCAGGCCGAACACCCAGGCCCAGACGGCGGCCGGGACGGCGGCCCCGGACACGGCCATCGCCGCCATGCCGAGCCCCATCAGCGCCTCGGCGGCGTCCGCCTCGCGGGCGAGCAGCGGGTGCGCCGGGCCGGGCTGGGGGCCGCCGGTGGCGCAGGGGGAGTGGCGCAGCCGGGTCAGGCAGTGCGCCCCGGCGGTGGCGGTGAGGAGGGCCAGGAGCCAGCTGACCAGGGTGGGTCCGTGCAACGGCGGCCTCCCGTGCTCCGCGACGGTCGTCCGTCCCGTCCACGATCACGGCTGACCTCCGCGCCCGGCCAGGGCGCGTACAGGGGCGCACGGTGGTGCCCGTCGGGGTGCGGGCACCAGGCTCACGCCCCGACGGTCCGACGGCGCCTCAGCCCGACAGCCGCCCCGAGGCGACCACCCGGTTGAGGAAGCGTCGGGTCCGCTCCTCCCGCGGCTCCCCGAAGACCTGCTCCGGCGGCCCCTGTTCGAGCACCACCCCGCCGTCGAGGAAGCAGACCTGGTCGGCGACCTCGCGCGCGAACCCCATCTCGTGGGTGGAGATCACCATCGTCATCCCCTGTTCCTTGAGGTCCCGCACCACCGCCAGCACCTCCCCGACGAGCACCGGGTCGAGCGCCGCGGTGATCTCGTCGAGCAGCAGCAGCCGCGGCCCGGTGGCCAGCGCCCGCACGATGGCGACGCGCTGCTGCTGCCCGCCGGAGAGCCGGTCCGGGTACTCCTTCGCCTTGGCCGCCAGCCCGAGCCGGTCGAGCAGCTCCAGCGCCCTCGCCTCCGCCTCGGCCCGTCCGCGCCGGTGCACCCGGCGCGGGGCCAGGGTGATGTTCTCCAGCACCGTCATGTGCGGGAACAGGTTGTACGACTGGAACACCACCCCGATCCGACGCCGGACCGCGTCCTCGTCCACCCGCGGGTCGGTGATCTCCTCGCCGTCCAGGAAGACCGCGCCGTCGTCGATCCGCTCCAGCAGGTTGACGCACCGCATCAGCGTGGACTTGCCGGAGCCGGAGGCCCCGATCAGCGCCGTCACCGAGTGCTCCGGCACGGTGAGGTCCACGTCCCGCAGCACCACCTGGCCGCCGAAGGTCTTGCGCACCGACTCCAGCCGGAGCACGTCGGCCCCGGCCTTCCCGGTCACGTCCGCCGCGTCGGTCACCCCGGTCACACCACACCTCCCTGGAACTGGCGCCGGTTCATCCGCCCGGTCAGCCAGTCGGCGAACCGGGTGAGCGGGACGGTCAGCACGATGAACACCAGCCCCGCCACCAGGTACGGCGTGAAGTTGAACGAGCGCGAGGCGATGATCTTCGCCGCGTACACCGCGTCGATCGCCCCGCCGATCGACACCAGGCCGGTGTCCTTCTGGAGGCTGACCAGGAGGTTCAGCAGCGGCGGCAGCACCCGCCGGACCCCCTGCGGCAGCACCACGTACCGCATCGTCTGGGCCGTGGTCAGCCCCAGCGACCGGGCGGCCGCGCGCTGGCTCGGGTGCACCGACTCGATGCCGGAGCGGAACGCCTCCGACACGTACGCCGAGTACGTCAGCACCAGCGCCGCGCCGCCGAGCAGCAGCGGATCGGTGGTCACCCCGGTCAGCCGCAGCGCCGGCACCCCGGTGATCATCACCAGCAGGCAGACGATCAGCGGCAGCCCGAGGAAGAAGTCCACGTACGCGGTCGCCAGCAGCCGCACCGGCAGGAACACCGGCCCGCGCAGCGTCCGCAGCACCGCCAGCAGCAGGCCGAACACCAGGATCAGCGCGCCGCAGCCGGCCATCAGCTCCAGGTTGAGCCGCAGCCCCTTCAGCACCTCGGGCAGGGCCTGGCGGGCGTAGTCGGCGTTGAAGAAGGTCCGCCGGGTCACCTCCCAGCCGGGGGAGTTGACGACGAGGAGGTAGAGCGCGACCACCGTCACCAGGGTCGAGGCGGTGGCGATCAGGGCCGAGCGGCGGGCTCGGGCGCGCCGGTACGCCTCGTGCGCCAGGCGCCGTTCGGACGGGCGGTAGCCGTCGTCGGCCGGCGCGGACCCGGCGGGCCCGGGCGCCGTACTGCCGCCGTCCACCGAGTCGCTCCCGCGGTGTCCCCCGTCCGCCGCTTCCCCGTCCGCCGCAGCCCGGGTCACCCCGTCCGCGCTCACTTCAGCACCGGCGCCGAGACGGCGTCGGAGAGCCACTGCTTCTCCAGCTTCGCCAGCGTCCCGTCGGAGCGCAGCGGGTCCACCGCCTGCGACACGCAGCCGGTCAGCCGGGAGCCCTTGTCCAGCACCAGGCCGAACTGCTCGCTCTTCGAGCCGCCCTCGAACTGGCCCACCACCTGGGCCTCCGGCACCTCGGCCCCGGTGATGTAGAACGCGGTCGGCAGGTCCACCACGAGCGCCTCGACCTGGCCGTTCTTGAGCGCCGCCTTCGCGAGGTCGTTGGAGTCGAACACGGCCGGCTGGCTGCTCGGCTTGATGGTGTTGGTGATGGTGTCCAGGCTCGTGGTGCCGACCTGTGCACCCAGCTTGGCGCCCTTCAGGTCGGCGATGCTCCTGGCGTTCGCCGCCTTGGAGTTCTTCAGCGCGATGACGGCCTGCCGCACGTCGTAGTAGCCGGGGGAGAAGTCCACCGCCTGCTTGCGCTCGTCGCTGATCGAGACCTGGTTGATGTCGAAGTCGAAGTCCTTGGCCCCGGGCGCGGTGGCCTTGCCGAACGGCGCGACGACCCAGGTGACCTTCTCCTTGGGGTAGCCCAGCTTCTCCGCCACCGCGTAGGCCACGGCCGACTCGAAGCCCTTGCCGTTCTCCGGCTTGTCCTCGGTGAACCAGGGGTCGTACGCCGGCTTGTCGGTGCCGACGGTCAGCGTTCCGGCCGTCCGGGTCGCCAGCGCCCCCGGCGCGCAGGCCGCCGCGCCACCGGCCGTGCCCGGGGCCCCCGAGGCGGTGGCCCCGTCGGACTTGGCGTCCTGCGGCGCGCACGCGCTCAGCGCGGCGGCGGCGACCACCAGCGCGGCGAGCGCCCGGGAGGCGGGCCGCAGCGCCGAGGAGCGAGAGGAACGCGCGGAGGGTGAGAAGGGCGACGAGGAAGCGGAGGTCATGGCGGGACTCCAGGAAACGGGGACCGAGCGGGACAATGGAGGCGGCGGTGCTGGCCGGGGCCGGGCCGGCCGTGTCTCGGCGGGTCACTTCCCCCCGGTGGCGGCGCCGGAACACACACGGCATGGTCGGCGTACGGGCCCGCGTCCGCGGTGCCCTCGGAGCCGGATCAGCGACAGCGGCAGCAGAGGCCGGGCGCGCGACAGCAGTCGTGACAACGAGAGGGCACCCGGAACAGGCCGATGTGGCACTCGGCCACGGTGATCACCGCCGGGAACATGGCGGGAGGTTCGCATCCCGACGGCGCGCCTGTCCAGAACATCCAGACACCCGTCCACATGCCGGACATCCGGCCGCCACCCCCCGCTGCGGGAGCTTTGGCGGCCGGGGCCCCCTTGAACAGGAGAACCTTTCGTACTTATGGTGTCCTCGTCGAAATAACTCCTGTCGAAGTGAGTCCACGATGCAGAATCTTTCGCCAAGGCTCGCTGCGGCGGCCGAAGCTCCCGCCTCGACCCTCGCCGGCCACCCGGCCTGGCTGCGCCTGAAGGAGGCCGTCGAGACGCTGCGCCCGCTGCAGTCCAAGGACGGCTCGATCGACCTGGCCGCCGTGCAGCGGCACGCGGTCGACCCGCTGGTCGCCGCCGTCCGCAGCGCCGTCGAGGAGCTCGCCCCGCTCTTCCCGCACGACGCCGCGTACCTGGCCGCCGTCGACGCCGACCTGGCCAAGTGGGCCGACACCGGCTACCGGGAGCCCGACTTCCTCGACTCGCTGCTGGCCTTCCAGCCCGCCGACCAGCGCGAGGACGGTCTGGAGCACCTGGTCGTGTTCCCGATGTACACCCAGAACGGCAACCCGGACCGCAACCTCGAAGCTGTCCTGCTGAAGGTCGTCTGGCCGGACTGGCTGGCCGACCTGGAGCGCACCCGCTTCGACAACCCGATGTTCGTGCCGATCACCTTCACCGACTTCACGGCCGGCTACGACACCAACTCCGCCGTGCTCTTCCCCGAGACGGTCGCCGTGCGCAAGGCGCCGGAACGTTTCACCTGGGGCGGCATCTTCTGCGACCGCGAGGCCGCCCGCTTCCGCGCCGTCTCCACCAGCGCCGTCCAGCAGCTCGGCCTGGAGATCCCGGCCGACGCCGAGGGCCTGCTCCAGGACCAGCACCGCGCCCAGGAGACCTTCGTCCTGTGGGACCTGGTCCACGACCGCACCCACAGCCACGGCGACCTGCCGTTCGACCCCTTCATGATCAAGCAGCGCAGCCCGTTCTGGATGTACGGCCTGGAGGAGCTCCGCTGCGACCTCACCACCTTCAAGGAGGCGGTGAAGCTGGAGGGCGAGGGCAACAAGCACGCCCGCGACGTCCAGTACGCGATCCTCTTCGACCGCCTGTTCCGCTTCCCGGTCAGCGGCGACCGCGTGCGCAACTACGACGGCATGGGCGGCCAGCTGCTCTTCGCCTACCTGCACAAGCACGACGCGCTGCGCTGGCGCGACAACCGCCTCAGCATCGACTGGGACCGCGCCCAGCAGGTCACCAACGCGCTCTGCGGCGAGATCGAGACCCTGTACCGCGACGGCATCGACCGCCCGAAGCCGGCCCACTGGATCGCCGCCTACGAGCTGGTCTCCCGCTACCTCACCCCGCACCCGGCCTCCACCTGGGCCAAGGGCTCCGAGGCGCTGCCGCTCGACATCACCGACGGCAAGGCCCTCAACAAGGCCCTGTGCGACGCCGTGCTCCCGGACGAGTTCCCGCTGAGCATGTTCTACGAGGCCCTCAGCAAGAAGCTGAGCGGCGTCATCGCCTCCACCACCGGCATCACCGGTAACGGCATCAAGGGAGTAGCCGCGTGACCACCGCCCCCAACGGACCGCTCGACGGCAAGGTCATCGCGGTCGCCGGTGCCAGTGGCCCGGCCGGCCAGGCCGTGCTGCGCCGCCTCACCGCCGACGGCGCCACCGTGATCGGCGCCGACATCGACGCCCAGCGCCTGGATGCCGCGCTGGACGCCACCCGCATCGCCGTGCGCGGAGCGAAGGTGAGCGGCCAGGTCATCGACCTGCTCGACCCGCAGGAGGTCCACGACTGGGCCGACCACCTGGAGGCCGAGCACGGCCACGTCGACGGCCTGTTCCACCTGGTCGGCGGCTGGCGCGGCAGCAAGACCTTCTTCGACACCCGGATCGACGACTGGGACTTCCTGCACGACACCGTCGTGCGCACCCTCCAGCACACCTCGCTGGCCTTCCAGCCCGCCCTGGTGCGCAGCCCCGCCGGTCGCTACGCGATGATCTCCGCCGCGGCCGCCCACAAGCCCACCGCGGGCGGCGCCGCCTACGCGGCCGCCAAGGCCGCCACCGAGGCGTGGACCCTCGCCATGGCGGACTCCTTCAGGAAGGAGACCACCTCCCCGGACGGCGAGCCCACCGCCGCGGCTGCGATCCTGGTCATCAAGGCACTGGTCAGCCCCGAGATGCGGGCGGAGAAGCCGGACGCGAAGTTCGCCGGCTTCACCGACACGGCCGACCTCGCCGGACACCTGGCGGGCCTCTGGGACCGCCCCGCAGCAGAACTGAACGGACAGCACCTGTGGCTGACAGCCCGATGACCGACCCCACCCGTACGGACGCGGTACGGCGGCACGACCCCGCCGTCCGCGGCTTCGCCAGCGACAACTACGCCGGCGTGCACCCCGAGGTCCTCGCCGCGATAGCGCTCGCCAACGACGGCCACCAGGTCGCCTACGGCGAGGACGACTACACGGCCCACCTTCAGGACGTCTTCCGCCGCCACTTCGGCGAGAAGGCGGAGGCCTACCCCGTCTTCAACGGCACCGGTGCCAACGTGGTCGCCCTCCAGGCGCTGCTCCCGCGCTGGGGCGCCGTGGTCGCCGCCGAGAGCGCCCACATCAACGTGGACGAGGGCGGCGCCCCGGAGAAGATGGGCGGGATCAAGCTGCTCACCGTCCCCACCCCGGACGGCAAGCTCACCCCCGAGCTCCTCGACCAGCAGGCCTGGGGCTTCGGTGACGAGCACCGCGCGCAGCCGCTCGCGGTCTCCATCACCCAGAGCACCGAGCTCGGCACCCTCTACACCGCCGACGAGATCCGCGCGATCGTCGAGCACGCCCACCAGCTCGGCATGCTCGTCCACGTCGACGGCTCCCGGCTGGCCAACGCCGCCGCCTCGCTCGGCCTGCCGCTGCGCGCCTTCACCACGGACGTGGGCGTCGACGTGCTGTCCTTCGGCGGGACGAAGAACGGCCTGCTGTTCGGCGAGTGCGTGGTCGTGCTCAACCCCGAGCGGGTCCGCAACATCAAGTACCTGCGCAAGACCTCGATGCAGCTCGCCTCGAAGATGCGCTTCCTCTCGGTGCAGTTCGAGGCCCTGCTCTCCGGTGACCTCTACCTGCGCAACGCCGGCCACGCCAACGCGATGGCCAGCCGGCTGGAGGCCGCGGTCCGCGGGATCGACGGCGTCGAGGTCGTCCGCCCGGTCCAGGCCAACGCGGTGTTCGCGATCCTCCCGCGCGAGGTGAGCGAGCGGCTGCAGAAGCGCTACCGCTTCTACTTCTGGAACGAGCACACCGGCGAGGTGCGCTGGATGTGTTCCTTCGACACCACGGAGGCCGACATCGACGCCTTCGCGGCGGCCATCGCCGAGGAGATGGGCCGCGCCTGACGGTGCCCGAACAGCGGATCGTCCCGTCCTGCGACAGCAGGGCGGGACGATTTGCATGTGGCGGGCCCGGCCCCGTACAGTTCCGGAGTCGCCGCGAGAGAGCGGTGGCGGGAAACGGAAAGCAAATCCGATGAATGAAACTCCGGAAAACGGAGCGGAAAACATCTGATAAGCTGGAAACACGAAAGAACGAAGCGCCCGGAGGGCCCGCTGGAAGGCGGTCCGAAGGAAGTGTCCGTTCC
>NZ_JBEOSA010000005.1:104912-206402 GCF_040302625.1 Kitasatospora sp. NPDC097643 | reverse complement strand
CCGGGGGGGGGGGGGGCGCCCGGCGGGGGGGCCCGCCCGCGCGCCCCCCCCCGCCGGCGCGGGGGGTCAGGAGGCCGAGCCGCCGCTGCGGCGGCGCAGGCCGAGGACGCCGACGGCGGTGCCGATCACGCCGACCACGATGCCCACCACGCCGAGGGTACGGGCGGTGGAGTCGCTGCTGTTGTGGTCGGCGTCGGCGGCCTCGGCCTTGTCGGCGCTGTCGCCGTGGTTGTGGCCGTCGGCGGCCGGGGCGGCGGTGGCGGTGGCGCCGCCGTGGCTGTCGCCGTGGCCGTCACCGGCGGCGGCCTTGGTGAGCTTCAGGACGGGCGCGGGCTTGGCCGGCTCGGGCTGGCCCTCCTTGGACTCGTCGATCCAGCGGACCACGTCGCCGTTGTCGTAGCTCTGCAGGGCCTTGAAGACCAGGCTGTCGGTGTCGGTCGGCAGCGGGCCGAGCGAGACCCGGAACTCCTGGAACTGGCCGGGGGCGATCTTGGTGCCGGCGTCGGCGGTCCAGGTGATCTTGGAGACGGCCTCGTTGACGTCGTTGCCGTGCACCTTGATCGGCTTGTCGAGCTTCGCCTTCTCGACGGTGGCGGTCCAGCCCGGCATCGGCAGGGTGCGGACGGAGGCCAGCGGGTGGTCCAGCGGGAGGTTGACCTCCAGCTTCACGGTGCTCGCGGTGTCGCTCTCGTTCGGCACCCGGAAGTCGACGGCCGTGTAGCCGCCCTGCGAGGCCGCGCCCGGGTTCACGGTGACGTGCGCGAACGCGGGACCGGCCAGCACCACCACGGAGGTGGCGGCGGCGAGAGCGGCGGCGGCGATGCGGCGGGTGGGAAGGGAACGCATGATGCGGGGTCTCCGTTCGGAGCTCGGCGGACCGGCCCGCTCCCGGGCGACGGGGAGAACCGTGCCTCGGTGGGGCCGCGCGTGGGGCGTGTGTGGGCCACGTCCGTGGGGACGCGTGCGGGACGCGTCCGTGGGGATGTGTGTGGGGCGGAACCAGGGGCCGCCGGCGCCTCGGAGAGCGCGGGCACGGCCCGGACGCCGCGCACGACCCGCGACCCGGCACGAACGACGGCACCAGGTGGGGATCAGTACGCGAAGGCCCCGCGCGGCGGCCCGCGCCGCACCACGCTGTGCCGCAGCGCGGCCCCCACCGGCAGCGGGCACTCCCCGCTCCGGACGCCGAACCGGCGGGCCGGACCGGCCGCGCCGAACAGGCCGCGCAGCAGCGCGGCCGCCAGGGCGAACGCCGACCGCAGCGGCGCCGCCCAGTGCTCCCGGGCCGCCGACGCGGCCACCCGCACCAGCCGCCACAGCGCGGCCTCGCCGCGCCGCAGCCACCAGCCCGCCACCAGCGCGGCCACCAGGTGGCCCGCCAGCATCGACGGCGTCATCCCGAACAGGCCGCCCTGCCACCACGGCGCGACGGCGTACGCCCGCGGGTCCAGGCCCGCCGAGGAGACCAGCTGCTCGGCGGACGGACCGCCGGACAGCCCGGTCAGGCTGCCGGGGTGGGCTTCGTTGCAGATCAGCCGGCCGGCCACCTGCGACAGGGTCAGCGGACCGGAGCCGCCGTGGCCCGTCCCGGTCATCCCGGGCATGCCGGCCATCCCCGCCGGGTGCCCGGCGAAGGAGTGGAACAGGCAGTGCAGCCCCAGCTGGCCCGCGGCCAGCGCCCCGGCGATGGCCGTCAGCGAACGTTCCCGTCCGCCGCACGCCGCCGCGAGCACCAGCACCGCCGTGAAGCCCGCCGCCAGCGCGTACGGTCCGACGTCCCCGCCACCGGCCAGGGCGTGCCCGGCGGCCGCGATCAGGGTGCAGACCAGCGCGAACGGGACGGCCCGGGCAAGCCGGAGATCCCAGGCGGCGACCCCCACCGGCCGGGCCGGGGCGGGGGCGCCCGGGAACGGGGCGGCGGGGAGGGCAGTCATGGCCGGGACATCATCTCACCGCCTACCACGGCGACACGGGCAGGGTCGGAAATCCCTACGAATGCCCCGTTCGGCCGCGGCGTGCACGCCCCCCTGTGCGCCGCTTGGCACAGTCCACGGCCCCAGTCCATCCGCCGAACGGGCGGTAGCCGCCCCCGGGCACGGTTCACCGCCGGATCGCCCGGAGATACCTAGTTGTATGTGGAGCCGCAGCCAGGAGGGACCTCCCGTGGACATCTGGTGGACTCTGCACCTCAAGCGCGACCCGGCCAGCGTGCCGCTGGCCCGGCGCATCCTGCTCGGTGCCATGGCGACGGCCGGCGTCGACCCGCAGATCGCCCACGACCTCGGCGTCGCCCTCAGCGAGGCCTGCGCCAACGCGGTCGAACACGGCGCCGCCGGCCGGCCCGAGGACGGCTTCCAGGTCAGCGCCTCGATCAGCGGCGACCGGCTGCGGATCGAGGTCACCGACTCCGGCCCCGGCCTGCCCGCCCCGGCGCCCCCGCGGGCCGACCGCCGCCGACCCGCCGCCCCGCCGACGCACACCGTCCCGCACCGCCGCCCCCGCCGCGGCCGCGCCACCGTCCCGGCCCGCGTCCTCGCCGCCCACCGCCCCCGCCGCGACGGCCACCCCTACGACACCCACGTGCTGCCCGGCCGCCCCCCGGCCCCCACCCTCCGCCCGGTCGACCTCGACACCCTCCCCGACCTCACCGCCGAATCCGGCCGCGGCCTCTTCCTCATCCACGCCCTCACCGACCACGTCCAGCTCCGCAACCACCCCCTCCGGGGCGCCATCGTGAGCTTCGACAAGATCCTCAAGTGGCAGGACGGCGCACTGTTGCGGGCGGCCTCCTGACCCCGCGGCGGGTACATGCGGACGGGCCCGCTCCACAGAGGTGGAGCGGGCCCGTCGTGCGTCGATCAGCGGGTCAGCTGTGCGAGCCCGCCTTGCGGCGGCGCAGCACGAGCAGGGTGCCGGCACCGGCGGCCAGCACCGCGGCACCGCCGAGGGCGATCGGCAGGGTGTTGGAGCTGGCACCGGTCTCGGCCAGGTGCGGGCCCGCCGACGGGGAGGCGGAGGCGGCGGGGGTGACGGCGCCCGCGGTGGTGGCCGGGGTGCTCGCGGTGGTGGCGGCGCCGGCCTCGGCGACCTGGAACTCGCCCTCGTAGTTGCCGTAGAACTGGGTGCAGCCGTGCGCCTTGGTGTTGGCCGGGGTGGGCACCTTGTCGTTGTCGAAGACGTCCGAGCCGATGTCGACGATGTTGCCGTGGTACTTCCCGGCGGGGGCCTTGGCGGTGGCGGCGATCCGGACGTGCAGGGTGGTCTTCTCGCCCTTGGCGAGCTTGAGGTCGTCGAGCACGATGACGCGCTCCTTGCCCTGCACGGTCTTCCAGCCGGAGCCGCTGTTCACCTGGATGCTGAAGTTCTCGGGGTTCCACGCGGCCCCGGTGGGGTTCTCCATCTCGGTGACGTAGACGGAGTCGTGGAGCGCGGGCAGGTCGATGCCGCTGTTGTTCTCCAGGGCCACGGTGATCTCGGCGGCGGGGCCGCCCTTGACCAGGGTGGTGCCGTACAGGCCGCTGGCGGTGACCTTGAGCAGCGAGCTCTGGTAGACGCCGTCGCTGCACCGGCCGGGGGCCGGCGGCGTGGCCGTCGGCAGCGGCGTGAAGGTGGGGGTGGGGTGCGGCGGCCGCTCGGTGGGCGCCGTCGCGGTGGCGCTCGGAGTGGCGGTGGCCGTCGTGGTGGCCGTCGCGGTCGCGGTCGCGGTGGGGGTCGGGGTGACCCCGACGGCGCCGGCGGTGGCGGCGCCGACCGTGACGCCGAGCGAGAGCGCTACCAGCGTGGACGCGGCCAGAAGGCGGGAAGAGCGCACGATCAATGCTCCAGCTCTGGTGGGAATCGGGTCTGCCTGTGGGCGACTTGGGGCTTCGGCGGGGGCGCCGGCGGCCGTCGCGCCCGCGCACCCTATCGAGCCGTGGTGGCCGGCCCTCGGCCGGGGTGGTCGCTGGTTCGACCCTCGTCGTCACAGCGCCGTGGCCGGGCTTCCGACCTGCGGGTTTGCCCCGGTTGCCGGGGGCGGGCGGCGGTCGGACGATGGGGGGATGATGCACCAGATGCGAGCCGAGTACGGTGCCGAGGGCGCGTCCGCCGGGGTCCGGCTGTGGCACATGGTCCGGGGCGCGGAGAACGTCGCGATGTGCGGGCGGGAGCTCGCCCCGGATGCGGCGGTCCGGGAGCCGGTGGACTGGGGGAAGACCCCCGAACTGTGCTGCCACACCTGCGGGGCGTACTACCTGCGCGAGACGCCGTACCTGGCGGCCGAGCACCCGTGAGCGGCAGTCCGTACGGACTACCGTGATCGGCATGGAGGAACCCCTGGTCCGGCCGCGGTCCCTGACCCGTGAGGCCGCCGAGTTGAGGTCCGGCGTGCCGGTCCTGTCCGAGCACGTCGACCGGTTCTGCGCCCGGCTCGACCGGGTGGACCCGCTGCTCCACGCGTTCGTCCCCGAGCCCGGGCGGCACGACCGGCTGCACGCCGAGGCCCGGGCGCTGGCCGCCCGCCACCCGGAGCCGGCCGGGCGGCCGCCGCTGTACGGGGTGGCGGTCGGGATCAAGGACATCGTGCACGTGGACGGGCTGCCCACGCACGGCGGTTCGGCGCTGCCGCCGGGGGTGTTGGCGGGGCCGCAGGCCGTGGTGGTGGACCGGCTGCGGGCCGCGGGGGCGCTGGTCGCGGGCAAGACGGCGACCGCCGAGTTCGCGGCGAGCGCCCCCGGCCCGACCCGCAACCCGCACCACCCGGGGCACACCCCGGGCGGGTCCAGCAGCGGTTCGGCGGCGGCGGTCGCGGCGGGGCTGGTGCCGCTGGCGGTCGGCACCCAGACGGTGGGCTCGGTGATCCGGCCCGCCGCGTACTGCGGGGTGGTGGGTTTCCGGCCGACGTACGGGCGGATCCCGATGGCCGGGGTGATCCCGAACGCGCCGAGCTTCGACACCCTGGGCGTGTTCGCCGCCGACCTGGCCGGGGCGGCGCTGGCGGCGGCGCTGCTGTGCGACGACTGGCGGGGCAGCGAGCCGGCGGGCGCTCCGGTGCTCGGGGTGCCGGACGGCCCCTACCTGGAGCGGGCCGAGCCGGCCGCGCTGCGGGCCTTCGAGGAGCAGCTGGACCGCCTGGCGGAGGCCGGGTTGACGGTCCGTCGGGTCGCGCTGTTCCCGGACTTCGAGGAGGTCGTCCGCCAGTTGCAGACCGTCAACCGCTTCGAGCTGGCCCGCAGTCACGCCGACTGGTTCGCCCGGTTCGGCGGCCTGTACCGGCCTGAGACGGTGGCGAGCATCCGGGCCGGCCAGGGCGTCGCGGCCGAGGACCGGGTGGCCGCGCTGGCGGCCCGGGAGCGGCTGCGCGAGCGGGTGGCCGGGGTGACGGCCGGGCACGGGGTGGACCTGTGGCTGGCGCCGTCCGCGCCGGGCGGCGCCCCGGAGGGGCTGCACAGCACCGGTGACGCGGTGATGTCGCTGCCGTGGAGCTACCTCGGTCGGCCCGCCGTCAGCCTGCCCGCCGGGCGGACGGCGGACGGGCTGCCGCTGGGCCTCCAGGTGGTCGGCGCGCCGGGCGGCGACGAACGCCTGCTGGCCCAGGCCGCCCGGCTGGAACGGGTGTTGAGCGGGGCTTAGGACTTGTCGGCAGCCAGCGCCGGGTCGCCCGGGTCGGTGGCCTCGGCGCGCAGCAGGCGCAGCAGCAGGCGGCCGGCCCGCTCGTACGGGGCGGTCTCGTCGTGCAGGACGGCCTGCGCGTTGGCGGTCTCCAGGACGGCGACGAGGGCGAAGGCCAGGTCGGCGAGGTCGGTGTCGGCGCGCAGGGCACCGGCGTCGCGGGCCTGGGTGAGCGCTTCGGTGAGCACCTGGTGCCACTCCCGGGCGGTGGCGGCGAGGGCGTCCCGGACGGCGCCGGGGCGGGCGTCGAACTCGGCGGTGACCTCGTAGAAGAAGCAGCCGCCGGGGAAGACCCGGGCCCGTGAGTAGGCGAGCCAGTTCTCGCCGAGCGCGCGCGCCCGGGCGAGGCCGGGCAGGGCGTCGGCGGCGGGGGCGACGACGGCGTCGGCGAAGATCCGGCGGGCCGCGCGGACGGTGGCGAGCTGCAGTTCCTCCTTGGAGCCGAAGCCGGCGAACACGCCGCTCTTGCTGAGCCCGAGGTCGGTGGCGAGCCGGCCGATGGAGAGCGCGTCGAGGCCTTCGACGGAGGCGATCTCGACCGAGCGGCGCAGGACGGCCCGGCGGGTCTCCTCGCCGCGCAGGACCCGTCCGTCCGTGGTCGACCCGGCCACCGTTCACCTCGGTTCTCGTCGCAGTGCAGTGTCGCCAGGGTAGTGCGTGTGCCACGGCGGGCCCAGAGAACTGACGGGAAAACTGTACGAACGGTCGTGCTAATATCGCCCACCTGGCACGCACGAGCACCGCACCGAGCACGGCCCCACCCCAGGAACCCCGTCGACAGGGAGACCCGATGGACCCGGCCCAGGCACTGATCCGCACCACCCTCAACCCCGCCGCGCGGCTCTCCCCCGGCCTGGCCGGTCGGGCCGCGTTCGAGCTGTTCCAGCGGCCGCTGCGCCGCAGCCGGGTGCGCCCGGCGGAACAGGAGGTCCACCGGCAGGCCGCCGTCGAGCGGCTGGCCGTGAACGGCAAGCCCGTCGTCGGCTACCGCTGGGGCAGCGGCGAGCGGCCCGTCCTGCTGCTGCACGGCTGGCGCTCCCGGGCCTCCCGGTTCGCGCCGTACGTGCCCCGGCTGCGGGAGCTCGGCCTGAGTGCCGTCGCCTTTGACGCACCGGGCCACGGCGACTCCGGCGGGCGGGCCACCAGCGTGCTGGAGTTCCGCCACCTCGCGCTCCAACTCCAGGACCGCTACGGCCCGTTCGAGGCCGTCGTCGCCCACTCGATGGGCGTCTGCGCCGCCTTCGGCGCGCTGGCCGACGGGCTGCGGGCCGACCGGCTGGCGGCGGTCTCCGGGGTGTCCGAGGTCGACTTCTTCCCGGCCGCCTTCTGTGCCGTGCTGGGGCTGGACGCCACCGTCGAACGCGCGCTGCGCCGGCGCATCGAGCACGGCCTGTTCGGCGGCGACGCCGGGGCCTGGGAGCGGTACGACGCCGCCCGTCGGCCTGTGGCGGTCGACCTGCCGGTCCTGGTGCTGCACGACGAGGGCGACGACGTCGTCCCGCTGAGCCAGGCGCACCGGCTGAAGGAGGCCTACGGGGACCGGCTCGACCTGGTGGTCACCCAGGGGCTCGGCCACCGCCGGATCATCGCGGAACCGGCCGTCGTTGATCAGGTGATCGGATTCCTGTCCGCCGACCTGGAGGTCGCCGCCGCATGAGGCTCATCGAACTGCACGCGCAATCACTGGAGTTGGCCGCCGAGGTGGTGGACGCCGTCCGCCCGGAGCAGCTGGACCTGCCCACCCCCTGCGCGGGCTGGACGCTGCGCCGGCTGCTGGAGCACGTGGTCGGCCAGCACCAGGGCTTCGCCGCGGCCGCCCGCGGCGCCGGGCCCGACCTCGCGCTCTTCGCGGACGCCCCGGTCGGCGAGGACCCGGCCGGCGCCTTCCGCCGGACGGGCGCGGAGCTGACCGCGGCCTTCCACGAGGCCGCGGCGGCCGGCCGCGGGCTCTGGCTCCCCGAGATCCAGGGCGCCGAGCCCTTCCCGCTGCCCCGGGCCGTCGGCTTCCACCTGCTCGACACCCTGGTGCACGGCTGGGACGTCGCGGCCGCGCTCGGCGACGCCGCGGGCCTGGTCGCGGCCGTCGACGGCGACGATGAGCTCGCCGCCGCGCTGCTGGCGGTCACCGAGGCCGTCCCGGCGGCCCCGGAGAACCGGGTGCCGGGCAAGGCCTTCCGCCCGCCGCTCGACCCGGGTGCGGACGGCGGCCGGTTCGACCGGGCGCTGGCCCTGCTGGGCCGCGACCCGGCCTGGAAGGCCTAGGCGCGCGTCCTGGGCACGCGTCCTAGGCGCTCGTCCGGGCACTCGTCCCGGACTCGTCGCCGGGCTGCTCGTCCGGGAACCGGGGGCCGCCGATCAGGAAGAGCAGCGCGGCGGTCGGAAAGCCGAGCGAGGCGGCGCACAGCACGATGAACTGCCAGAACATGTCCTGCTCCTCGTCAGTCCCGGGCTGCCCGGACACCCGAAGGTGATCCCAAACCTGACAGGCCCTGATTGGCCGAATTGTCCAGTCGTTATCCGACGGTATGGCCGGATTGCCCCGGCTGCCACCCGGCGGCGGGCACCGGCCCGCGCCACACCGGCGCACGGGTCTGGGCGCGGGCCGGGGGCGGCGGCCACACTGTCGGGATGCAGCTACAGCTCGCAGGGGAAGCACGGCGGCCGGGCCGCGAGAGCGAGGACTTCGCGGCGGCCTCGCCGGAGGCGCTGGTACTGCTGGACGGTGCGAGTTCGCCGACCGGCCTGGAGTCCGGGTGCCGGCACGGGACCGCCTGGTACGTCCGCCGGCTGGGCGTGCACCTGCTCGCCCGGCTCACCGACCGGGCGGACCGCTCGATCGCCGAGTGCCTGTCCGACGCCATCGTGGAGACGGCCGCGCTGCACGGCGGCCGCTGCGACCTCGCCCATCCGAACACGCCCGCCGCGATGGTGGTCGCGGCCCGGCGGCACGGCGAGTCGCTGGAGTACCTGGTGCTCGGCGACTCGCTGCTGGTGCTGGAGTACAAGGACGGCCCGCCGAAGGTGATCGGGGACAACCAGCGCTTCCCCGGCGGGGAGGGGCTGCGCCGGCAGATCTGGGCGACCGTCCCCGGCTCGGCCGAGCGGGCCGCCCTGCACCTGGAGTACGCGCTGGCCGTCCGGGCCGCCCGCAACCGGGGCAACGGCCCGTGGATCGCCGCCGCCAGTCCGAGGGCCGCCGGGCACGCCGAGACCGGCTTCGTCCGGCTGGAGCGGCTGCACGCCCTGGCCGCCCTCACCGACGGCGCCTCGCGCTACACCGAGCGCTTCGGGCTGGGCAGTTGGGCGGACGTGCTGCGGCTGCTCGCCGAGTCCGGGCCGGGTGAACTGATCGCCCAGGTCCGCGAGGTCGAACGGGCGGACGCCGCCTGCGAGCGCTGGCCGCGCGGCAAGCGGCACGACGACGCCTCGGCCGTCTACGCGCTGCTGTAGGGCAGCGGCGGGACGGCCGAGGCGTCGCCGGGTGGTGCGGGTCAGTCGATCGGGTGGCCGAACCTGCCGGACTGGAAGTCCCGCATGGCCTGCTCCAGTTCGCGGTGGCTGTTCATCACGAACGGCCCGTACCAGGCGACCGGCTCACGGATCGGCTGCCCGCCGAGCAGGATGACGTCCAGGTTGGGGTGCCGGGAGTCCTGCTTGGTGTCGGCGGAGACGGTGATGGTGTCGCCCTCGCCGAACACCGCCGCCTGCCCGGTGTGGATCGGCCGGCCCTCGGCGCCGATGGTGCCGTCGCCGTTGAGGACGTAGGCGAGCGCGTTGAAGTCGGGCCGCCACGGGAGGGTGACCTGCGCGCCCGGGGTGATGCTGGCGTGCAGCAGGGTGATCGGGGTGTGGGTGACGCCCGGGCCCTGGTGGCCGTCCAGCTCGCCCGCGATCAGCCGCAGGACCGCGCCGCCGTCCGGGGTGGAGAGCAGCTTGACGTGGCCGCCGTGGATGTCCTGGTAGCGCGGGGTGGTCATCTTGTCCGAGGCCGGGAGGTTGACCCAGAGCTGGATGCCGTGGAACAGGCCGCCGGTCATGACCAGCGACTCCGGCGGGGTCTCGATGTGCAGGATGCCCGAGCCGGCCGTCATCCACTGGGTGTCGCCGCCGCCGAGGTGGCCGCCGCCGCCGTGCGAGTCCTTGTGGATGAACTCGCCGTCGATCAGGTAGGTGACCGTCTCGAAGCCGCGGTGCGGGTGCCAGGGCGTGCCCTTGGGCTCGCCGGCGGCGTACTCCACCTCGCCCATCTGGTCCATCATGATGAACGGGTCGAGGTACTTGGTGTTGATCTTGGCGAAGGCGCGGCGGACGGGGAAGCCCTCGCCCTCGAAGCCCTCGGGCGCGGTGACCACGGTGAGGACCGGGCGGGCGCTCGTGACGGCGGGGTCCGGGGTGGCGACGCGGGGCAGGGTCAGCGGGTTTTCGACGGTCACGGCGGGCATGTCGGCCTCCTTCGGGGGTTCCTCTGGCCTACGTCCACGAGATTAGTTCAATCCTCAACAAGAAGCAAGTTGAAAATTGAACTATGTCGTGACGGAGGAACCAGGGCTCCTCTCCAGGGTGGGCTAGCCGTCTGCGAAGCAATGGCTGGCGGCCGCGAAGCGGTCGCTAGCCATACATCCGGCGCATGGTGAAGTCGACCATCTGCTCGACCGCCTTGGCGTCGAACACCATCCGGTGCTCGCCCTCCATGTCGAGCGCGAAGCCGTAGCCGGTCGGCAGCAGGTCCAGGACCTCGGCGCCGGTGACGGTGAAGTGCTTGGAGTCCTTGCCGGCGTAGCGGCGCAGTTCCTTCAGCGAGCTGAACATCGGGATCACCGGCGTCGGCGTGTTGTGCAGCGCCAGGAAGCCCGGGCGGTCGCCGCGCGGGCAGTGCACCTTCGAGGTGATGAAGATGGCCTGGAAGTCCTCGACCGCCATCGAGCCGGTGGTGAAGGCCCGGACGGCGTCCGCGAGGGACGGCGGGGAGGGCTCGGGGTAGAGGGACTGCTGGTTCGCCTGCGACTGCGCGCCGTAGGCGTCGGCGCCGGGCATGCCGTTCATGCCCGGCTGCGGACCCGCCTGCTGCTGGTAGGGGTCACCCGGGTATGCGTTCTGGTCATATCCGTACACACGGACAGGCTAGCGGGAGCGCAGCCGCCCGCGCTGGCGCCGATCCTGACAAGGAGTGGTCGTCCCGGCTTGTGGGACGTGACCACGTTCATAGCGGATTCACCGCCAGGGGCTTGCCCAAGTTACCGCTGGGTAGCATCATGATGCCTACTGGTGGGTACGGGACGCCCGAACGCGGCGGTCTCCCGGAAGCGACGAACCGGAGAAAACGGCCATGGGTCACTACAAGTCCAACCTGCGGGACGTGGAGTTCAACCTCTTCGAGGTGTTCGGCCGCGAGCAGGTCTACGGCACCGGACCGTTCGCGGACATGGACGTCGAGACCGCGAAGAACATCCTGAGCGAGATCGCGCGCCTCGCCGAGAACGACCTCGCCGCCTCCTTCGCCGACACCGACCGCAACCCGCCGGTCTTCGACCCGGAGACCAACACCGCGCCGATCCCGGCCACCTTCAAGAAGAGCTACCAGACCTTCATGGACGCCGAGTGGTGGCGTCTGGGCATCCCGGAGTCCATCGGTGGCCAGGTCACCCCGAACTCCCTGATCTGGGCCTTCGCCGAGCAGATCCTCGGCTCGAACCCGGCCATCTGGATGTACTCCTCCGGCCCGGCCTTCGCCGGCGTCATCGCCGAGGAGGGCACCCCGGAGCAGCTGGAGGTCGCCAAGCGGATGACCGACCGCCTCTGGGGCTCCACCATGGTCCTGACCGAGCCGGACGCCGGTTCGGACGTGGGCGCCGGCCGCACCAAGGCGATCAAGCAGGAGGACGGCTCCTGGCACATCGAGGGTGTGAAGCGCTTCATCACCTCGGGCGAGCACGACATGTCCGAGAACATCATCCACATGGTGCTGGCCCGCCCCGAGGGCGGTAAGCCGGGCACCAAGGGCCTCGGCCTCTTCATCGTGCCGAAGTTCGACTTCGACTGGGAGACCGGCGAGCTCGGCGAGCGCAACGGCGTCTACGCCACCAACGTCGAGCACAAGATGGGCCTCAAGGCCTCCAACACCTGCGAGATGACCTTCGGCGCCAAGCACCCGGCCAAGGGCTGGCTGCTCGGCGAGACCGTCGACGGCATCCGCCAGATGTTCAAGATCATCGAGTTCGCCCGGATGATGGTCGGTACGAAGGCCATCGCCACCCTCTCCACCGGCTACCTGAACGCCCTGGAGTACGCCAAGGAGCGCGTGCAGGGTGCCGACATCTCGCAGTTCCTGGACAAGACCGCCCCGCGCGTCACCATCACCCACCACCCCGACGTGCGCCGCTCGCTGCTGACCCAGAAGGCCTACGCCGAGGGCATGCGCGCGCTGGTCCTGTTCACCGCGTCCACCCAGGACGACATGCTGGCCGCCAAGCTGCGCGGCGAGCGCGACGAGGCCGCCGAGCGCCTGAACGACCTGCTGCTGCCGATCGTCAAGGGCTACGGCTCGGAGAAGTCCTACGAGCAGCTCGCCCAGTCCCTGCAGACCTTCGGTGGCTCCGGCTACCTGCAGGAGTACCCGATCGAGCAGTACATCCGCGACGCCAAGATCGACACCCTGTACGAGGGCACCACCGCCATCCAGGGCCAGGACTTCTTCTTCCGCAAGATCGTCAAGGACGGCGGCCAGGCGCTGACCGCGCTGTCCGAGCAGATCCAGAAGTTCATCGCCTCCGCCGCCGGCGGCGACGCCCTGGCCGCCGAGCGCGAGCTGCTCGCCAAGGCCGCGGGTGACCTGGAGGCCATCATCGGCAAGCTGCTGGCCGACCTGTCCTCGGTCGAGCAGGACGTCAAGAACATGTACAAGGTGGGCCTCAACACCACCCGCCTGCTGATGGTCTCCGGCGACGTCGTGGTCGGCTGGCTGCTGCTGCGCCAGGCCGCGGTGGCCCTGGCCAAGCTGGAGGCCGGCGCCTCGGAGAAGGACGTGCCGTTCTACCAGGGCAAGGTCGCGGCGGCCCGCTTCTTCGCCAAGAACGTGCTGCCGACCGTCGCCCCGCAGCGACTGATCGCCGAGGGCATCGACAACGAGATCATGGAGCTGGCGGAGGAGGCCTTCTAGGCCCCTGCACCCCCGACTGCCTGACACCACCCTCAACCGAAGGGCCCGGCTTCCTGCCGGGCCCTTCGGCGTTCCAGTCCACGGGGCCTCAGGTGCTGCGGAGGGCCTTCAGGGGGTCGGTGCGGGCGGCGCGGAGGGCGGGGTAGAGGCCGGCCAGCAGGCCGACGACGGTGCCGATCAGCGGGGCGGGCAGGGTGGCGGCCGGCTGGAGGACGGCCGTCCAGTCGCGGGCCGCCGCCACCCCGACCACGGTGACCACGCCGAGGCCGGTGCCGATCAGGCCGCCGAGGGTGCCCAGGGCCGTCGACTCGGTCAGGAACTGGGCCGCGATGTGCCCGGTGCGGGCGCCCAGCGAGCGGCGCAGGCCGATCTCCCCGGTCCGCTCCAGGACGGCGACCAGCGTGGTGTTGGCGATGCCCACCGCGCCCACCAGCAGGCAGATCCCGGCCAGCGCCAGGAACAGGCCGGTCAGGTCGGAGGTCACCTGGTCCTGGAGGCTGTGCGGATCCGGCGGCGGGACGACGGTGAACGCGTCCGGGGCGTCCGGCCGCAGCGCGAGCGGGATCTGCGCGGCCACCACCGGGGCGGCGCCGACCCGGGTGGCGACCAGGCCCTGGGCGCCCCGCTCCGGCTCCGGGGCCGGGTTGCCGTACCGCTCCAGCGCCGTACTGGCCGGGATCAGCAGGCCGAGCAGGGCGCCCGGCTGGCGCCGGACGTCCGAGTAGATCCCGATCACCGAGTACGGGACGCCGTCGAGGAAGACGGCCGGCTGGGCGTCCAGGCGGCTCACCCCGAGGCGCTTGGCGGCGGCCTCGCTCAGCAGCACCACGGGCTGCGCGGTGCGCTGGACGAAGGCGTCCATGGTGACCCCGGCGGCCAGGGTCGGCTCCATCGCGGACACCGCGCCCGGGGTGGCGGCCAGCACCGTCAGACCGGTGCCCTCGTCGGGGCCGTTCGGGCGGCTGGAGATCACCGGGGCGGTGGGGACCGGCCACCAGACGCCGCCCGCCCGGACGCCGTCGATCGCGGCGAGCCGGCGGTCGGCGTCCGCGGGGAAGTTGCTCGGCGGGTTGGCGCCGGGGGCGACGCCGTCGGGGCGTGGACGGTCGGTCACGGTGACCGTGGTGGCCTTGGTGAGGCTGAACTGTTCGCCGATCTGGCCGGAGGCGGTCGCGGTCAGGCCGAGGACGGCGACGAACGCGCCGATGCCCAGCACGGTGCCGAGCATGGTCAGCACCGAGCGGCCGGGGCGTTGCAGGAGGCCGGAGAGGGCCTCGGAGAGCAGGTCGCGCAGGCCCAGGCGGGCGGACGGCCCGGGGAGCGCGGAACGGGCGCTGCGGACCTTGCGGGGGCTGCGGGCGGGGCGGCTCACCGGGCGGGCACCTCGGCCTCGCTGGGCAGGCCCTCGCGCTCGCTCAGCACGCCGTCGCGGATCGCCACCCGGCGCCCGGCCCGGGCGGCCACCGCGGGGTCGTGGGTGATGACGACGAGGGTGAAGCCCTGGGCGTGGAGGTCGTCGAACCGGGCGAGGACGGCGTCGGCGTTGGCCGAGTCCAGGTTGCCGGTCGGCTCGTCGCACAGCAGCAGGCTCGGCCGGTTCACCAGGGCCCGGGCGATCGCCACCCGCTGGCGCTCCCCGCCGGACAGGGTGCTCGGCAGCGCGTCGGTGCGGTGGCCGAGCCCGACCAGGCGCAGCGCCGCCAGGGCGGCCGCCCGGCGGGCCCGGGCCGGGGTGCGGTTGTAGACCTGGGCGAGGACGACGTTCTCCTCGGCGGTGCGGTGCGGCAGCAGGTGGAAGGACTGGAAGACGAAGCCGATCCGGCGCCCGCGCAGGGTCGCGCGGTCCCGGTCGCGCAGGCTCGCAGTGTCGATGCCGTCCAGCTCGTAGCGGCCGGTGGTGGGGGTGTCGAGCAGGCCGAGCAGGTGCAGCAGGGTGGACTTGCCGGAGCCGGACGGGCCGGTGACGGCCAGGTACTCGCCGCGGTGGACGGTCAGGTCGGTCGGCCGTAGCGCCACCACGGGCGGCTGTCCAGGGTGGGTGCGGCCCACTCCGTCCAGCCGGATGACCGGGGGCGTCCCGGTCGTCACGTGACTCGCGTGCCCCTCTTGCCTCTCTGGCCTCTCGTGCCTCACTTGCCTCACTTGCCGACCACCACCTGGTCGCCGGGGTGCAGTTCGGCGCCGGCGGCCGGGGCGACGGCGACCAGTCCGTCGGCGCTGACCCCGGTGGTGACCGGGACGGTGGTCCGGGTGCCGGTGGCGTCGACCTTGGTGACGGAGGTCAGGCCGGCCGCGTTGGTGGAGATCGCGGCCACCGGGACGGCGGTCACCGGGGCGCCCGCCTTGTCCTTCAGCACGGTGAGCCGGACGTTGCGGCCGTTCAGCGCGGCCGGCAGCGGGGTGCTCGGGGTGATCGCCACCGGGACGTAACCGGGGCCTCCCGCTTGGCCGTTGGGCGCTCCGGCGGCGGGCGCACCGGGCTGTCCGGGGGCCGATGCGCCGCCGCCGGCCGCGGCCGGGCCGCCGAGGGTGATCACCTTGCCGGCCGGGGGTGCGGTGGTCGGGGCGCCGACCTCGGCGACGGTGCCGGTGACGGTGGTTCCGGTGTCCTCGGCCAGGATCTCGACGGCCATGCCCGGCTTGACCCCAGCGGCCTGGCCCGGCGTCAGCTGTCCGGTGACGCTGAGGCCGCCGCTGGTCAGCGAGAGCAGCGGGCCGGTGGCGGGCGAGCCCACCGCGCCGTTGACGGCGGTGACGGTGGCCGGGAGCGTCGGCAGGAACACCGCGTGGGCGGCGGGGACCATCGGGCCGTTCACCGCCCGGGCCTTGGCCAGGGCGGCCTGGTCGGCGGCCAGCTGTTTCCTGGCGGCGGAGATCTGCTGGTCGAGGTCGGGGCCGGGGCCGGCAGCGGGCGGCGGGGCCTCGGTGGGGGCTGTGGTCGGGGCTGTGGTCGGTGCGGGGGCGGTCGGCCGGGTGGCGCCGGACTTCTGCTGGGCGAGGAGCCCGTCCAGCGACTGCCGGTCGGTGTCCACCGCCTTCTGTGCCGCGTCCACCGCCTGCTGGGTGGCCGCGCCGGTGGTCGGCACCGGGTAGCCGAGCCTGCGGTAGAACGCCGTCACCGCCTGCGCCGTCCCCGGGCCGAACACGCCCTTGTCGTCCTCCCCGACCGCGAGGCCCAATCCCCCCAGGGCGTCCTGGAGTTCGGCGACGTCCGGGCCGGTGCCGCCCGGCTTGATGTCCCGGTACGCGGGCACCGGGCCCGGCAGCGCGAACAGCGGCTGCCCGGACACCTCGGCGAGCAACTGCCCGGCGGTGACGGCGTCCCCCGGCTTGACCCCCAGTTTCGACACGAACAGCTGGGTGATGTCGGCCGCGGCCGGGGCGGGCACCACGTTGTACTGGGCCGGCGGGTACACCACCGCCCGCGCCGCCACCGACTTCGTCAGCACCTGGCTGACCACCGGCGCGGTGATCAGACTGTTCGGCGGCGGCGCCGCCTGCGCCGCCCGCTCGGCCGGCGACTTCACCAGGGTCGCCGCCCCCACCCCGCCGACCGCCACCAGCGCGGCGGCCAGCGCCACCCCCGCCAGGGCCCGTCTGCGCCGCGCCGCCCGCGACCGGGTGGCGGCGGGCGGCGGCTCGACGGCCGTTTCGTCGGTTGTGCCCGTTGTGGTCAACACGCTTTTCTCCCCGGGGACTTCACTGTGACGAGTGTTATCACCCGGCTGTCGGGCAGTGGTGTGAAACGGCGGGATTCCCGGTGCCCGTCGGCAGCGCGGCGGGACCCGCCGAGCTCGCCGGCCGGTGCCGAGCTCGCCTGACGAGGGGTCATCCGGCGGATTCACCGGACTGCGGCGCGGCGGCGGGATGACCGTCCGCGACCAGGGCGGATCTCTGGGTGTACGACGTCCGGCGGGGCGTCACTTCACGGTTGTGTCCGTGTTCTGCATCCGTTGCGACGATGCGAGTGCCCTGTCCGTGTACGGGCATATGCTCAAGGTGCGAAGCCGACTCCCCATCCGGCTTCGGCCCTCCCTCGACCCAGGAGCAGTATGTCGACCGCCGCCCGCCAGGCATTCTTCGACCGGACGCACAGCGACGATCTGATCGCGTTCCTCGGCACCTCGCCGTCCCCGTACCACGCGGTCGCGAGCGCCGCCGAGCGGCTGGAGAAGGCGGGCTTTCGGCAGGTCGCCGAGACGGACGCCTGGGACGCCGCGGCCGGGGGTCGCTACCTGATCCGCGGCGGCGCGCTGATCGCCTGGTACCTGCCGGAGGGGGCCGGGCCCGAGACGCCGTTCCGGGTGGTCGGCACGCACACCGACTCGCCGAACCTGCGGGTCAAGCCGCTGCCGGACACCGGCTCGGCGGGCTGGCGCCAGATCGCCGTGGAGATCTACGGCGGGGTGCCGCTGAACACCTGGCTCGACCGCGACCTCGGTCTCTCGGGCCGCCTGGCTCTGAAGGACGGCAGCTGGCGGCTGGTGCAGCTGGACGAGCCGCTGCTGCGGGTGCCGCAGCTGGCGATCCACCTGGACCGTCAGGTCAACGACGGCATGAAGCTCGACAAGCAGCGCCACCTCACCCCGATCTGGGGCCTCGGCCCGGTCGACGAGGGCGCACTGATCTCCTACGTCGCCCAGCGGGCCGGGCTCGACGCCGCCGACGTGGCCGGCTGGGACCTCATGACGCACGACGTCCAGCCCCCCTCCTACCTGGGCCGGGACCGCGAGCTGCTGGCCGGCCCGCGCCTGGACAACCTGCTGTCCGTCCACGCGGCCACCGCCGCGCTCGCCGCCGTCGCCACGGCCGAGGGCGCCGCCCAGCTGCCGTACATCCCGGTGCTGGCCGCCTTCGACCACGAGGAGACCGGCAGCGAGTCCGACACCGGCGCGCAGAGCCCGCTGCTCGGCAACGTCCTCGACCGGACGGTCCACGCGCGCGGCGGCACCCCGGAGGACCGCGCCCGGGCGCTCGCCGGGACGGTCTGTCTCTCCTCGGACATGGGCCACGCCGTCCACCCGAACTACACCGAGCGGCACGAGCCGGGCCACCACCCGATGCCGAACGGCGGGCCGATCCTCAAGGTCAACGTCAACAACCGCTACGCGACCGACGGCATCGGCCGGGCCGTGTTCGCCGCCGCCTGCGAGAAGGCGGGCGTGCCGTGGCAGACCTTCGTCTCCAACAACGCCATGCCCTGCGGCACCACCATCGGCCCGATCACGGCCGCCCGCCTGGGCATCAAGACGGTGGACTGCGGCATTGCGGCGCTGTCCATGCACTCGGCGCGCGAGCTGTGCGGGGCTGAGGACCCGTACCTGCTGGCCAGCGCCATCAAGGCGTTCCTGGAGGGCTGAGCCCCCACGTGCGAGGGGCCCGGCGGAGCGCACTCCGCCGGGCCCCTCGCACGTGTGCCTACTCCATCCCGGCGAGCACCAGGGGGAGGCGGCGGGCGCCGTCGGCGGTCAGCTTCACCGGCACGCCCCAGTCCTGCTGGTGGACGTGGCAGGCCGGGAACTCGATCTCCGGGTCGTCGTCGCAGGAGGCCGCCATCGCGGAGACGTGCAGCACGCCCTCGGCGACCTCGTCCGAGAGCACCAGCTCCCGGGACAGGTCGGAGTCCGCGCCCGCGCCCGAGACCAGCAGCTCCGGCGGGGTCGCGCTGACCAGCAGCCGGGTGGACGGGCCGTACCGCTCGTCCAGCTTCTGGCCGCTCGGCGCCGAGAACACCACGTCCAGCCGGAACGCGCCCGGCGCGACCTCGGTGGCCGCCCGCTGGGTGCGGTGCGCGACCGACTCGACCCGCACCGCCTCCTCGGGCAGCCGCAGCCTGGTCAGCCGGTGCCGGGCCGACTCGACCACCACGATGTCGCCGTCCACCAGCACTGCCCCGGAGGGCTCGCGCAGGTCGGTGGCCAGGGTCGAGACCTCGCCGCTCGCCGGGTCGAAGCGGCGCAGCGCGTGGTTGTAGGTGTCGCTGATCGCCACCGAGCCGTCCGGCAGCACGGTGACGCCCAGCGGGTGCTGGAGGAGGGCCTGCTCGGCCGCGCCGTCGCGGTGGCCGAAGTCGAACAGGCCGGTGCCGACGGCGGTGTGGACGGTCTTCGTTTCACGTGAAACCCAGCGCACGGCCGAGGTCTCGGAGTCGGCCACCCAGAGCCGCTCGCCGTCCGCGGAGACGGCCAGGCCGGACGGCTGGGCGAACCAGGCCTCGGCGGCGGGCCCGTCCACCAGGCCCTCGTTGGTGGTGCCGGCCGCGACGCCGACCGTGCCGGCCGCCGGGTCGTACGCCCACAGCTGGTGCACGCCGGCCATGGCGATCCACACCCGGCCGTCGAACCACGCGACGTCCCACGGGGAGGAGAGGTCCACCTCGCGGGCCGGACCCTCGGTCGCCGAGCCCTGCCACCACTGGCGGCCGGTGCCGGCCAGGGTGGTCACGGTGCCGTCCGACAGCCGCACCCCGCGCAGGGCGTGGTTGACGGTGTCGGCGACCACCACGTCGTAGTCCAGGCCGTGGCCCTCGGGCAGCAGCACCAGGCCCTGCGGCTCGCTGAACCGGGGGTCGGCGCCGTCCACCAGACCGCGCTGCCCGTCGCCGATCCGGCGGACCACCGTCTCGCCGTCCTCGGCCAGCTCCACCAGCGAGTGGTGGCCGGAGTCGGCGACCAGGAAGTGGCCGTTCGGGAGGCGGACCGCCTTGCCGGGGAACTTCAGGTCCCCCGCGGTCGGCTCCGGCGCCACGTACGGGCCGTCGCCGCGGCGCAGCGTGCCCTTCGCGGCGTGCTCCGCCTCCAGCTCCTCCACCAGCCGGGCGATCGCGTGCGCGTGGCCCTCGCCCGCGTGCTGCGCGACCACGTAGCCCTCCGGGTCGATCACCACCAGCGTCGGCCAGGCGCGCACCGCGTACTGCTTCCAGGTGGCCAGCGCCGGATCGTCCAGCACCGGGTGGTGCACCTCGTACCGGGCGACGGCGTCCACCACGGCCTGGTGGTCGGCCTCGTGCACGAACTTGGGGGAGTGCACGCCGACGATCACCACGGTGTCGCGGTGCTTCTCCTCCAGCTCCCGCAGCTCGTCCAGGACGTGCAGGCAGTTGATGCAGCAGAAGGTCCAGAAGTCCAGGACGGTGATCTTGCCCCGGAAGTCGGCGAGGGTGAGGTCCTTGCCGCCGGTGTTCAGCCAACCGCCTGCCCCGACCAGCTCGGGGGCGCGTACACGTGCACGAGATGCCATGCCCGTATCCAACCCCATCGGGTGGCGGGCGCATTCCGGGTGGGGTGGGGGCGGCCGCCGGGGGGTGATCACGGCGGGGGGTGTCTAGCGTGGGAGGTGAGCCGAGGATGCGGAGGCGATGACGATGTCCGTGGTGATGAGCATGCGGTGGCCCGGGATCACGCCCGAGCTGTACGAGGCTGCGCGGGCCGAGGTGGGGTGGGAGGAGCGCGCGCCGGACGGCGGGTACCTGCACGTGGCGTGGTTCGACGCGGACGGGCTGCGGGTGACCGATGTGTGGGCGTCGCCGGAGCACTTCCAGCGGTTCGGGGAAGAGCGGCTGCTGCCGGTGGTGAAGGGCAAGCTGGGCGTCACCAGTGAGCCGGTGGTGACGTTCACGCCGCTGCACCGGCGGTTCGTGGCGCCCGGGATCAGCGGGGCGGCCTCCAGCTGAGCTGCCAGCGGGTCTCGCCGTCCTGGTTCTCGGGGGTGGGGGCGAGGCCGAGGGCCCGGGCGACGGCGGCGGAGGCGTGGTGTTCGGGGTGGATGTGGGCGATCACGGTGCTGACGCCGGCGCCGGTGAGGTGGGCGAGGAGGGCTCGGGCGGCCTCGACGGCCAGGCCGCGGCCCTGCCAGGGGGTGCCGACCACCCAGGCCAGCTCGGTGGCCTCCGGGCCGACGGTGGCCTGGACGTAGCCGACCAGGCGGCCTTCGGCGCGTAGCCGCAGTGCCCAGTTGCCCCAGGCCTCGGCGGGGTCGGGGGAGCCGGCGGCGAGGCGGGCGTAGCGGGTGCGCAGTGCGTCGGCGGTGGCCGGGGCGCCGCCGGTGAAGGCGTGCAGCGCCGGGTCGGCGAGGGCGGCGGCCATCTCCTCGGCGTGTTCGGGCCCGAGCGGGAGGAGGTCCAGGCGGTCGCTGCGCAGCGGGGTGGTGGTGTCGGGTCGCATGGCGGTATTGAAGCGGGTGTGTGGCGGTGCTTCCCGGCGGGTGGGGGGATCCGGTCGAATGGGGCCGCACGTCAACGGACGTCGGGACGTCGACACGGAGGAGAACGCTGTGGTGCGGTACATGGTGCGGGAGAAGCTGTTCGCGGTCGGCGACGACTACTGGATCGAGGACGACCGGGGGGAGAAGGCCTACCTGGTCGACGGCAAGGTGCTGCGGCTGCGGCACACCTTCGAGCTGAAGGACGCGCACGGCCGGGTCGTCGCGGTGGTGCGGGAGAAGATGCTCACCGTCCGGGACGCGATGCGGATCGAGGACGCCGACGGCGAGGAGCTGGCGACCGTCCGGGAGAAGCTGTTCACCCCGTTCCGCGACAAGTACCGGGTGGAGCTGGCCTCCGGCGGCGAGCTGAAGATCACCGGGAACCTGATCGACAAGGACTACCGGATCGAGGACGAGCACGGCGACGAGCTCGCCCGGATCTCCCGCAAGTGGTTCCGGATCCGCGACACCTACGGCGTGGAGATCGCCGACGGCGCGGAGCCCGGCCTGCTGCTCGCGATCGCCGCCTGCGTCGACCACCTCGCGGAGGAGGAGGACTGAGCCGTCCCGGGTTTCCGGCTACCCGGCCCGCGGCTCACCCGGGTGGGGTATCTTTTGCCAGCCCTTGACCGGGGAGGTCGGGGATCGGCGAGCGGACCGGGAGCTGGAACCCATGAACGACATCCTGCACGGGCTCGGCGCGGCGGCGGCCTACGGCGCCGTCGGCGTGGTGCTGCTGCTCCTCGGCGTCGGTCTGGTGGACCTGCTGACGCCCGGGAAGCTGGGCCACCAGATCTGGATCGAACGCAACCGCAACGCCGCCGTCCTGCTCAGCTCCGCGCTGCTCGGCATCGGCGGCATCGTCTTCACCGCGATCATGTACACCTACGAGGACTTCGCCAAGGGCCTGGTCTCGACGGCGTGTTACGGCGTGCTCGGGCTGGTGCTGATGACCGTCGCGTTCTGGGCGGTGGACCTGCTGACGCCCGGGAAGCTGGGCGCGATCCTGGTCGAGCCGGAGCCGCACCCGGCGGTCTGGGTGTCCGCCAGCTGCAACATCGCGGTGGCGGCGGTGGTGTCGGCCGCGATCGCCTGAGGGCTCGGTGATCCCCGGCACCAGCCGGCGCAGCTCGCCGAACCGGCAGTCCGGGTGCTCGTCCAGGGCCCAGAGGATCAGCACCTTCCACTTGCCGCCGATGACGTCCATCGCGGCGTCGATCCCGCAGACGTACGCCCCCGGCCTCGGCACGGTCGCCATGCCCACCCCTCCTCGCCCCGTTCTTCCGGTTGATGGAGCGACGGCTGGAGATCGGCAGCGGCGAGGAGGACTTGACCGGGGTCGTCGACCTGCTGCGGGGGTGAGGCCCGGCCGGTAACGTACCGGCATGGCTGACCTTGAAGAACGCGCCAATGTCGTCGCGTCCGGTTCACGGCGGGCCGGGTCCGGGGTGTCCGTACGACGGCGCCGCCCCGCCGACCTCGCCGACTGTGTCCGGGTGCTCGGCGACGTCCACCGCACCGACGGCTACCCCGCCGACTGGCCCGACCGGCCCGCCGCCTGGCTGACCCCCGGCGGCCTGCTCGCCGCCTGGATCGCCTCGGCGGCCGAACCCGACGGCTCGGAGGGTGGACTGGCCGGGCACGTCGGGCTCGCGCGCAGCGCCCCCGGGGACGTCGCCCCCGGCCTGTGGAGCACCCGCACCGGCGGCCGGCCGGAGCTCACCGCCGTGATCGGCCGGCTCTACGTCGCCCCGGCGGCGCGCGGCCACCGGATCGGCGCCCGGCTGATGGCGAGCGCCGTGGCGCACGCGCGGGCGCTCGGGCTGCACCCCGTCCTCGACGTCCTGGCCGCCGACACCCCGGCAGTGGCCTTCTACCGCCGCCTCGGATGGACCTGGCTCGGCAGCGGCGACCAGCTGTGGCCCGCCGGCCGCACCGTCGTCGTGCACTCCTTCGCCGCCCCACGGGAGTAGCCGCCCCGGCAGGTCTCGAGGGCCGGGAGGAAGCGGCGGACCGGCGCCAACGTGGTTTCGAGGAGCCCGCGTCGGCGTCGGCCGCTCGGTCACCCGCGCTCCCACGGGTCGATGTCGCCGACCCGGTCCTCGTCGCCGTAGCCGTCGGAGTCGGCGCGTTCTGCCCCCTGCGCTGGAGCGCCTCGACGGGGTCTGCGGGTCAGCGGGCCGGGCGGTCGGGGGTGGGGCGGCGGCGGAGGGCGGGGGTGGTGAGGGACGGGGGCTGCCAGACGCCGTCGGGGTGGTAGACGTTGGTGCCGGGCGGGACGATCGCGTCGATGCGGTCGAGGGCGGCGTCGTCGAGGACGAGGTCGGCGCCCTTCAGGGCGGCCTCCAGCTGGTCGAGGGTGCGCGGGCCGATGATCACCGAGGTGACGGCGGGGTGGGCCAGCGGGAAGGCCAGGGCCAGTTCGGGGAGGGTGCGGCCGAGGTCATCGGCGAGGGCGGTGAACGCCTCGACCGCCTCCAGCTTGGCGGTCGTGGTGGGCAGTGCCGGGTCGAAGCGGGCCGGGTGCAGGGCGGCCCGGCCGGTGCCGAGGTCGAACGGACGGTCCTTGCGGTACCGGCCGGTGAGGAAGCCGGAGGCCAGCGGGGACCAGGTCAGCGCGCCCATGCCGAGCCGCTGGACCACCGGCAGCACATGGGCCTCCACCCCGCGCGCGAGCAGCGAGTACGGCGGCTGTTCGGTGCGCAGACGCGGCAGGGCGCGGCGCTCGGCCACGTGGTGCGCCTCGACGAGCTGATCGGCGGGGAAGGTGGAGCTGCCGAAGGCGAGGATCTTGCCGGCCCGGACGAGGTCGCCGAGGACGGCCAGGGTCTCCTCGATGTCGGTGGTGTGGTCCGGCCGGTGCACCTGGTAGAGGTCGATCCGGTCGGTGCGCAGCCGCCGCAGGCTGTCCTCGACGGCCCGGGTGATCCACCGCCGGGAGTTGCCGCTGCGGTTGCGGCCCTCGCCCATCGGGAAGTGCACCTTGGTGGCGAGCACGACGTCGTCCCGGTCGCCGCGGGCGGCCAGCGCCTTGCCGACGATCTCCTCGGACTCGCCGGCCGAGTACATGTCGGCGGTGTCCACGAAGTTGATCCCCCGGTCGAGGGCGGTGTGGATGATCCGGGCGCAGTCGTCGTGGTCGGGGTTGCCGATCGCGCCGAACATCATGGTGCCCAGGCAGTAGGCGCTCACCTCGATGCCGGTGCCGCCGAGGACGCGGTAGCGCATGGTGGGGTCTCCCTGAGGGGTGGGTGAAGGGCGGCTCCGAGGTTAGGAGTTGGAGTGCACTCCAACGCAAGGTCGGTGGGATCCCTCGGGCGGGGGAGCGGGTTCGTCTCGGAGGCGGAGGCCGGGGTCCCGCCGGGCGGGCGAGCCTGGGGCCATGGCGAACAGCGGGTCGGTGAAGAGCAGGTGGGTACGGGGTCGTTGGGCACTGGGTCGTTGGGCACAGGGTCGTTGGGTGGCGAGCGGCCGGGCGGTGGCCGGGTGGGGCGTCGGGTACGGCGGGTTCGGGCTGGGGTGCGCGCTGAGCGGGACGGCGCTGTTCGGCGCCTCCTGGCTGGGCTGGGTGGTCGCCGGCGTGGGTGTGGCGGCGGCGTCGGCCGGGGTGGCGGTGGCCCGGCGGGGACGGACACCGGCGCTGCGCCGGGTGCTGTGGGCGCTGTGCGGGCTGGCCGGGGCGGCGGCCTTCAGCCTGCTGATGGACGTGGTGCAGCTGGCGTTCGGGGGCGGGGTGGACAGCGTCCCGGACACGGCGCACCGGGCGCTGGCGGCCACCGGCGCCCTGCTGCTGGCCGCGACCGCGCGGGTCGGCCGCCGGGACACCGGGTGGTCGGTGGCGCCTTCGGCGGCCCCGGCGGTCGTCCAACTCGCGGCTTGGGCCGGGACGTTGGCCTTCCTTCCGTACATCGTGATGAAGCTGGTCTGGGCCTTCGGCGGCACCTTCGCCGAGATCGACGGGGCCGAGATGCGGGCCTCGGACGAGCGCAACGGGGCCTCCGGGCTCTGGCTGACCCTGAAGGACTGGGGGATCGACGGCACCGCGCTGCTGGCGGCGCTCGGGGTGTTCCTGCTCTGGGGGCTGGTCCGGCCGTGGGGGCAGGTCTTCCCGCGCTGGACGCTGCCGCTGCGCGGCCGCCGTGTCCCGCGCTGGCTGCCGCTGACCCCCGCGCTGCTGGGCGCGGCCACGCTGGCGCCGTACGGGGTGCTCGGGACCGGCTACCTGCTGCTCTGCACGACGGGGGTGACCACGATCCGGCAGGGCGAACTCCCCAGCCCGGAGAGTGCCTTGCAGGTGGCCTGGGTGGGGATGGGCGCGTTCTCGGTGTACGGGGTGGCGCTGGCGGTGGCCGCCCGGTCGTACTGGCGGCGGACCGGCGGGTGATCGGCTGTGCGGGTGAGCGGCTTTTGCTGAGACGGCAAGAAGGCTTGCCGGTGTGGTGGGGGTGGTCGCAGCCTGGCGACGGAGGCTATCGCCCTGACGACAAGGATGAAGACATGTCCGACCAACGGCACCGGCACGGCCACGACCATGGGCACGGCCATCAGCACGGCCAGGTTCCCGCCGCCGACTTCGACTGGGACGCCCTCGCCCACCACCTGGAACGGGAGGCCGAACTGCGCGCCCCCGCCGTGACCGAGGCCGCGCGGTGGCTGCGGTCGCTGACCGGGGACGGCGGTGCCGTCCGGCGGGTGCTCGACGTGGGCAGCGGGCCCGGGGTGATCGCCGGGCTGCTCGCGGACGCCTTCCCGGCCGCCGAGGTGGTCGCCGTCGATCAGTCGGCCGCCCTGCTGGAGCGCGCCCGGGCCCGCTCCGGTGGCCGGCTGAGCGTCCAACAGGCCGACCTGCCCGAGGACTTCGGGAAGCTCGGCGAGGCCGACCTGATCTGGTCCGGCAATGCGATCCACCACCTCGGCGACCAGCAGGCCGCGTTGACCGCACTCGCCGGCACGCTCCGGCCCGGCGGTCTGCTGGCCGTCGCCGAACGCGGGCTGCCGCTGCGGTACCTGCCGCGGGACTTCGGGCTCGGCCGGCCCGGCTTCCAGGCCCGGATCGACGCGGCGCACGAGGACGGCTTCGCCACCATGCGGGCCGAACTCCCGGGCGCCACCGAGGAGGTGGAGGACTGGCAGGCCATGCTCACCCGGGCCGGACTCACCCCCTGCGGCACCCGGACCTTCCTGGTCGACCACCCGGCCCCGCTCGCCCGCCCCGCCCGCGAGCACCTGCACGCTCAGCTCACCCGGCTGCGCGGGCAACTCGCCGACCACCTCGATGCCGGGGACCGCGCCACCCTGGACGCCCTGCTGGACGAGCACGCCACCACCGGCGTCCTGCACCGCCCGGACGCGTTCTACCTCTCGGCGATGACGGTCCACACGGCCCGGGTGGTGTGAACGCGGGGCGCGAGGGGCCGTCGGCCGAGGCGGTGAAGGCGGGCCCCGGGCGTGCGCCCGGGCGGTGGCGTCCCGACGGCCGTAGTAGAGCGGGGCCATGGCGTCGAGGTCGACGGTCCCCGCGAAGGCGGCGCGGACGGCCTCCCACGCGGCCGGGAACCACTCCTCGCCGCCGCAGCCCCGGGCGGTCGCGGCGGCCCGGTACTGCTCCTCGGTGGCGGCCGTGCCGAACGCCCGCCGGGCGGGGTGGTTCAGGCGCCGGCCGCCAGCTTGAGGGTGACCGCTCCGGCGATGATCGCGGCGAAGGAGAGCAGCTTGGGGAGGGTGAGCCGCTCCCGGTAGAAGACCGCGCCGAAGACGACCGTGCCGATCGAGCCGAGCCCGGTCCAGATGGTGTAGCCGACGCCGACGTCGAGGGTGCGCAGCGCCTGGCTGAGGCTGTAGACGCCCGCGGCGGCGACGAGCAGGGTGAAGACGGACGGCCAGAGCTTGGTGAAGCCCTTGGTGGCGTTGGTGCCGAGGGCGAAGGCGATCTCGAAGACGACGGCGATCGCGAGGTAGGTCCAGGCCATGACGGGTGCTGCTCCTGTTCTCCGGTGGGGGGCGATCAGTGCGCGGGCTGCGGGCCGGGGCGGTCGGCGAGCTTGAGGCCGAGGACGCCGCCGATGATCAGGACGAAGGCGACGACCTTGCCGGCGTTGAGCGACTCGTGGAACAGCACCGTGCCGAGGGCGACCGTGCCGACCGAGCCGATGCCGGTCCAGACGGTGTAGCCGACGCCGACGTCGAGGGTGCGCAGGGCGAGGCTGAGGAAGAAGATCCCGCCGGCGGCGGCCGCCGCCGCGAGCAGGGACGGGCCGAGGACGGTGAAGCCGTGGGTCGCGTTGGTGGCGAGGGCGAAGACGACCTCGAAGACGGAGGCGATGAGCAGGTGGATCCAGGCCATCGGAGGAGACTCCCGGGGATCGAGACGGGGATCGGAACGGGGTTCGGTCGGACATGTTGTTGCATGTATGTGCAAGCTCTTCGACTGGCAAGAGCATGCATGCACAAGTAACGTTGTGTCAATCCGTTCACAGGAGGCACCATGACCGACCCGCAGCCCGCCGACGGCGCCGCCGACGCCCGGATGTGGAGCCGGCTGAACGCCCTGCACGCCCAGGTCGAGAGCCGGCTGGCCACCGCCCTGCAACGCCGGCACGGGCTGGGCCTGTCCGAGTACCGCGCGCTCGGCTTCCTCGCCGAGGCCGCCAGGGGCGAGCTGCGGATGCAGGACCTCGCCTCCGGCCTCGGGCTCAACCAGAGCTCGGTCACCCGGCTGGTCGCCCGGCTCAACGAGGCCGGGTACACCTACCGGGACCTCTGTCCGGACGACCGGCGCGGGGTCTACACGGTGATCACCGAGGAGGGCCGGACCAGGCGGCGCGAGGCCCGTGCCACGTACGAGGAGACGCTGACCGCCGCCCTGGAGGAGGCCGCCGGGGCCACCCCGGCGCTCGGCGCGCTGATCGCCGGCGCCCGCCGCAGCCTCGGCTGACGGCCCAGCCGGCCCCACCGGCTGAGCCGCGCCTGGGGGTACCGTCGCCGTATGGCAGCAACCGAACAGCGCCTCGTCGTGGTCACCACCACCCACGAGGGCGAGGAGCAGGCCCGCGCCCTGGCGTCCGCCGCCGTGGGCGAACGGCTGGCCGCGTGCGCCCAGGTGTACCCCGTCCGTTCCGTCTACTGGTGGGACGGCGCGGTGCAGGACGCCGAGGAGTGGCGGATCGACCTCAAGACCAGGGCCGAACTCGCCGACCGGCTGGGCGCGTTCATCGTCGCCCGGCACGACTACCAGACGCCCGAGGTGATCGCCGTCCCGGTGGTGGCGGCCGGCTCCGGCTACCTGGCCTGGGTGGTCGAGGAGACCGGAGCGGCCGACGGCGCCGCCACCGAGGAGAACTAGGTCAGGGCGCGACCTCCAGGAAGGCCAGCACCGCCAGCACCCGGCGGTGGTCCTCCTCGGAGGGCGGCAGGTCGAGCTTGAGGAAGATGTTGGCGGTGTGCTTCTTGATCGCCCGCTCGGTGATCACCATCCGCTCGGCGATCGCCGCGTTGGAGCGGCCCTCGGCCATCAGCTCCAGCACCTCGCGCTCACGGGGCGTCAGGCGGTCCAGCGGCTTGGTGCGTTCGGTGTTGCTGACCAGCATGGCGATGACCTGCGGGTCCAGCGCGGTGCCGCCGGCGGCCACCCGGTGGACCGTCGCCACGAACTCGTCGGGGTCGAAGACCCGGTCCTTCAGCAGGTAGCCGATCGCCCCGCTGCCGTCGGCCAACAGCTCCTTGGCGTAGAGCTGTTCGACGTACTGGGAGAGCACCAGGACCGGCAGTCCGGGGATCTGCCGGCGGGCCTCCAGAGCCGCCTGAAGGCCCTCGTCGGTGAACGTCGGGGGCAGTCGTACGTCGACGACGGCCACGTCCGGGCGTTCGGTGAGGAGGGCCTTCAGGAGGTCCGGTCCGGTGTCCACGGCGGCGACGACCTCGAAGTCGTACGCCTCCAGCATCCGGATCAGACCATCCCTCAGGAGGAAGAGGTCCTCGGCGAGTACAACTCGCACGGCAGCTCCATCGTCAGGGTCGTGGGGCCGCCGAGCGGGCTGCGGACGGCCAGGACTCCGTCGAAGGTAGCAAGCCGGCGCTCCAGGCCGCGCAGGCCGGTGCCGCGCGAGGGGTCGGCGCCGCCGGTGCCGTCGTCCGTCACCTGGGCCTTCAGCTTGCCGTTCTCGTACCAGAGTTGCACGTCGACGTGGGTGGCGCCGGAGTGCTTGGCGGCGTTGGTCAGGGCCTCCGAGACGCCGAAGTAGAGGGCGGACTCGACGGGTGCCTCGGGGCGGCCGGGCAGGTCGGCGGTGACGGTCACGTTGAGCGGGCTGTCCATGCCCAGGGCCCGGACGGCGTCGGCGAGTCCACGGTCGGCCAGCACCGGCGGGTGGATGCCGCGGACCAGGTCGCGCAGCTCGTTGAGGGCCGAGGCGGAGGCCTGGCGGGTCTCGGCGAGCAGCTGCTTGGCGGCCTCCGGGTCGCGCTCGACCAGCCGCTCGGCGACGCCCAGGTTCATGCCCATCGCGACCAGCCGGGCCTGCGCGCCGTCGTGCAGGTCGCGCTCGATCCGGCGCAGCTCGGCGGCCTGGGTGGTGAGCGCGTCGCGCCGGGTCTCGGTGAGGTGCTGGACCTTGCGCTCGGCGGCCAGCGCCTCGGCCCGGGCGGTCGGGCCCAGCAGCGACTTGGCGAGCGCGGTGTGGGCGCGCAGCGCGCCGGGGGCCAGCGCCAGGCCGGCCAGCATGGTCGGCACGGCGAGCAGGGCGGCGGTGCGGGCGCTGTCGGCGTCGGTGACGTGGATCATCAGGTACCAGGTGTTGCCGCCGCCCGAGGCGATCGGCTCCCAGAGCCACGGCAGCAGCAGGCCGAAGACGCCCCAGGCGACCAGCGCCAGCGGGAGCACGGCCAGGGTGAAGCCGACGATCGGGTCGACGGTCAGCCAGAGCAGGTCCCGCCAGGTGGCCGGGTCGCCCAGCATCCGCTGGCAGCGCTGCCAGGCGCCCTTGAAGCCCGTCGCGGTCTCCTCCGGCAGCGGCAGGTAGGGCTCGCGGATCTCGGTGCCGGACCAGCGGGCGGCCAGCCGGCGGCGCAGGTTGGCCAGGCCGCGGACGGCCAGCAGGGTGGGCGGGACCAGCAGCACGCCGACCCCGAGACCCAGCAGGCACGCGGTGACCGTGGCCGCCGTGAGGAGCAGGAGCTGCGGCACCGCGAGCGCCGCCAGGGCCGGTCCGCGCAGGGCCGAGCGGACCGCGTGCCCGAGCCACCCGAGCGGGCCCCGGCCGCCGGTGCGGCCCCTGGTGCTGTCGATGTTCTGCACAGTGTTCACAACTCCCGTGGTGATGCTGCTGGTCATGACCGCTCGGCCCCTTCCGTGACGGCCTCGCGGCCGGTATGCCTACCCGTTGTTCTGCGACGACACCCAGACTGCCGCGCGTTCGTGCCGCGATCACTGGGCCCTGGACCCCTGTTGGTGGTACCTGGGTACACCCCCCGATCGACGCCCAAAGGCCCTGTGCCGGCCCGGGGCGTCCGGCCTACCGTTTGGAGTGTCGGGAAGCGCCCCGCCGAGGAACCGGCGGCCTTCCACAATTCCCTTGCCCCGAACGGGAGTTCACCATGAGCAACCGCACCTCCGAACGTCGTCCGCTGGTCCGTCGCCCGCTGGTCCGCCTGGTGCTGGTGCTGGCCGCGATCGGCCTCTTCCTGTACGGTCTCACGCCGGCCCGCGCCGAGGCCGCGACCGCGGGTGCGAACGCCGCTCCGGGGGCCGTCGCGGCGGCCGCCGCCACCCCGCCCGATCCACACGACCCGGGCCAGGTGCAGGAGTTGCTCGACAAGCTCGTCCCGCAGCTGCTGGCCGACCATCAGATCCCCGGCGCCGCCGTGACGGTGGTGGCCGGCGGCCGTGAGGTGTACCGCGGCGGCTACGGAGTCTCGGACGTGAAGACCCGCAAGCCGGTCGACCCGGCGAGGACCGCGTTCTTCATGGGCTCCGACGCCAAGGTCTTCACCGCGATCGCCGTCCTCCAGCAGGTCCGGGCCGGGAAGCTGGAGCTCGGGGCGGACGTCAACCGCTACCTCTCCACCTTCAAGATCCGGGACAGCTACCCCGGCCACCCGGTCACCGTGGAGAACCTGCTGACCCACACCGGCGGCTTCGACGACAGCTTCATGGGCCTCGCCGTCGCCGACCCGCAGCACGTCGAGACGCTCGGCGCCTCGCTCGCCGCCCACCAGCCCGACCGGGTGCGCGCCCCGGGCACCGCCGCCGCGTACGACAACTACGGTGTGGCGCTCGCCGGTTACCTGGTCGAGACGGTCTCCGGACAGCCCTTCGACCAGTATCTCGCCCAGCACGTCATGCAGCCGCTCGGGATGGACCGCACCAGCTTCGCCCAGCCGCACCCGGCCGCCGTCGACGCCGAACTCGCCCACGGCTACCGCCCCGACGGCAGCGGCCAGACCGAGACCAAGGGCCTCTACGGCCCGTGGACCCCGACCGGCGCCGCCGCCGTCACCACCGTCGGCGACATGGCCCGGCTGCTGCTCGCCCAGCTCCAGAACGGCAGCGTCGACGGCAAGCAGATCCTCGACCCGACCGGCACCGCGCAGCTGCTCGACCGCCACTTCGGCCCCGACCCGCGCCTGCCCGGCATGGCCTACCTGCTCGAACAGCGCAACCGCAACGGCCAGCAGCTGCTGGTCAAGGACGGCGACGTGCCCGGCTTCCACAGCAACCTGGCCCTGCTGCCGCAGCGCGGCGTCGGCCTCTACGTGACCTTCAACGGCGACGGCCTCGACGCCACCGGCGGCTGGGCCACCCAGCAGGTCCTGAACGCCTTCGTCGACCACTTCTACCCCGCCCCGGCCACCGCCGCCCCGACCGCGCCGAGCACCGCCCCGACCGCGCTCACCACCGGCCTCGGCAAGTACACCGGCGACTACCGCTCCACCCGGTTCAGCCACTCCAACCTCACCAAGGCCGCCGCGCTGATGGGCTCGGTGCACGTCACGGCGGCCGACGGCCGGCTGACCATCAGCGGCCCGGTCAGCCGCGACCCGCAGGTGACCGAGACGCACTGGACGCAGATCCAGCCCGGCCTGTTCCAGGAGGTCGGCGGGACGGCCCAGGTCGCCTTCCAGACCGACCGGGACGGCGACGTGGTCGCCCTGCTGACCGACAGCGACCCGACCATCGCCTACCAGCCGCTGGCCTGGTACCAGGCGCCCGGCCTGCACCAGAAGCTCGCCCTCGGCAGCCTGGCCGTGCTGGCGCTCACCGTGCTCGGCTGGATGATCGGCGCGGTGCTGCGGCGGCTCCGCCACAAGGGCCCGGCCGGCCACCCGGTGGTGCGGCTGCTCGGCTGGTGCACCGGCGCGCTGCTGGTCGCCGCGACCGCCTGCTTCGCGCTGCTGACCGCGGACTCCAACGCGCTCAACCAGACCCTCTTCCTCGGCGACTCGCCGCTGCTGACGGTGGTCCCGGCGCTGACCGCGGTCGCCCTGCTGCTCACCCTCGCGATGGTGGTCTGCGCGGTCCGCGCCTGGCAGAAGCGCTGGTGGGGGGTGTTCGGCCGACTGCACTACACCGGCCTGACGCTGGCCTCGCTGCTCTTCCTGGTGCTGGCCGGGGCGTACAACCTGATCGGGACGTACCACGTGACGAGCTCCCTGGACCTGATCGGCTGACGGGGGTGCGGAACGGCGGAGCGGGCGCAGGGCCCGGGGCGATCGCCCCGGGCCCTGCGGCGTGTCGGGGGAGCGGGGGTGCCGGGGCCGGGCGGCGGTGGGTGCGGGGGAGGCCTTGCGGGCAGCGGCGGGGGTGGGCGTGGTCATGCGACGACCTGCCAGGAGCGGCTGGGGGCCGCGGGCCGGCGGGAGAGGTCGTACCAGCTGACCGTGCGGCGGAGGGGCTGCGCCGGGGCCGGGGCGCCGGCTGCGGCTCTGGCCGCGGCGGCGCGGCGGAGGACCAGGACGGTCAGGGCGGCGATCTCCTCGGGGGTGAGGTCCTCCCGGTCGGTGCGGAACAGGACGGGAGCGGGTGCAGCGGCAGCGGTGGTGTCGGTCATCGGGTCCTCCCGGTGGGTGCGGGCGTGGGTGCGGGCGTGGGGTGGGGGCGGCGTGGGTGCGGCGGACGGGCCGGGCCGTGAACCCCGACGGCCCCGACGCGGGGGCGTCGGGGCCGTCGGGGTGGGGTGGTGCGGTGGTGCGGTGGCGCGGCTGTGGGTCAGGCACGCTTGACCAGCATCAGCCGGTGCATCGGGGTGTCCAGGAGGGCGACGCGCCGCAGGCCGGCGTCGGCGAGCCACTGGTCGTAGTCGTGGACGGTGAAGGCGTCGCCGCCGCCGGTGGCCAGCATGGAGGCCGCGAAGAGCCTGAAGAAACGGTTCTGCGTGGAGCCGTCGCCGCCCTCCTCGTCGACGATGTGGTCGGCGATCGCGATCACGCCGTCCTCGGTCAGCGCCTTGGCCGAGCGCAGCAACAGCTCCCGGGCCGACTCGGGGGTCTGGAGGTGGAAGATGTTGACGAAGAGCGCCAGGTCGACGCCGGTGCCCCAGTCGTCCGCCCAGAAGTCGGCGATCTCCGGGCGGAAGCGCTCGGCCACGCCGAGCCGGTCCGCCTGCGCGGTGGCGATCGGGACGATCCGCTCGGCGTCCAGGCCGCGGGCGGTCAGGCCGCTGAACTCCTGGAGCAGCAGCTGGCTGTAGATGCCGGTGCCGCAGCCGATGTCGAGCAGGGTGCGGCCGGCGCCGTCGCCCCAGCCCTGCTCGCGCAGCGCGCGGGCCAGGGTGGCGGTGATCGGCGGGGCCCAGAAGTTGATCCCGCGGACCAGCGAGGTGTAGTCCTCCTCGGAGATCTGGTTGAGCTGCTGCGAGCCCTCGGCATTCCGGTCGCCGCCGCGGACGGCGGTGCCGAGGTTGCGCCAGGCGTTCCAGGCGACGTTGCGGTCGTGCCGGATCTTCCCGACCAGGCTGTAGAGGCCTTCCGGGGCGAAGACGTCGTGCATCTCCGGCGGCAGGGTGTAGACCGCCTGGCCGTCCGCGGCGCGGCTGCGCTCGACCACGTCGTAGGCGGCGAGGCCGTCCAGCAGCACCCGGGTGGCCCGCAGGTCGGTGCCGAGCAGGGTGGACAGCTCGCCGGCGGTGGCCGGGGCGCTGATCAGCGCGGTGAAGGCGCCGAGGTCGTGGGCGGCCTCGATGACGCCGGTGGCCCAGATGCCGATCAGGTGCTCGTACATCCGGTGTGCGGCGTTGACGCCGTTGCCACGGCCGGGCAGCAGCTCGGTGTCGACCAGCGGGGTGTGGTTGTCGAAGGTGCGGACGGCAGGGATGGTCATGACGTTGTCTCCTCGTGGGTAAGGGAACTGGCGGCGCGTCTGGAACGCTGGGCGGGGCCGGCGGGGGTCACAGCACGATGCCGCCGTCGATCTGGAGGACGGAGCCGGTCAGGTAGCCGGACTGCGGGCCGGCCAGGAAGGCGACCGAGTCGGCGACCTCCTCGGCGGTGCCGAACCGGCCGAGCGGGATGTGCTTGAGCGCGTCGCCGCGCTGGTCCTCGGTCAGCACCGCGGTCATGTCGGTCTCGATCATGCCGGGGGCGACCGCGTTCACCCGGACCCCGTAGCGGCCGACCTCCTTGGCCAGCGCGCGGGTCAGCGCGATGATGCCGGCCTTGGAGGCCGCGTAGTTGCTCTGCCCCGGGTTGCCGTAGACGCCGGAGACCGAGGAGAGCGTGATGATCGAGCCGGACCTGCGCTTGACCATCGGGAAGGCCACCGCGCGGCAGAGGTTGGCGGTGCCGGTCAGGTTGGTGTCGGTGACCTGCTGCCAGTCCTGGTCGGACATCAGCAGCAGCGGCTTGTCCCGGGTGATGCCGGCGCTGGCCACCGCGACGGTGACCGGGCCGAGCTCCTGCTCGGTGCGGGTCACCCAGGCCCGGACGGCGGCGGCGTCGGTGACGTCCACGCGCTCGGCCAGCGAGGCGACACCGAGGTCGTCGAGCTCCTTGGTGAGCAGCTCGGCGGCCTGCTGGTCGGACTGGTAGCAGAAGCTCACCGGGTGGCCCTCGGCCGCCAGGCGCAGCGCCGCGGCCCGTCCGATGCCCCGCGAGCCGCCGCTGATCAGCACGACGCCGGGGGTGGTCGGGGCGCTCATCGGGCACCGCCGGTCAGTCGCAGGACGGCGCAGGCGGCGAGCCCGTGTTCGTCCAGGGAGGTGATCACGGCGAGCCGGCCGGCCGCGGACGGGTCGCCCTCGGCCAGGGCCAGGGCGGTGGTCAGCGAGAAGACCGTGGCGGCCGAGGCGGTGTCGCCGACCAGGTCGGCGGCGGTGATCCGGCTCAGTGCCTCGGCGCCGACGACGGCGGCGAGGGCTGCCCGGGCCCGCCGCCCGTCCGGTCCGGTCACCCCGCTGACGTCCGCCGCCCAGACCTCTGCGGCCTCGGCCCCGGCCTGGCCGAGGGCCTCGCGGACCACGGCGGTCAGGGTGGCCGCCGGGTCGTCCTCGACGTCCAGCCGGACGTCCAGGGCGAGCAGTTCGGCCAGCACCCGGCGGCCGGGCGGGAGGGTGCGGGCGGTCTCCAGCAGCAGGACCGCGCCGCCCTCGCCCGGGACGGTGTCCGGGGTGTCGCCGGCCAGCCAGGTGCGGGTGGGCGAGTGCTCCTCCACCGCGCCCACCAGGGCCCGTTCGGCGCGGCCGGCGGCCAGCAGGCGGCGGGCGTAGCCGAGGGCGAGCAGGCCGCCGGCCGGGCCGCCGGCCAGCGTGGTGTTGGGCCCCCGGAGGTCGAAGCGGATGGCGGTGGCCGCGGCCGGGCCGTTCATCAGCACGTTCGGCATCAGCTGGGCGGGCACGTCGTACGGCTTGTCGCCCTCGAACGAGGCCCGGCTGAACTCGGCGGCGCTGTGCGCGCTGCCGAGCGTGGTGCCGAGGACCAGCGCGGTGCCGGTGCCGGTGGGGACGGGGCACTGGTCGGCCTCGGCCTCGCCGAGCAGTTCGCGGACGGCGGTGACGGCCAGGCCGGTGGCCCGGTCGAAGGTCCGGGTGCCGGCCTTGCCGAGCACCGTGCGGACCTCGAAGTCGGGGACCAGCCGGACCGGTCGGCCGTCGGCCGGGGCCGGCCGGGCCCCGCCGGCCCCGGCCGCGAACGCGTCGCGACCGATGCCGAACGGGGAGACGGCGGACCAGGCGGTGATCAGCGGACGGTCCCGGTGGATCTCGGTACGGCTCATGCGCCGGGCTCCTTCCCGTGTGCGGGGACCCCGTGGGCCGGGGCCGGGTGGGCTTCGTGCCGCCCGAGGACGACGGAGGCGTTGTTGCCGCCGAAGGCCAGGCCGTTGTTGACCACCACGCGCAGGTCCGCCGGGACGGAGTGGTTGGGCACGCAGTCGATCTGGCACTCGGGGTCGGTGGCACGGTGGTTGACGGTGGGCGGGACGAAGCCGTGGGCCAGCGCGAGCGCGGAGGCGGCCGCGCCGAGCGCACTGGCCGCGCCCATCGAGTGGCCGAGCATCGCCTTCAGGGCGACGGTGCGCGGCGGGGTGTCGCCGAAGACCTCGCGGATCGCCCGGGTCTCGGTGATGTCGTTGGTGCGGGTGCCGGTGCCGTGCGCGGAGACCAGGTCCACCTCGTCCGCCTTGACCCCGGCGTCGGAGAGCGCCAGCTCCATGCAGCGGGTGACGCTCGCCTGGTCGGGCGCGGTCGGGTGGTGGGCGTCGCAGTTGAGCCCGTAGCCGAGCAGTTCGGCGTAGATCCGGGCGCCCCGGCGCTCGGCGGACTCCAGCGTCTCCAGGACCAGCACGCCGGCCCCCTCGGCGGTGAGCAGCCCCTCGCGCTCGCTGTCGAACGGACGGCAGCGGTCGGGGGCGACCAGCCCGAGCCGGCTGAAGCCGGCGAAGGTGCGGCGGCAGATCGCGTCCGCGCCGCCGACGACGGCGAAGTCCGCCTCGCCGGTGCGGACGGCGTCGAAGCCGTCGCCGATCGCGTAGTTGCCCGCCGCGCAGGCGGTGCCGAGCACGGCCGGGGTCACCCGGGGCAGCCGCAGCTCCCGGGCGATCGCCAGGGCCAGCTGGTGGGCCGGCAGTCGGCCGGCGACCACCCGGTCCGCCGGGTGCTCCGGCCCCCGGGCCACCGACTCGGCCATCAGACCGTCCAGTTCGCCGGCCTCGCCGTCGGTGGTGCCGACGGCGACGTGGGCGCGCAGCGCGGCGAGCTCCTGCTCGTCGAGGCCGGCGTCCCGGACGGCCATCCGGGCCGCGGCGATCGCGAACCGGGTGGCCCGGCCGAGCTCCTCGACCGGCAGCCGGTGGATCCACTGCTCCGGCTCGAAGCCGGCCACCTCGTGGCCGAAGGTCCGGGGGAAGCCGGTGGTGTCGAAGCCGGTGATCGGGCCGGCGCCGCAGCGCCCCTCGCGCAGGGCCGAGGTGAACTCCTCGACCCCGTTGCCGATGCTCGACAGGACGCCGATGCCGGTCACCACCACGCGGTGCGGCCGCGCGGCCGCCGGGTCGGGGGTGCGGGCGCTCATCGCGCGGTGGCCCGGGACAGGACGTCCAGCACGGCCTCCAGGTTGACCATGTTGGACAGCTCCTCCTGCGCGATGGTGACGCTGAACTCCTTCTCCAGCCGCGCGAGGACCTCGATGGCGTTCAGCGAGTCGGCGCCGTAGTGGTCGATGAACAGGTCGGTCAGGGTCAGCTCGTCCACTTCGAGGTCGAGGCAGTCGGCGACGATCTCGCGGACCTTGGCCTGGTCGATGGCGACGGTGCTCATGGGGTACTCCTGGTGGTCTGGGACGGTGTGTGCGGTGTTGGTGTGCGGACGGGGCCGGGCTGGTCAGGCGGCGGCGTCGATCAGGCTCTGCGGGCGCAGGTCGGTCCAGGTGCGCTCGATGTGGTCCAGCGCCTCCTGCCGGCCGCACTCGCCCTTGACGGTCCGCCAGCCCGCCGGGATCTCGGCGAAGGCGGGCCAGAGGCTGTGCTGGTTCTCGTGGTTGGCCAGGACGAGGAAGACGCCCTGCTCGTCGTCGAAGGGGTTGCTCATGTGAGTCCAAGGTCCTCTCGGAATTCCTGGGGAATTCGTCGGAATTGTTCGTGCGATGGGCGCAGGAATCCCGTGGCGGGATTTCCCGGGGTATTTCTCAGGAAGCGTCGAGGGGGTGTGCCGGGTCAGTCCAGGGCGGCCGAGAGGATCCTCCCGACGACCGCGGCCGGCTCGGGTTCGAGCATCGAGTCGTGGTCGCTGTCCACCGGGTGCCGGACGATTCGGCCGGTCACGTGGTCCTGCCAGGACTCCGCGCCGGGGGCGCCGGGGGCGGTGCCGCGGGTGGCGGTGAAGAGCAGCAGGTCGCCCTGGTAGCGGCCGGGGCGGTGCGCGTCACCCAGGGTGCTGTGGGTGCGGATCACCTGGAGCAGCCGGCCCAGCTGGGTCTCGTCCAGCTCCGCGAGCGGGTTGCCGGCCTGGGCCAGCAGCCGCCGGACGGTGGCCGGGTCGAGCGGGCCGGCGTCGGGGCCGGGGATCCCGGCCCGCTCCAGCAGCTCGGCCAGCAGGGCCTGGTCGTCCGGCTCCTGGGCCGGGGCCGGCTCGCCGGAGCCGGGGAAGCCGTCCAGGTTGGCGAGCAGTTCGACCTGCTCGCCGCGGGCCTGCAACCGGACCGCCAGCTCGTGGGCGACGAGCCCTCCGAACGACCAGCCGAGAACACGATAAGGGCCCTGCGGCTGGATTTCCAGCATTCTCCCGAGATATTTTTCGGCGATTTCCCGGACGGACTCCGGAGCCTTTTCCGGCGTGCGCACGCCACCCGCCTGAAAGGCATATACGGGAATGTCCGCGTCAATTTCCGCGGCGAGCCCCAGGAAAGGCCAGCCGAGCCCGACCCCGCCGTGCACGCAGAACAGCGGTCGGCGCTCGCCGGTGGGCCGGACGGCCAGGACGGGCGCGAAGGCGTCCGCGGGCAGCCCGGGGTCGTCCGGCCCGGCCTCGTCGGCCGCGGTCTCCACCGCCACCAGGGCGAGGCCGGCCACCGTGCGGTGCGCGAAGACGTCCGCCGGGGTGATCGCCAGCCCGGCCGCGCGGGCCCGGCTGACCAGCTGGATCGACCGGAGACTGTCGCCGCCGAGCTCGAAGAAGCCGTCCTCGGCCCCGACCCGTGCCAGGCCGAGCACCTCGGCGAAGGCCCGGGCCAGCGCCAGTTCCGTCGCCCCCTCCGGCGGCCGACCGGTCGAGGCCGTACCCGCCCGGTCGGTGTCCGCGGGCGCGGGCAGCACCTTGCGGTCCACCTTCCCGTTCGGGGTGAGCGGCAGCGCGTCCAGCGGGACGAAGGCCGCCGGGATCATGTACTCGGGCAGCGCGGCCGCCACGTGGGCGCGCAGCAGGGCCGGTTCGGGCCGCTGCGGGCCGGCGGGCACCAGGTAGGCGACCAGCCGGCGCTCGCCCGGGGCGTCCTCGCGGTCGACCACGGCGGCGCGTTCCACCAGCGGATGATCGGTCAGCACGGCCTCGATCTCGCCGAGTTCGATCCGGAAGCCGCGGATCTTCACCTGGTGGTCGACCCGGCCGAGGTAGTCGACCGAGCCGTCCGGCCGCCAGCGGGCCAGGTCCCCGGTGCGGTACATCCGGGTGCCGGGCGGCCCGTACGGGTCGGCGGTGAAGCGTTCGGCGGTCAGGCCGGGCCGGTCCAGGTAGCCCCGGGCGACCCCGGCGCCCGCCAGGTACAGCTCGCCGACCACCCCGGCCGGGACCGGGCGCAGCGCGGCGTCCAGCAGCCGTGCCTGGGTGCCGGCCAGCGGGCGGCCGATCGGCGGCGGGCCGGCCTGGCCGGGCGTGAGCTCGGCGGCCAGCGACCAGATGGTGGTCTCGGTCGGGCCGTACAGGTTGGTCACCCGGGCGGCGTGGGCGGTCAGCGCCTCGGCCAGGGCCGGGCCGATCGCCTCGCCGCCGGTCAGCACGTGCAGTCCGGCGAGCGCCTGCGGGTGCTCGGCGGCCAGTGCGTGCCACAGCGTCGGGGTGGCCTGGAGGACGGTCGCCCCACTGGCCCGGATCAGTTCGGCGAGCGCGGCCGGGTCGCGCACCGTCTCCAGCGGGGCGACGACCAGCCGGGCGCCGCTGAGCAGCGGGGCCAGCAGCTCCAGGTTGGCGATGTCGAAGCCGAAGGTGGTGACCGCGAGCAGGGTCCGGCCGGGGGCCAGGCCGAGACGGCCGGCGAGGTCGAGCAGGTGGTTGACCAGCGCGCCGCGCGGCACCACGACGCCCTTGGGGCGGCCGGTGGAGCCCGAGGTGTAGATGACGTAGGCGGCGTGCTCCGGGCGGACCGGGGCGGCCAGCTCGGCGGGGCGCAGGTCGGCGGCGTCCTGCCGGTCGACCAGCTCCCGGGTGGCCGGGTCGTCCAGCAGCAGGAGCCGGCCGGCGTCCAGGTCGGGGACGGTCGCGGCCACCCCGGCCAGGGTGACGGTCAGCACCGGCCGGGCGTCCTTGGCCATCGCGCCGATCCGGTCCGCCGGGTAGGACGGGTCGATCGGCAGGTAGGCGGCACCGGACTTGAGCACCGCGAGCGCCGCCACCACCAGGTCGACGGAGCGCGGCAGGGCGATCGCCACCACCCGGTCGGGGGCCGCGCCCTGGGCGACCAGGGCCCGGGCGAGCCGGTTGGCCCGGCCGTGCAGCTCGGCGAAGTCGAGCCGCTCGCCGGCGAATTCGAGCGCCGGGGCGTCCGGACGGGCGGCGGCCGCGGCCGCCAGCAGCCCGGCCAGACCCGGCTCGGCGGTCAGCGCCGGGGTGCCTTCGCCGGCCGCCAGCAGCTGCTCCCGCTCGCCGGGCAGCAGCACCGGGGCCTCGGTGATCGGCCGGTCGGGCTGCTCGACCAGGATGCCGAGCAGGTGCACCAGGCGGTCCGCGAGCCGCTGGGCGCCGGCCGCCGTGAACAGGTCGGCGCTGTACTCCAGCCGGCCCGCCAGACCGCCGAGTTCGGCGTCCTCGGCCAGCTCGAAGGCGAGGTCGAGCCGGGCCGTGCCCAGTTCGGCCGCGCCCGCCTCGGCGGTGACGCCCGGCAGGTCGAGCCGGGCGGCGGCGTTGTTGTGCAGCGCCAGCAGGGTCTGGAAGAGCGGGTTGCGGGCCTGGGCGCGCTCGGGGTTGAGCGCGTCGACGAGCTTCTCGAACGGCAGGTCCTGGTGGGCGAAGGCGGCCAGGTCGACGGCCTTGACCCGGTCCAGCAGCTCGCGGAAGGTCGGGGCGCCGGACAGGTCGGTGCGCAGCACCAGGGTGTTGACGAAGCAGCCGACCAGGTCGTCGAGCGCGTCGTCGGTGCGGCCGGCGACCGGGGTGCCGAGCGGGATGTCCTCGCCCGCGCCGAGCCCGCCGAGCAGGGTGGCCAGTGCGGCCTGGAGCACCATGAACAGGCTCGCGCCGCTCTCCCGGGCCAGCGCGAGCGCCGCGCGGTGCGTTCCGGCCGGGACGGCGAAGCGGACGCCGCCGCCGCGGTAGCCGGTGACGGCCCGCCGGGGGGCTTCCGTCGGCAGTTGCAGCTCCTCCGGGAGCCCGGCCAACTGCTGCTTCCAGTAGTCGAGTTGCCGGGCGGCCAGGCTCTCCGGGTCGGTCTCCGTGCCGAGCAGGCCGCGCTGCCAGAGTGCGTAGTCGGCGTACTGCACCGGCAGCGGCGCCCAGGCGGGCGTGCGGCCGGCGAGCCGGGCGGCGTACGCGGTGGAGAGGTCCCGGGCCAGCGGCCCGTTGGACCAGCCGTCCCCGGCGATGTGGTGGATCACCACGACCAGCAGGTGGTCCTCGGGCCCGGCCGCGAACAGCGTGGCGCGGATCGGCGGCCGGGCCGCGAGGTCGAAGCCGATCGCGGCGAACTCGGCGGCGACGGCGTCGAGTTCATCGATGCCGGCGGCGCGCACCGGCAGTGTGACGGCGGCCTCCGCGGTGCTCAGCACCCGCTGGTACGGGTGGCCGTCGCGGTCCGGGAAGACGGTGCGCAGGCTCTCGTGCCGGTCGACCACGTCGGTCAGCGCGGCGCTCAGCGCGGCGACGTCCAGCGGGCCGCGCAGGCGCAGCGTCCACGGCAGGTGGTAGGTCGCGGACGGGCCCTCCAGCCGGTCCAGGAACCAGAGCCGCTGCTGGGCGTAGGACAGCGGCGGCCGCTCCGGCCGCTCGCCGGCGGTCAGCGCGGGGCGGACGGCGTCCCGGGTCAGCCGCCCGGCCAGCGCGGCCGCCGTGGGGGCCTCGAAGACCGCCCGCAGCGGCAGTTCGGCGCCGAGCAGGGTGCGGACCCGGCTGACCAGCCGGGTGGCCAGCAGCGAGTGCCCGCCGAGCTGGAAGAAGTCCTCGTCGACACCGACCCGGGGCAGGCCCAGCACCTCGGCGAAGGCGGCGCAGAGCACCTCCTCCTGCGGGGTGCGCGGCGCCCGCCCGCCGGTCGAGCCGAGCTCGGCCTCGGGCAGCGCCTTGCGGTCCACCTTGCCGTTGGGGGTCAGTGGCAGGGCGTCGAGCACCACCAGGGCGGACGGCACCATGTACTCGGGCAGCAGCGCGCCGGCCGCGGCCCGCACCCGGGCCGGGTCGACCGGGCCGGTGACGTAGCCGACCAGCCGGGCGTCGCCGCCACCGCCGCGGCGGACCACCACGACGGCGTCGCCGACCTGCTCGATCGAGCGCAGCACGGCCTCGACCTCGCCGGGCTCGATCCGGTGGCCGCGGATCTTGACCTGGTGGTCGACCCGCTCCAGGAACTCCAACTGGCCGTCCGGGCGCCGGATCACCCGGTCGCCGGTGCGGTACATCCGCGCGCCCGGCAGCGGGCTGAACGGGTCCGCGGTGAACACCGCGGCGGTGCGGCCGGGCTGGTCCAGGTAGCCGCGGCCGACGCCGCGCCCGCCGACGTACAGCTCGCCGGGCACACCGTCCGGCACCGGGCGCAGCGCGCCGTCCAGGACGTACAGCCCGGTCCCGCGCACGGCCCGGCCGATCGGGGCGCGCACCGAGTCCAGCTCCTGCGGGGCGGCGATCAGCGCGTGGGTGACGTCGTCCGAGCACTCGGTCGGCCCGTAGGCGTTGACCAGCGGGATCCCCGGGAAGCGGTCGAACCAGCGGCGGGCCAGGTCGGCGGGCAGCGCCTCGCCGGTGACCACCAGGTGGCGCAGGCCGGCGAGGTCGGGCAGCGCGGCGCCGGCGTCCCAGCTGTCGAGGGCGGCCCGCAGCAGTGAGGGGACCACCTCCAGGACGGTCACGCCCTCGGGGGCGACCAGGCCGAACAGGGCCTGCGGGTCGGCGGCCAGCTCGCGGCCGGTCACCCGCAGCCGCCCGCCGACGACCAGTGCGGCGAGCATCTGCCAGACCGAGATGTCGAAGGTGACCGGGGCGTTGTGGACCAGCACGGCGTGCTGGTCCAGCGCCAGGTCGGCGACCTTCGCCAGCAGGTGGTTGACCATGCCGGCCCGGTGCACCATGGCGCCCTTGGGGCGGCCGGTGGAGCCGGAGGTGAAGATGACGTACGCCAGGTCGTCGGCGGCCCCGCGCGGGGCCGCCGGGGCAGCGTCCGAGCGGCCGTCGAGGACCAGCACCGGTACGTCCAGCCCGGCCTCGGCCAGCAGTTCGGCGGCCAGTGCCCGCTCGCCGGGCCCGGCCACCAGGGCGCTCACGCCCGCCTCGGCGGCCAGCACCGCGCCGCGCGCCAGCGGCGCGGCGACGTCCAGCGGCAGCCAGGCCGCGCCCGCGCCGAGCACGCCGAGGACGGCGGTGACGAAGCCGCAGCCGGGCGGGGCGAGCACGGCGACCCGCCCGGTGGCGGCGCCGGCCTCGGTGAGGGCCCGGCTGAGCGCCCCGGCCCGGCCGGCCAGCTCGCGGTAGTCGAGTCGCTCGACGCCGTCGGAGACCGCGATCGCCTCCGGGGTGGTGCGGGCGAACTCCTGGACCCGGGCGACCACGTCGGTCCACGGGTCGGCCTCGGCCGGTTCCCGCGCGGGGGCGGCGAGTTCGGCGCGCTCGCCGGGCAGCAGCAGGTCCAGCTGCCCGAACGGGCGGTCCGGCTCGGCCTGGGCGGTGCGCAGCACGTGCCGCAGCCGCTCGGCGATCCGGGCGGCCTCCGCGGCGGTGAACTTCGCCGTGTCGTAGCCGATCTGGAGCCGCAGCCGCTCCCCGGGCAGCGCCATCAGGCTGAGCGGGTAGTGGTTGGCGTCGCCGGCCCGCAGCCCGGTCAGCCGCAGCCCGGCGGCCTCGCCGGCCAGGGCCTCCGGGTCGAGCGGGTAGTTCTCGAAGACCAGCACGCTGTCGAAGAGTTCGCCGACGCCGGCCAGGCGCTGGATGGTGTTCAGGCCGAGGTGCTGGTGCGGCAGCAGGGCGCCCTGGCGCTCCTGGAGGGCGGTCAGCAGCTCGGTGAAGCTGCGGGCCGGGTCCAGGTCGACCCGGACCGGCAGGGTGTTGATGAAGAGGCCGACCATGGCCTCCACCCCGGGCAGCTCCGGCGGGCGGCCGGAGACGGTGCCGCCGAAGACGACGTCGCGCAGCCCGGTCAGGGTGCCCAGGACGGTCGCCCAGGCGCCCTGCACCACGGTGTTCACGGTCAGGCCGCGGCTGCGGGCCCAGCCGGTGAGCGCGGCGAACTCACGCTCGTCCAGTTCGACGGCGTGCTCGCCGGGCATCCCGCGCCCGGTCGTCTCCCGCCCGGCGGCGCCGGTCAGCCGGGCCGGCTCGGTGAAGCCGGCCAGCTCGTGCGCCCAGGCGGCCTCGGCGGCCGGGCGGTCCTGGCGGGCCAGGTGGGCCAGGTAGGCCTTGTACGGGGTGACCCGTGGCAGCTGTGCGCCGCCGTCCGCGTAGCAGGCGAAGAGCTCGCGCACCACGATCGGCATCGACCAGCCGTCGAAGAGGATCTGATGAGCCGTCAGGAGGAGGCGGGAGCGCCCGCCGGACAGCCGCAGCAGGCTGAAGCGCAGCAGCGGCGGCCGGGCCAGGTCGAAGGGGCGCAGCCGGTCGCGCCGGGCCCGCTCCTCGGTCTCCTCGTCCTGCGCCTCGGCCGACAGCGGCCGCAGGTCGATCTCCTGCCAGTCCAGCGGGACGCTGCGCGGGACGACCTGTACCGGATCGCCGTTCTTGCGGTAGCGGAACGCGGCCCGCAGGTTGGGGTGGCGGTCCAGCAGGGCGGTGACGGCCGCGCGCAGCCGTCCGGCGTCCAGGTCGCCGGCCAGGTCCAGCACCAACTGCACGGTGTAGACGTCCAGTTCCTCGCGGTGGTAGCCCGCGTGGAACATCAGCCCCTCCTGTAGCGGGGCCACCGGCAGGATGTCGCTCAGATTGGAGCGCCGCCCGGTGCGCCGCTCGGCCGTGGTCACAGCTCGTCCCCCCAGTCGTCCAGGTCGTTCATGTCGTCCATCTCGTCCGCGAAGTCGTCGATCTCGTCCTGGCTGAGTGCCACCAGGTCGAGGTCGGACGGGGTGTAGCCGCCGGCGCCCGGCGCCCTGGTGTGCTGCACCAGGGCCCGCAGTGCGCGGAACCAGCCCTCGGCCAGCTCCTCGGCGTCGGCCTGCGGCAGGGCCAGGCCCGCCCAGGTCCAGCGGGCGCTCAGCCGCGGGCCGGCCGGGCCGTCCTCGGTGACCGCGTTGACGTCCAGGACGTGCGGCAGCGGCATCCCCGGGTCGGCCCCGGCAGCGAGCGCGGCGGCCTCCTCGGTCAGTGACCAGTCCTCGCCGGTCGGCGCGGGCAGTCGGCCCAGGTAGTTGAAGCCGAGCTCCGGCCGGGCGGCGCCGGCCAGTCGTGCGGCGCCCTCCTCGTCGAGGTGGCGCAGCAGGCCCCAGCCGAGCCCGTGCCCGGGCACCATCCGCAGGTGCTCCTTGACCAGCTTGAGGCTGTGGCCGGCGGACGGACCCCCGGCCAGCGCCTCGTCCAGGTCCACCGGGCCCGGGTCCAGCCGCAGCGGGTAGGCGGTGGTGAACCAGCCGACGGTGCGGGACAGGTCCACGCCCGGCGCGAACTCCTCCCGGCCGTGGCCCTCCAGTTCGACCAGGGCGGGCTCGGCCGGTCGCCCGGTGCGCCGCCGCCAGTCGGCCACGGCCAGCGCGAGGCCGGTCAGCAGCACGTCGTTCACCTCGGCGTGGAAGGCGCTGGTGACCTCGGTGAGCAGGGCCGCGGTGGTGTCCTCGTCCAGCGTGCGGTGCAGGGTGCGGGCGGTGGCGACGGTGTCCACGGCCGGGTCGGCGGGCCGGGTGCCCAGCGGGCCGCCGGGGGCCTGCGACTCCTGCCGCCACCAGTCCAGTTGGGCCCGGACGCCGGGCGTGCCCGCCGTCCTGGCCAGCAGGCCGGACCAGTGCCGCAGCGAGGTGCCGACGGGCTCCGGCCGGACCGGCTCGCCGGCCGTGATGCCCTCGTGGGCGCGGGCCAGGTCGGGCAGCAGCACCCGCCAGGAGACGCCGTCCACCACCAGGTGGTGCAGGGTCAGCAGCAGTTCGCCGCGCCGCCCGGCGCCGCCGTCGCGCCAGACCGCCTGGACCATGACGCCCTCGCGCGGGGCCAGCCGCTCGCGGGCCTCGACGGCGGTGCGCGGCCAGTCCGCGGCCCGGTCGTCCAGGACCCGCAGCAGCGGGCCGGCCGCCACCGTGCCGGGCGGGGTGATCCGCAGCGACCAGTCCTCCTGGAGTCGCATCCGCAGGCCGTCGTGGTGGTCCAACAGCGCCTGGAGGGCCGCGGTCAGCGACTCCCGGGTGGCGCCGGCCGGGGTGCGGACCAGGACCGCCTGGTGGAAGCCGTCCACCGGGCCGCCGAGTTCGCGCAGCCAGTGCCCGATCGGCAGCTGGCCCAGCTCGCCGACGCCGTCCTCGGTGCCGACCACGGCGACCGCGGACTCCCCCTCGCCCGCCCGGGCCGCCACCGCGAGCGCGGCCGGGGTCCGGTGGGTGAAGACGTCCTGTGCGGTGACCACCAGGCCTGCCGCGCGAGCCCGGCTGACCAGCTGGATCGAGATGATGCTGTCGCCGCCGAGGTCGAAGAAGCCGTCGTCGGCGCCGACCTCGGCCAGGCCCAGCACCTCGGCGAAGATCGCGCAGAACGCGGCCTCCCGCTCGGTGGCCGGGGCCCGCCCGGTGGAGGCGGCGGCGAAGTCCGGCGCGGGCAGCGCCCGGCGGTCCAGCTTGCCGTTGCCGGTCAGCGGCAGGGTGTCCAGCGGGACGAACGCGGAGGGCACCAGGTAGTCGGGCAGTTCCGCCGCCAGGGCCGCGCGCAGCGCGCCGACCGGGAGGTCGGCCGGGGTCACGTAGGCGACCAGCCGGCGCTCGCCCGGGCGGTCCTCGCGGACCACCGCGGCGGCCTGCTCGACGCCGTCCAGGGCCAGCAGCGCGGTCTCGATCTCGCCGAGCTCGATCCGGAAGCCGCGCAGCTTGACCTGCTCGTCGGCCCGGCCGACGTAGTCCAGCTGGCCGTCGGCGGTCCACTTCACCAGGTCGCCGGTGCGGTACATGCGCCCTCCTTGCCCGCCATCGGGCAGGAGGGGCCCACGTTCGCGCCAGCCGTACGGGTCGGCGAGGAAGCGCTGCGCGGTCAGCTCCGGCCGGTGCAGGTAGCCGAGCGCCACCCCGGCGCCGGCCACGTACAGCTCGCCGACGACGCCCGGCGGGACCGGCCGCAGCGCCTCGTCCAGCACGTACACCCGGGTGCCGGCCAGCGGCAGGCCGATCGGCGGCTTGACCGCGCCGGCCAGCGGATCGCTGACGGTGGCGCAGACCGTGGTCTCGGTCGGGCCGTACGCGTTGAGCATCCGCCGGCCGCGCGACCAGCGCTCGACCAGCTCGGGCGGGCAGGCCTCGCCGGCCGTGATCAGGGTCAGCCCCTCGGGCATCGGCAGCCGGGCCGGCCAGGCGGAGAGCACCGTCGGCGGGATGCAGAGCACCTCGATCCCGGCCTCGGCGACCAGCTCGGCCAGCGGCTCGCCGGGCGCCCGGTCGGCCTCGGCGGCCAGCACCAGGACGGCGCCGCACAGCAGCGCGGTGAGCAGCTCCCAGGCGGCGGCGTCGAAGCTGAACGAGGCGAACTGAAGCACCCGGGTGCCCGGCCCGACGCCGAACCGGCCGTGCTCGGCGGCCAGCGCGGCCACCGACCGGTGCGGCACCAGCACGCCCTTGGGGCGGCCGGTGGAGCCGGAGGTGTAGATCACGTAGGCCGGGTGGCCCGGCTCCAGCGGGGCGAGGCGGTCGGCGTCGGCCGGGTCGTGGGCCGGGCAGCGGCCGATCGCGGCGGCCGTGCCGGGGTCGTCCAGCAGCAGCACCGGGCCGGCGCCGGCCGGCAGCCGGTCGGCCACCGAGCCGTGGCTGAGCACCACCAGCGGGTCGGCGTCCTCCAGCAGGTAGGCGATCCGCTCGCGCGGGTACGCCGGGTCGACCGGCAGGTAGGCCGCGCCGGACTTCAGGACCGCGAGCACCGCGACGACCGCGTCGACCGTGCGCGGCAGCGCCAGGGCGACGATCCGTCCGGGGCCCGCGCCCAGGGCGATCAGGTGGTGGGCGAGCCGGTTGGCGCGCTCGTTCAGCTCGCCGTAGCCGACGTCGAAGCGCACCTCGCCGCCCTCGAACCAGCGCAGCGCGGGTCGTTCCGGCGCCCGCCGGGCCTGCGCCTCGAACAGCGCCGGCAGCGGTTCGGTCCCGGCGGTGGTGGGGGTGCCGGCCCCGCTCCAGCTGCCGAGCAGCCGCTCGCGCTCCGCGGGCAGCAAGGCGTCCAGGCCGCTCAGCGGCCGGTCGGGCGCGGCCGCCAGCTCGCCGATCAGGTGGACCAGGCGCTCCGCGAGGCCGCGGGCGGTCCGCTCGGTGAACAGGTCGGTGCTGTACTCGAGGGTGCCGGTGATGCCGTCCGGTGCGCCCCCGGCGGTGTGCCGTTCGGCCAGCTCGAAGGCCAGGTCGAACTTGGCGGTGCCGGTGCCGACCGGGGTCACCTCGGCGCTCAGGCCGGGCAGGTCGAGCTCGGCGGCGGCGTTGTTCTGGAAGGCGAGCATCACCTGGAAGAGCGGCTGGCGGGCCAGCGAGCGACCGGTGCCGAGCCGGTCGACCAGCTTCTCGAACGGCACGTCCTGGTGGGCCAGGGCGGCCAGCACGGTCTCCCGGGCCCGGCCGACCAGGGTGCGGAAGGTCGGGTCGCCGCCGAGGTCGGTGCGCAGCACCAGGGTGTTGACGAAGAAGCCGACCAGGCCGTCCAGGGCCTGCGCGGTGCGCCCGGCCACCGGGGTGCCGAGCGGGATGTCCTGGCCGGCGCCGAGCTTGCCCAGCAGGGTGGCGAGGGCGGCCTGCACCACCATGAACAGGCTCGCGCCGCTCTCCCGGGCGAGGTCGGCGAGCACCCGGTGGGTGTCCGCGTCCAGGTGCAGCGGCACGGTCGCGCCCCGGTAGCCGGGCACGGCCGGGCGGGGGAAGTCGACCGGCAGCGCCAGCTCCTCCGGCAGGTCGGCCAACTGGCGGGTCCAGTAGTCGAGCTGGCGGGAGACCAGGCTCTCCGGGTCGCTCTCGGCGCCGAGCAGCCGGCGCTGCCAGAGCGTGTAGTCGGCGTACTGGACTGGCAGTTCGGCCCAGCCCGGGGCCCGGCGGGCCAGCCGGGCCCGGTACGCGGTCTGCAGGTCGTCGACCAGCGGGCGCACCGACCAGCCGTCGGCGGCGATGTGGTGCTGGACCAGCAGCAGCACGTGCTCCTCGACGCCGGTCTCGAACAGCACGGCGCGCAGCGGCAGTTCGGCGGCCAGGTCGAAGGGGGCGGCGGCCCGGGCGGCCAGTTCGGCGGCCAGCTCGTCGGCGGGCCGCCCGGTGAACGGCAGCACCGGCAGCTCCGGGCTGGCCTGGTCGACCGGCAGCACCCGCTGGTGCGGCCGCCCGTCCACCGCCGGGAAGACGGTGCGCAGGCTCTCGTGCCGGGCGACCACGTCGGCCAGCGCCTCGGCCAGCGCGGGCCGGTCCAGCGGGCCGGTCAGCCGGACGGCGTGCGAGAGGTGGTAGACGGCGCCGGCGCCGTCCAGCTGGGAGAGGAACCAGAGCCGCTGCTGCCCGGGGGAGAGCGGTACCGGCTCCGGCCGCGGGCCGGCGACCAGCGCCTCCCGGGCCGGCGCGGCGCCGTCCAGGGCGCGGGCCAGGGTGAGCGGGGTGGGCGCGTCGAACAGGGTGCGGATCGCCACCTCGACGCCCAGCCGGGCGCGCAGCCGGGAGATCACCCGGCCGGCCAGCAGCGAGTGCCCGCCGAGCGCGAAGAAGTCGTCGTCGATGCCGACCTCGTCGACCTCCAGCACCTCGGCGAAGACCGCGCACAGCGCCGCCTCGCGCTCGGTGCGCGGGGCCCGGCGCTCGCCGCGCAGCGCGGCGAAGTCCGGGGCGGGCAGCGCCTTGCGGTCCACCTTGCCGTTGGGGGTCAGCGGCAGCGCCGCCAGCGGGACCAGGGCGGCCGGGACCATGTAGTCGGGCAGCATCCGGGCGAGCTCGGCGCGGACCTCGGCCGGGTCGACGCCACCGGTCAGGTGGCCGACCAGCCGGGCGCCGCCGGACGGGTCCTGCGCCACCGTCACCACGGCGTCGACCACCCCGGGGACGGCGCGCAGCGCGGCCTCGACCTCGCCGGGCTCGATCCGGTGGCCGCGGATCTTGACCTGGTGGTCGACCCGCTCCAGGAACTCCAGCTGGCCGTCCGGCCGGTGCACCACCCGGTCGCCGGTGCGGTACATCCGGGCGCCGGGCTCCGCCGCGTACGGGTCGGGCAGGAAGACGGCGGCGGTGCGCCGCGGGTCGTCGAGGTAGCCGCGGCCGACGCCACGCCCGCCGACGTACAGCTCGCCGGGCCGGCCGGCCGGGACGGGCTGCAACGAGTCGCCGAGGACGTACAGCCGGGTGTCGCGGACCGGGCGGCCGATCGGGGCGCGCACCGAGTCCAGGTCGGCGGTGGAGCCGATCAGCGCGTGGGTGACGTCGTCCGAGCACTCGGTCGGGCCGAAGGCGTTGACCAGTGGGATGCCGGGCCGCAGGGCGAACCAGCGGCGGGCCAGGTCGGCGGGCAGCGCCTCGCCGGTGACCACCAGGCGCCGCAGCGCGGGCAGTTCGGGCGCCTCGGTGCCGGACTCCCAGGCGTCCAGCGCGGCGCGCAGCAGCGAGGGGACCACCTCCAGGACGGTCACGCCCTCGGCGGCGGCCAGCGCGAACAGGCCGGTCGGGTCGGTGGCCTGCTCGCGGGTGACCACGCGCAGCCGCCCGCCGGCCAGCAGCGGGCTGAGCATCTGCCAGACCGAGATGTCGAAGGTGACCGGGGCGTTGTGCACCACGGTGTCGGCCTCGGACAGCTCCAGGTCCTCGTGCTTGGCGAGCAGGTGGTTGACCATGCCGTCGCGGTGCACCATGGCGCCCTTGGGGCGGCCGGTGGAGCCCGAGGTGTAGATCACGTACGCGAGGTCGGCGGGGCCGCCGGCGGCCGGGAACGGCTCCTCGTCGCGGGCGCCGTCCAGCCGGACCACGGCCGGGACGGCCGGGAGCGCGGCCAGCAGCTCCGCGGCGTACGCCTGCTCGCCGGGGCCGGCCACCAGGACGGCCGCGTCGGCGGCCTCGACCAGGGCGGCGCCGCGGGCGGTCGGGGCGTGCACGTCCAGCGGCAGCCAGGCGGCGCCGGCGCCGAGCACCCCGAGGACGGCGGTGACGAAGCCGGCGCCGGGGGCGGCGGCGATCGCCACCAGCCGGTCGGGGCCGGCGCCGGCGTCGACCAGCCGGCGGGAGAGCGCGCTGCTGCGCGCGACCAGTTCGGCGTAGTCGAGCCGTTCGGTGTCGTCCTGGACGGCGACGGCGTCCGGCCGGGCGAGGGCCAGCGCGCGGATCCGGGGCAGCACGTCGGTGAAGGCGGCGTCCTGCTCGCCGAAGGTGTTCCACTCGACCAGGACGCGCTCGCGCTCGGCCGCCGGCAGCGCGGTGATCCGGCCGACCGGCAGCTCGGTGGAGACGGTCGCGAACTCGGCGAGGTAGCCGAGCAGCGCGTCGCGGTAGAGGTCCAGCCGCTCCTGCGGGTAGCGGTCGGCGTCGCCGTCCACGCGCAGCACGCAGCCGTCCTCGGCGCTGTCCAGGAACAGGATCTGGAGGTCCGGGACGGGGCCGGTGGACAGGTTGTGCACCCGCACCCGGCAGTCGCTGAGGCGGAACCCGGCGCCGGTCTGGAGCACGTTGACGGCCGGGCCGAAGGTGCGGCCGGCGTCGCCGGTCAGACCGAGCTCGCGGCGGATCTCCTCGTGCCGGTGGCGCTGGTGGCGCAGCGCGCCGCGCAGCCCGGCGGTGACCTGCTCCAGCAGGCCGCCGCGGCCGAGCGCGGGGTGGGCGTCGACGGGCAGCGGCAGGAAGTTGGCCCGCATGCCGGGGACGGCCTGGGCGAGCGGGGTGGTCCGGGCGGCGACCGGCAGGGTCAGCACCACCCGGTCGGTGCCGGCGAGTTGGGCCAGGCAGCCGGCGGTGGCGCCGATCAGCAGGGTCTGCCAGGTGACCCGCTCGGCCCAGGCGGCGTCCTGGAGCCGGGTGACGGTCTCGGCGGGGATCAGCCCGGTGCTGCGCCGGGTGGCGCGGGCCGGGGCGCCGAGGTGGGCGGACAGCACGGTCGGCTCGAGGCCGTCGGCCAGTCGCTCGGCCCAGTACGCGCGGTCGCGCCGGTGCGCCTCGGACTCCAGGTAGTCCTGCTCGTCGGCGAGGAGCTCGGCCAGCGCGGGACCGGCGGTGGCGGCGTCGGTGGCGTCGGCAGGGGCGGCGTCCGGCGCCTCGTACTCCTCGGCCAGCCGCTGGTACACCAGGGAGCGGCTGTAGCCGTCCATCACGATGTGGTTGGCGCGCAGGTGGAGCCAGGCGTGCTCGGGGCCGAGCTGGAGGAAGGTGGCGCTGAGCGCGTCGGGGCCGAGTGTGGAGGGGCGCTGCTCCTCCGCTGCCAGAAACGTTTCAGCAGCCGCGAGCGGGTCCGGCTCCGCGGTCAGGTCGAGGACCGGGACCGGCCGCTCGCGCGGGGGCTCCACGATCTGCACCGGCCGGCCGTCCCGCTCGGCGAAGCGGACCCGCAGGCTCTCGGTGCGCGCGAGCACCCGCTGCCAGGCGGCCAGCAGCCGGTCGCGGTCCAGCGGACCGGTCAGCTCCAGGTAGTCCGCCATGGTGAACACCGGGTTGCCCGGGTCGAGTTGCTGTGCGAACCACATCTCGCGCTGGGCGGCGGAGAGTGGCAGTTCGGAATAGTTTTCATGACGCATCGTCATCTGACCCCCGTGGCAATGGCGGTGGGCGGCGCGGGCTGGTCCAGGGCGTCGAGGGCGTCGGCGCCGTAGATGTCGCGCACCCAGGCGCTCTGGTAGATGGTGTCGAGGTAGCGGTCGCCCAGGTCGGGCGAGACGGCGGCCGCGACGACGTCCTCGCCGGGGCGGTGCCGGGCCAGCCAGGACGCGGCGCCGCTCACCACCGTCCCGGTGGAGCCGCCGAACAGGAAGCCGCCGCGGGCGAGCCGGTGGCAGGTGCGGACGGTGTCGATCTCGGCCACGTGCACGACGTCGTCCACGTAGGACTCGTCGAGCAGGGCCGGCCGGACGCCGGCGCCGAGGCCGGGGATCATCCGCGGGGCGGACTCGCCGCCGAAGGTGACGGAGCCGACGCTGTCCACCGCGACGACGAGGGTGGACGGGCGGTGCTCCTTGAAGTAGCGCGCGCAGCCCATCAGCGTCCCGGTGGTCCCGGCGCCGACGAACAGCACTTCCAGGTCCGGGAACTGACGGTGGATCGACGGCGCGGTGGTGCGGTAGTGGGCGCGCCAGTTGTCGGGGTTGGCGTGCTGGTTCAGCCAGACGTGGCGCGGGTCGGAGGCGCACAACTCGCGGACGTAGTCGAGCCGGGCGCCCAGGAAGCCGCCGCCCGGCGTCGGCTCGGTGACCATGTGAACCTGGCCGCCCAGTGTTTCGATGAGCTGCCGGGTGGAAAGATTGGTGCGTGGGTCGACCACGCAGATGAACCGGTAACCCCGGACGGACGCGATCATGCTCAGGGCCATCCCGAGGTTGCCCGAGGAGGACTCCACCAGGATCGAGTCGCGGCGCAGCCGCCCGGAGCGCTCGGCCGCGTCGACCATGCTCAGGGCCGCCTTGAGCTTGACCGAGCCGGCGAAGTTGAAGCCCTCGCACTTGAGATACAGCGGGTATCCGAACATCGTCCGCAGGTCGACGAAGAGCTCGTCCTCGTTGAACTCCTGCGGGGTGCTGATGATGGGCACAGGCCCGTCCCCCTTCGGCTTCGCGTGACGGGACGTCAGTCCCAGATGATGTCGTCGCGGTGCGCCTTGCCGTGGCCGGCGCCCTGCGCGGCGGAGAGGTCGGCACCGGCCGCGGCGACGGAGGTCGTGGGGGTGGCGGCGGTGGCGGTGGTCGACACGGTCAGGGCCAGGCCGGCGGCCACCAGGCCCAGCACGGCGGCGGTGCGGCCGGCGGCCTCCAGACCGAACGCGGCGACGGTGCGACCGGCGAAAATGTTGATGCTGCGCATGAGAAACCCCCGGGTTCCAAAGTCGCCGCGGTCCGCAATAAGGCGGCGGCGAAACGACTGAACGGATGAGTACCAGTCAGGGTTCAATGTGTGCGGAGATTGTCCGGTGAACCCCGTGCTCGAATCCTGCGGAAGGCGGCTCCCTCAGCCCCTTCCGACAACACCAGTCTGTCTCGCACAGGCGTTCCGTGCCATGGCATCGACTGTCAGGGTCCTGCGATGGCAACACCCTGCAAACCGGCCGACCCGTACGTCACTCCCCCAACAATGGCAGCCGGTCGTCGCTGAATTCGGCGGCCAGCCGCCAACCCCGCAGATCAGGGCTCTGCCGGAGACAGCGCCGGGTGATCCGCCGGGCAGCGGAATCAAACTCTCCGGATTCCATCGGGCCGAGGAAGAAGACCAGATCCGCGCCGAGCGGGTCGATCTCGACGTAGACGTGCTCCAAGCCCTCGTCCGGTTCCGCCGCCTGCCGGATCAATTCGGCGAGTTTGTCGGGCGTGACCGGATTCGGCCCGACAACCCCCCGGACCAGACGGCCGACGGTGATATACATGGCAAATCCTCTCGTGGGGAAACCGCACGCCACGCCGTAAGGCGGGCTTAACGCGATCGACAGGCACCCCTGGGCCGCATGTCGTAGCATGCCCGAGATCCGGCAAGTGACGTGTCGGCATCAGGAGTTTGGGGTTATTCGGGGGGCAGGCGGTGCTGTCAGTGTTAGGACTGGATCCCGACGCCGAGGCCGTGTACCGGACGGTGCTCATCCATCCGGAGCTCGGGATCGCGGGCGTGGCGCAGGAACTCTCATGGCCGGAACAGCGGGTCCGGGACGCCTTGGACGCCCTGGCGAGGCTCACCCTGATCCGGCACTCGGAGCTGGAACCCGGGCACCTGCTCCTGGTGAACCCGGAGGTCAGCCTGGCCATGCTGATCGGTCGGCAGGAGGCCGAACTCGCCGAACGGCAACGGCAGATCGCGTACAGCCGGCAGGAGGCGGCCAAGCTCATCGCGCAGTACGCGGAGCACCGGAAGGGCGAACGCGGGCTCGGCGTCGAGCAGTTGGAAGGGGTCGACCAGATCCGGCTCCGGCTGGAGGAGCTCTCGCACTCGTGCACCTCCGAGATCATGGGCTTCGCGACCGGGGGCGGGCAGTCCCCGGCGGCCCGGAAGGCGAGCCAGGCCGCGGACCGCGCAGTCTTCGAACGCGGCGTGCAGATGCGCAGCGTCTATCTGGAGAGCGCCGCCAACGACGGCGGGACCATCGCGCATCTGGAGTGGCTGGTGGAGATGGGCGGCCGGGTGCGGATCGCCCCGTCGCTGCCGATGCGGCTGGTGATCTTCGACCGCAAGGCCGCGGTGGTGCCCACCGACCCGGACGACAGCAGCGTGGGGGCGCTGGTGCTGAGCGGGCCCGGCCTGGTCTCGGCGCTCTGCGCGCTCTTCGAGCACGTCTGGGAGAGCGCCACCCCGTTCGGGGCGGAGACGGCGGGTGGTCGGGAGGGGCTGAACTCGCAGGCCAGAGCGGTGCTCAGCCTGCTCGCCCAGGGCCACACCGACGAGGTGGTGGCCCGCAAGCTCGGCGTCTCCGTCCGCACCTCGCGCCGGATCACCGCCGAGCTGATGTCCTGGCTCGGCGGCCGCAGTCGCTTCCAGGCCGGCGTGATCGCCGGTGAGCGCGGACTGCTGAGGGGCGGCGCGGCGGAGCCGGGCGAGGGCTGAGCGCCCGGCCCGGGCCGCACGACGCGGGGCCGGCCGGTACGGGCGGAGCGTGCCGCGCCCCGCCCGTACCGGACCGTCCCGGGCTCCATCAGCGCACCACCGCCGTGCGGTAGACGCGCAGGTTCACCGGGACCAGCACGGCGAGCAGGGCCGCCACCACCAGCACCGCGAGCAGCACCGGGTGCTGGTCGGGCAGGCTGTCGCCGGTCACCGTCGGGGCGTTGCCCCACAGCTCGCGGCAGGCGCCGGCCACCAGGCTCACCGGGTTCCACTCGGCCACCGCCCGCAGCCAGGCGGGCAGCCCGGTGAGCGGCATGAACGAGTTGGACAGGAACGACAGGACGACCAGGAACAGCGCCGAAATCCCGTTGATCGCCTCGGCGTTGCTCATCAGCATGCCGAACAGCGCGCCCAGCCAGAGCATCGCGTAGGCGAAGGCGAGGACCAGCACGAAGCCCAGCGCGGCGGACCCCAGGTCGTGGTGGATCCGCCAGCCGACGCCGAGGCCGGCCAGGGTGACCGCGAACACCGCGGTCGCGGCGGTCACCAGGTCGGCCGCGGTGTGGCTGACCAGCACGGTGGAGCGGCCCATCGGCAGCGAACGGAACCGGTCGATCAGGCCGGTCCGCAGGTCGGCGGCGACGCCCAGCGCGGCCACGCCGACACAGGTCAGACCGACCTGGGCGAACACCCCGGCCATCACGTAGTCGTGGTACTCGCCCGAGCCGGTGACGGTCACCACGCTGGCGAACAGGTAGCCGAGCACGACCACCATGGTCACCGGGGTCAGGGTGACCGCGATGATCTTCTCGGGGGTGCGCCGCAGGTGCCGCAGGTGCCGGCCGATCAGCGCGGCGGTGTCGCCGAAGGCCGTCCCGATGCCGGCGGCGGCACCGGCGTTGCTGGTGCTCACTGGTCGTCCCCCGCTCCACCGGCGGCCGCCGCGACCGGCACCCGCTCCTCGTCCCGGTCCTGCCCCGGCTGTTCCTGCGCGGCCCCGCCCTGCTCCGGGGCCCGGCCGACCTGGGCGCCACGCCCGGTCAGGTGGAAGAAGACGTCGTCCAGCGACGGGCGGCGCAGCGCGAAGTCCGTCACCGGCAGCCCGGCGCGCTCCAGGGCGACGGCCGCGGCGGCGATCGTCCCGATGCCGTCCGCGAGTTGGACCGAGATCCGCCGCCCGGCGCGGTCCACCTCGGGCTTGGCGGCGGCCACCGGGGTGAGCAGCGCGACGGCCTCGGGCAGCGCCGCCTCGGTGGCGACGCCCACTTCCAGCCACTCCTCGCCGACCTTGCGCTTGAGCTCGTCCGGGGTGCCCTCGGCGATCACCCGGCCGGTGTCGATCACCAGGATCCGGTCGGCCAGGAAGTCGGCCTCCTCCAGGTACTGGGTGGTCAGCAGCACCGTCACCCCCTGGGCGACCTGCTCGCGGACCATCTCCCAGAGCACCAGCCGGCTGGCCGGATCCAGGCCGGTGGTCGGCTCGTCCAGGAACAGCACGTCGGGCCGGCCGATCAGCGCGGCGGCCAGGTCGAGGCGGCGGCGCATCCCGCCGGAGTACGTCTGGGCGGGCTTGCCGGCGGCGTCCTCCAGCTCGAACCGGGCGAGCAGTTCGGACGCCCGCTCGCGGGCGCCCTTGCGGCCCAGGTGCAGCAGCCGGCCGAGGAGTTCGAGGTTCTCGCGGCCGGTGAGCAGGCTGTCCACGGCGGCGTACTGGCCGGCCAGGCCGATCCGGCGGCGCACCTGGCGCTGCTGGCGGACCACGTCGAAGCCGGCCACCTCGGCCCGCCCCTGGTCCGGCTCCAGCAGGGTCGCGAGCAGCCGGACGGTGGTGGTCTTGCCCGCGCCGTTCGGCCCGAGCAGGCCGAGCACGGTGCCGGCCCTCACCTCCAGGTCGACGCCTCTCAGCGCGTGGTGATCGCCGTATCTCTTGCCGAGTCCGGCCGCCCGAATGGCGATGTCCATCAGTCCCCCTTTCTGCGAAGGTCTGGTTGATCGTTCGGAGGAAACGTCAGTAGAACGCTGACGCGAAATTCAGCGGAATCACGTGATGATCGAATGTGTCGAACGCGGTCACCGGTTCGATTTCACCGGCGCCGCTCGAAGTCCATCGAATGGATCGAATGGGCGTGTGTCCCTCAACGGGAACCGACCGTAGCACCGGGGAATCGGGCCCTGTAAGGGCTGCCGGCCCGGCTCGGCTGGCAGCAGCTTGCCATCGCAGGATGCTGCACCTCCCAACGGCCCCGCGGCCCTCCAACAGGCCCTAACGTCATGGGTATTCCTCCGGTCAACCCTCATGCCGGTACGGACACATCCATCCCACTGTCGCCACCGCGGCTTGATCACTGCCGCCTATCGCAGGAGAGGTAATGGCACGTCACAGCAATTTCGCGGCCCGGCTGGGCGAATGGAGTGCCCAGCACCGCAAGACCGCCGTCTTCGGATGGCTCGTTCTGGTCGTCCTGGTCACCGTCATCGGCGGCATGGCCGGACAGAAGAACCTGACCCAGGCCGACTACGGCACCGGGGAGTCCGGACGGGCAGCCAGGATTCTCAACGACGCCGGAATCAAGGATCCGGTCAACGAGCTGGTCCTGGTCCACAGCGACACCCTGACCAGCGACTCCGCGGACTTCCGCGGCGCGGTCCAGGCCGCCGTCCAGGCGGTCAACGGGACCGGCCTCGTCGAGGACCTCCACGACCCGTACACCACCCAGGCCTTCTCGGCCGACAAGCACTCGGCGCTGATCACCTTCAGCGTCACCGGCGACCCGGACACCGTGGCCGACCGGATCGACCCGCTGATCGCCGCGGTCAAGGACACCGCCAAGGCGCACCCGCAGGTCACCCTCGGCGAGTTCGGCGGCGCGACCGCCCTCAAGGGCATCGACGACAGCCTCGGCGACGACTTCGCCCGGGCCGAACTCACCGCCCTGCCGGTCGCGTTGGGCATCCTGCTGGTGGTCTTCGGGGCCTTCGTGGCCGCCGTGCTGCCGGTCGCCCTGGCCGTCACCGCCTGCATCGGCGCGCTCGGCCTGCTCTCGCTCAGCAGCCAGCTGGTGCCGGTCGACGGCATGACCAACTCGGTGATGTTCCTGATGGGCCTCGCCGTCGGCGTCGACTACTGCCTGTTCTACCTGCGCCGCGAGCGCGAGGAGCGGGCACTCGGCCGCGACAAGGCCGACGCGCTGCGGATCGCCGCCCACACCTCGGGCCACTCGGTGCTGGTCTCCGGCCTGACCGTCATGGTGGCCATGGCCGGCATGTTCCTCTCCGGCCTGACCGTCTTCGAGGGCTTCGCGGTCGCCACCATCGAGGTCGTCGCGGTCGCCGTGGTCGGCTCGATGACCGTCCTGCCGGCCCTGATGGCGATGCTCGGCGACAAGGTCGCCGCCGGCCGCATCCCGTGGATCAGCAAGCGCCGCCAGGCCGCCGCGCTGAACAACAAGCCGGCCAACGCGCTGCTGCGCGGGGTGCTCGCCCGGCCCGGCGTCTTCGCCGCGCTGGCCGCCGCCGTCCTGCTGGTGCTGGCCGCCCCGGCGCTCGGCATGAAGACCGAGAAGCTCGGCATGGACAAGCTGCTGCCCTCGGACGACCCGCTGGTCGCGGTCTCGAAGCAGATCGACCGCGAGTTCCCCGGCTCGCCCTCGCCCGCCTTCGTGGTGGTCAAGGCCGACGACATCTCCTCGCCGCAGCTGACCAAGGGCATCGACGCCTTCAAGCAGGCCGCGCTGGCCTCCGGCAAGACCGGAAACCAGATCGACGTGCGGTACTGGAAGGACAAGAACATCGCGCAGATCAGCGTCCCGCTGGCCGGCAACGGCACCGACGCCACCTCCAAGGCGGCGCTCGCGACGCTGCGCGAGACGATCGTCCCGCAGACCCTGAAGTCGGTGCCCGGCACCACCGCGCTGGTCGCCGGCGACCTCGCCTTCTCGGTCGACTACAACGACCAGCTGGACAGCAGCATCGTGCCGGTCTTCGCCTTCGTCATGGGCGTCACCTTCCTGCTGATGCTCTTCTCCTTCCGCTCGCTGGCCATCTCGATCACCTCGATCCTGCTCAACCTGCTCTCGGTGGCGGCCGCGTACGGCGTCATGACGGCGGTGTTCCAGCACGGCTGGGGCGCCTCGCTGGTCGGCACCGAGGCGCCGGGGGCGATCGAGTCCTGGATGCCGCTGTTCGTCTTCGTGGTCCTGTTCGGCCTCTCGATGGACTACCACGTGTTCGTGGTCTCCCGGATCCGCGAGGCGCACCTGGAAGGGGCCTCCAGCCGCGAGGCGGTGGGCCAGGGCATCCGCAACACCGCCGGGGTGGTCACCAGCGCCGGCCTGATCATGGTCGCGGTCTTCGCGGTCTTCGGCACCCTCGGCATGCAGGACTTCAAGCAGCTGGGCATCGGCCTCGCGGTCGCCGTCCTGCTGGACGCCACCATCGTCCGCGCGGTGCTGCTGCCGGCCGTGATGGCCCTGCTCGGCGACCGCAACTGGTACCTGCCGCGCTGGCTGGGCGGCGGCCGCACCCAGGCCGCGCACGCCCACCGTCCGGTCCCGCAGGGCGCCTCGGCCGGTTCCTCCGGGGACCGGCACGAGACCGCCGGCACCGCGTACGCCGGCTGACCCGCTCCCGATCCGCCCACCTTCCCGCCGCCGCCCCCGCCCGGGCGGCCAGACCGGAGCCACCACCGTGTTCGAGTTCAGCGTCATCGACGGCACCACCGCCCGCGACATCATCACCGCCTCCCGGCCGCAGATCGTCCAGGCCGTCCGGGAGACCTACCTGGCGCACGGCGCCGGCCAGTCGGTGAACCCCGACAGCTACTTCCTGCGCTTCCCCGAGAAGCCCGACGCCCGGATCATCGCCCTGCCGGCCTACCTCGGCGGCGGCGTCGGGGTGGCCGGCCTCAAGTGGATCAGCAGCTTCCCGGCCAACATCGAGCGCGGCTTCCCGCGCGCCTCGGCGGCCCTGCTGCTCAACGACTACGAGACCGGATACCCCTTCGCCGTCCTGGAGGCCTCGCAGATCAGCGCCGCACGGACCGCCGCCTCCGCCGTCCTCGCCGCCGAGGTGCTCGCCGGCGGGCGGCGGGCCGGCCGGCTCGCGGTGGTCGGCGCCGGCATCATCGCCCGCAACATCCTGGAGTTCTTCGGCGCCCAGCAGTGGGAGATCGACGAGCTGGTGGTCCACGACCAGCAGCCCCGGTACGCCCGGGCGCTCGCCGACCACGCCGACGCCGAACTCGGCTACCCGGCCAAGCCGGAGGACGACCTGGCCGCCGCACTGACCGGCGCGGACGTGGTGGTGCTGGCCACCACCGCGGGCGAGCCGTACATCCTCGACCCCGACACCTTCGCCCCCGGGCAGCTGGTGCTCAACATCTCGCTGCGCGACCTCGCCCCCGAGATCATCGGCGGCGCGTACAACGTGCTCGACGACGTGGAGCACTGCCTGAAGGCCAACACCTCCCCGCACCTGGCCGAACAGCACTACGGGAACCGGGAGTTCGTCACCGGCACGCTCGCCGACGTGATCGAGGGTCGGGCCGCCGTGGGCACCGACCGCCCGGTGGTCTTCTCGCCCTTCGGCCTCGGCGTGCTCGACCTCGCGGTCGGCGCGCTGGTGCACGGCGAGGCGGTGGCCTCCGGCCGGGCGACCGGCATCCCGGGCTTCTTCGCCGAGACGACCCGCTGGTGACCGCCGGCTGGTGGCTCGGCGACTGGTGACCGCCCGCTGATCCCCCCACCGGCCGCCCGCCCCACCGGGCCGGCCACCACCGACGAGGGCCCCGACCGTTGCGACGGCCGGGGCCCTCGTGGCTTCCCGGTGCTGCGCGCGGCGCCACCCGCTGCTCACCCCGGCGCCACCGCTGCTCATGCCGGCGCTCAGGGAGCGCCGAAGTCGCCGTACCGGTCGAACTCCCCGGCCTTCACACCACGGACGAACGCCGCCCACTTGCGCGGAGTGGTCCGGACCACCACGTCCGCGCGGTCCGACTCGCGGATCTCCACCAGGCCGTCGGCGGCCCGGATCTCCACGCACTCGTTGGCCTCGCCGCTGGACGACGACTTCTGCCACCTGCTGCTCATGAGAGGTTTTCCAGTATCGCCCGGATGAAGTCCCGGGACTCGACCGGGTCGAGCGCGATCGCCTCGGTCTCGGTCTTGATCTCGCGGTACGTCTGCAAATCGACATCGGTGTGCACGAACTTCGGCCCCTGGGAGAGATCGATCTGGACGGTGTCGAGCTCCGGAACCGGCCCGCAGGCCAGATAGAGGCTCTCCCCGGACCCCGGAAAGGTGTCCACGCTGAACGGGATCGTCCGGATCTCCACGCCGGGCCGCTCGGAATCCCGGAGCAGGCTGCGCAACTGCTCGCGCAGCACCACCGGACCGCCGAACTGCATCCGCAGCGCGGATTCGTGGATGAAAGCGGTGTACGGCTTCGGGCGCTCGGTGAACAGCCGCTGGCGCTGAATCCGGAATGCCGTTCGCGCCTCCGCCTCCGGCCCCGGCAACGCCGGCCGCAGCCGGGCGAACACCGCGGAGGCGTACGCCGGGGTCTGCAACAGGCCGGGGATGAAGCTGGTGTGCAGGATCGTCAACGACTCCGCGTGGTGCTCCATCTCCGCGATGTCGATGATGCCGCTGGGCAGCCGACCGCGGTAGCCGTCCCACCAGTACTTCCGCCGGTCCTGCGTCATCGCCAGCAGCGCGTCGAGATAGGGGCCCTCGATGCGGCCGCAGGTGCGCGCCCAGACCCGCAGCCGCTCGGCGCTGATGCCGGACTTGCCGTTCTCCATCTGGGAGATCTTGGGCAGGTCGGTGCCGATGGTGGCGGCCAGGGTCTTGGGCGTCACGCCCACGTGTTCACGCATCTTGCGCAGCTCGATGCCAAGGCGCTGCTGGCGCACGGTCGGCGACAAGCGGGGTGGCATGACTCTCTTCTCCGGATCGCGGGGTCGGTCGATGCTTCCGGTGAAGTGTGCCGCCTGCACCCGGCCATGGCGACTGAAATGGGGGATACCCCACGATGGAGTGAACGTTCACTCTCTCGGTAGCAAGTCTTGCACCTCGACCCTAAGGTCGGTGCCGCGTCCGCGACTTGTCAGTCACTGACTTGTCGCCGTCAATCCACCGCAGCCGATCCACCGCAGCCGATCCACCGCAGCCGATCCACCGCAACCAATCCGCCGCGGCCAATTGGAGACAGCCATGCCGCTTCCACCGCCATTCCCCGCCACCAGGTGAACGCCCTCCTGGTCGCCGGATTGTCCGCCCTCCTGCTCGCCGTGCTATTCGTCGGCTGGCTGGTCTGGCTGGTCAACGTCCAGCCCCGCGCAGCGCGTTCGGTAAAGCGCGAGTTCGCCGCCCGCCATTCGTCCGGCGGGGAGGAGAAATAGCGCCGGCCCCTGCCCGTACACCGCCGTCCCCCGCCCCTGCACCGCCATCCCGCCCCGCCCGGGAGAAGCGACGATCCGCTGTCGTACGATCACCCGGCAACGCCGACAGATGAATCCGTACGGGGGCGAGATGGAGCCGCTGCACAGCACCGACCCGGAGTCGGTCGGGCCCTACCGGCTGTTCGCCCGCCTCGGCGCGGGCGGCACCGGGCAGGCCTACCTCGCCCGCTCCACCGACGGACGCACGGTCGCGGTCAAGGTGGTCCGGCCCGAACTGGCCCGGGACCCCGACCTCCGGGCCCGTCTGCGGGGTGAGCTCGCCGCCGCGCGGGCCGTGACCGGCGCCCAGACGGTGCCCGTCACCGACTCCGACCTCGACGCGCCCGCCCCCTGGCTCGCCACCACCCACGTGCTCGGCCTCTCCCTGGCCGACGTCGTCCGGGACCACGGCCCGTTGCCCGAGGCCTCCGTCCGCGCCCTCGGCACCCGGCTCGCCGAGGCCCTGGAGGCGATCCACCGCGCCGGACAGGTGCACCGCGACCTCAAGCCGTCCACCGTCCTGCTCACCGCCGACGGGCCGCGCCTGCTCGACGGCGGCATCGCCCGGGCCGTCGACGGCGACCCCACGGGCCGGACCGCCGGCTCGCTCGGCTACCTGCCGCCGGAACGGACCCCCGACCGCGCCCCCGGCGCCCGCGGCGACGTCTACTCGCTCGCCTGCGTGCTCGTCCACGCCGCCACCGGCCACGGCCCGTTCGACCACCGCGGCCACGGCGAGCCCGACCTCACCGGCGTCCCGGCCGCGCTGCGCGACGTCCTCGAACACTGTCTGCGCACGGACCCCGTGCTGCGGCCGGCCGCCGCCCAACTGCGCGCCTGGCTCGCCGTCGACGCCCCCACCGGCAGCGGGCTCCCCACCCCGGTGGTGGCCGCCCTCGCCCGGCACGCGGCCGCGGTGACGGACCTGAACACCCCGCTGCGCGCCGCTGCGGCCACCCCCGCGCCGCTCGCTCCCGCACCGGCGCTGCCGTACACCCCGCCGGAGCCCCGGCCCGCGCGGCCCGCCCCGGCCCCCAGCCCCGAGTACCCGGCCACGCCGGCCGCGTCCTCCGCCCCCCGCCGCAGCTCCGGCCTCTCCCGCCGCCGGCTGCTCCTGGGCGGTGGCAGCGTCGCCGCCGCGGCCGCGATCGGCGGCACCGCCTGGTCCCTCACCCGCCCCAAGCCCGCGCCCCACCCCCAGACGCCGGTCGCCCACGCCACGGCCGGCGCGACCCCGAGCGGCCGGCCCACCCCGGGCAGCGCCCCGGCCGCGGTCTGGAAGTACACCACCGACGCCAAGCTGTCCGGCCCGCACCCGGCCCTCGTCCTCGGCGACCGCGTCTACACCGACGCCACCCAGCTCACCGCCCTCGACGCGGCCACCGGCAACGTCCTCTGGAAGCGCAAGAACGAGAACACCCCGCAGTACGCGGCCGCCGCCGGTGACCTCCTCTGCGCCACCGGCACCCAGCTCCAGCGGGTCGCCCCCGCCGACGGCTCCACCGCCGCCGGCACCTCCCCGGACTACACCGGGGGCAAGAAGCTCCGCGCCGAGACCTTCGTCGCCGCCACCGACCAGGCCGTCTTCGCCAAGGTCACCATCGCCCGGGCCGACTCCAGCGGCGCCACCAGGGGCCTGATGGCCTTCCGCCGAGGCCTCACCGGCCAGCTCTGGTACCAGGAGGACGCCGACGTCGCCGACCTCAAGACCCCCGGCGCGGTCTCCGGCAGCACCCTCCTGCACCTCAACAACGCCAACGCCGTCGTCGCCCGCAACACCGCCGACGGCAAGCGGCTCTGGAAGGTCGAGACCGGCGGCAAGACCGCCGGGCCCGTCTGGTGCGACGACCAGCGCGCCTACTGCGCCGCCGACGGCGACGGCCTCCAGGCGGTCGGCCTCACCGACGGCAAGCCGGTCTGGCACCTCACCCCCTCGGCGGGCGGCCGCGTCGGCGCCGTCCTGGTCGCCGGCGGCACCCTCTACCTCAGCGACGGCTCCGCCACCGTCTCCGCCCACGACGCCGCCACCGGGAAGGTCCGCTGGACCTGCCCGCTGCCGCACACCCCCGACCCGGCGGTCGCCCCGGTCCTCGTCGGTACCACCCTCTTCGTCGCGGGCTCCGTCGCGGGCTCCGTCACCGGCTCCGTCGCCGGTCAGACCCCCGCCGTCGGCGTCCACGCCGTCGACACCACCACCGGCCGCCTCAAGTGGACCTACACCGATCCCGCCGCTCCGGCCGCCAACCCGTCCACCGACCACTGGTACCTCAGCACCAACGGCAAGCTGGCCTTCGCCTGGCTCGGAACCACCCTGCACGCCCTCCCCGCCGACTGAGCCTCCCTCATCCGGCCTGCGTCATCCGGCCTCCGCCCGCTGTCATACGATCACCCGGCAACACCGATCGACGATTTCGCCCGGGGGGCCGCGCGATGGAGCCGTTGAACAGCACCGATCCAGAGGCGGTCGGGCCCTACCGGCTGATCGCCCGCCTCGGCGCCGGCGGCATGGGCCAGGTGTACCTCGCCCGCTCGACCGGCGGGCGCACCGTCGCGGTCAAGGTGGTGCGGCCCGAACTCGCCCAGGACGCCGAGTTCCGCGCCCGGTTCCGCCGCGAGGTCGCCGCCGCCCAGGCCGTCGACGGCGCCTACACCGCGCCCGTCACCGACGCCGACCCGGACGCGCCCGCCCCCTGGCTCGCCACCGCCTACGTCCTCGGCCCCTCCCTCACCGACGCCGTCCGGGACCACGGCCCGCTGCCCGAGGCCTCCGTCCGCGCCCTCGGCACCCGGCTCGCCGAGGCCCTGGAGGCGATCCACCGCGCCGGGCTCGTCCACCGCGACCTCAAGCCCTCCAACGTCCTGCTCGCCGCCGACGGGCCGCGCGTCATCGACTTCGGCATCGCCCGGGCCATGGACGGCGACTCGATGACCCAGACCGGCGCGGTGGTCGGCTCACCCGGCTTCATGTCCCCCGAACAGGCCTCCGGCCGGCCCACCGGCGCGCCCGGCGACGTCTTCTCGCTCGCCTCCGTCCTGATCTACGCGGCCACCGGCCACGGCCCGTTCGACAGCGCCTCCGGCATCGCCGCCCAGCTCTACAAGGTCGTCCACGAGGACGCCGACCTCGGCGACGTCCCGCCCGCACTGCGCGCCGTCCTGGAACCCTGCCTCCGCAAGGACCCCGCCCTGCGGCCGACCCCCACCGAGCTGCGGGCCCGGCTCGCCACCGGCGCGGCCCTCGGCGAATGGCACCCCGGCCCGGTCGCGGCCGTCCTCGCCCGGCACGCGGCGGCGGTGATGGACCTGGAGACCCCGCTGCGCGACGGACCGCCCGCCCCGGCCGCGGTGCCGTACACCCCGACCCAGGTCGCGGGCCCGGCCTCTCCCGCCGGTCCCGCCGGCGCCTTCGGGCCTCCCCTTCCCTCCGTCCCCGCCCCTGTTACCCGCTTTACCCCCGGCCTCTCCCGCCGCCGCCTCCTCCTCAGCGGTGGCAGCCTCGCCGCCATCGCCGGCGTCACCTGGGCCCTCACCCGCCCCAAGGACGTCCCGAACGGCCCCACCCCGGGCGCCACACCCTCCGCGACCCGGACCCTGCGGCCCGCCCCGAAGCCCGTCTGGACCTACACCACCGGGGGCGTCGACCCGGCCCTCCGCCCGGCCCTCGCCCTCGGCGACCAGGTCTACACCGACGCCGACCAGCTCACCGCCCTCGACGCGGCCACCGGCAGCGTCGTCTGGCAGCGCAAGAACAGCAGCATCGACGTCTACTCCGTCGCGGCCGGTGACCTCTACTGCACCGAGGTCACCCAGATGCAGCGGATCGCCCCCGCCGACGGCTCGGTCAGCTACAGCACCGCCCCGGACTACCCCGGCGGCAACAAGCTCCACGTCGAGACCTTCGTCGCCGCCACCGACCAGGCCGTCTTCGCCAAGGTCACCATCGCCCGCAACGACTACAGCGGCGGGAACCCCGGCATGATGGCCCTCCGCCGCGGCCTCGCCGGCCAGCTCTGGTACCAGGAGGACGCCGACGTCGCCGACCTCAAGGCCCCGGGTACCGTCTCCGGCACCACCCTCCTGCACCTCAACAACGCCAACGCCGTCGTCGCCCGCAACACCGCCGACGGCAAGCGCCTCTGGAAGGTCGAAACCGGCAGCCGCGCCGACTGGCCCGTCTGGGCCGACGACCAGCGCGCCTACTGCGCCGCCGACGGCTTCGGCCTCCAGGCCGTCGCCCTCACCGACGGCAAGCCCGTCTGGCGCATCGACCCCCCTGAGGGCGGCCGCGTCGGTGCCCTCCTCGTCGCCGACGGCACCCTCTACCTCAGCGCCGGCAACGAGTCCTTCTCCGCCGTCGACGCCACCACCGGCAAGCCCCACTGGACCTGCGCCCTCGACCGCGTCCCCGACTTCCGCGAACCCCCCGTCCTCATCGCCACCACCCTCTTCGTCGCCGGCCAGACCGGCGACAACGGCACCCCCTGCGTCCACGCCATCGACACCACCACCGGCCGTCTCAAGTGGACCTTCACCGACCCCAAGTACAACGAGGCGGAACGCATCAGCGAGACCTTCCACCTCAGCACCAACGGCAAACTCGCCTACGCCTGGCTCAAGCACAATCTCTCGGCCCTACCGACGGATTGAGCCTCAGCGCTCAGTGAGACGGACAACTGAGCGCTGACCATGCCTTGTTGGGACAGGCAACGACGTAGTGCCCCGCCCAGCGGCTGTCGGAGACCCATCCTGCCCACACGACGTCGTCGCCGTTCCCCAACTGCGTTACCGCATACCCACTCCGCCTCATCGTCGGGCACCACACCTCCCCACCCGGCGTGTGCGCTTCGAATCTCCGCACCAACCACGCGACCGCCTCCGTGGCCTCTCTCCACGTCCCCTGCACCTGCGCCGCCGGCCGTAGCAGCCACCACCCGGTCATCACCGGCGGCAGCTCGGAGGCCCTGAACCCGCTCCCCTCCACCGGCCGCCGCTCCGCCTCCCGCCCCAACAGCCGCCCGTCCCCGGCCCATTCGTATCCGTGGAAGTGCATCGCGCGTCCCCTTCCCCGGCCGTCCGCAGCCACCGCTGCGGACGACCGGGAACCAATCGGCCCCTCTCGCCAGACTCAGAGGTTCCATCGCGTCGAGGAGCCGTCCGGAACTGTGTAGCCGACGGACTGGCCCTCTGGCCCGGCCTCGATGGTGAGCCACTCGCGCCGAGGACGGTTGTGGCGGAGCCAGCTGTCGTGTGCTTCCTCGATGACCCGCCACAGGTCGCGGGGCCCGCCACGGCCACGGTGGACGAACCGTCGGGGTGGTGCTGCGCGCGGGCGGCCGAGCCGCCCGCGCGGTCGTGGAGCGTGGCGCCTCGCCGATCGACCGTGGGGCCGAGATGGAGGCCGGCCCAGAAGGAGAAGCCGTAGTCGTCCAGGACGCGGGCACCGGTCTTCGTGCTGCGGCCGGTGATTGGTTCGGGTGTCTCCGGCCGCCGAACGTCGCCCCCGGAACGCAACGGCATGAAGGCGGCGGGTCGCTGGAGGAACCGGCCGACGGCACGGCCGCCCGGCAGCTTGGTGAGACGGGCCACCGCGCCCCCGTCCAGGGCGCCCTGGACGGGGGCGACGATCAGGCCACCCGGTGCGCACTGGTCGAGCCAGGCCTGCGGGATCCGGCGGACGGAGCAGGTGGCGATGATCCGGTCGAACGGCGCCCCGCCCGGATACCCGTCTGCCCCGTCGGCACGCTGGACAACCGCCTCGAACCCCGCCATGTGCAGACGGGATCGCCCTGCGGACACCAACTGCTCGGTGCAGTCGACCGTGGTGACACGAGCTGCGCCGGCCAGGTGGCAGAGCAGGGCCGCGTTGTAGCCGGTACCGGTACCGACCTCCAGGACGCGATCCCCGGGCCGGACGTCGAGGGCGTCGAGCATGTCGGCCATCAGGCTCGGGAGGGTGGAGGAGGACGTCGCCGCCCCACTCTGCCCGTCCGGCTTCGCCTCCTCCGCCTGCACGCCGTCGACCTCGGTGACCAGTACCTGGTCCGCGTACACGTGCCGCAGCCAGTCGGCGCCGTCCGGGCCGGTGGCCCGCCAGGGGCGGTGGACATCGCCGTCATGCCGGTAGAAGGCCGGTACGAAGACATGACGGGGAACGTTGAGAAAGGCCTCGACCACCCGCGAGGAGAGCAGCGTGCCGCTCCGCTCGATCGCCGAGGCCAGACCGATGCGGGCGGCCAGGAGCTGTTGTGCATCGTCGAGAACGGTGGTCATGCCCGGCCGGTCCCTTCCAAGTAGTCGCAGATGGCAGCAGTGATGGGCAGACCGGTCGCCTGCTCGATGAACCCGTACTGCCCGTTGGGATTCACCTCGAGGAACGTCCATTCCCCCGACGGCGATACGACGAAGTCGAACGCGCCGTAGGGAAGGCCGAGTTGGCCGATCATCCGACGCGCCCCCTGCGCCACGGCAACCGGCGGCTCGCACACCTGGTAGCTCAAGCTGTCGTAGTCACTCCGCCAATCAACCCGCGCTGCGTCGGAGTTCGCATGGATCTCGGCGGCGAACAGCCGCCCGCCGACTGCGGTGAGCCGGACCTCATGTGCCTTGGGGACCCATTCCTGGAACAGGTGAGCAGTGCTGGCGATCGATGGGTGGCCGATGTCGTCATGCGCCAGGAGGCTCGCGTACACCGCGACCGACCGGTGATCGAGGGCCCCCGGATCGGAGTGAAGGGCTTGTAGACCACGGAGGCCCCGATGCTGCCTGCGAACTGTCGTGCAGCCTCCGGACAGTTGGTGATCAACGTCCTCGGGACCCGCAGCCCCGACTCGGCCGCCACACGGATCTGAAGCGGCTTGTACTCGGCGTCTGCCGCCCGCCCGGGCGGGGGAAGCCAACGACAAGGCAGCGCCGAGAGCAGGCCGCCGAAGCCACGCCGGGCTTCGGCGGCAGCCACCGTACGAGCCTCGGACGACACCGACTCCGGGAACTCCGGTGGAGTCGGCCGACGGTAGTAGACGGCGCGCACAGCCGAGAGGTCCAGCACCCGCCGCTCGGTGGCAAGGGTCCCGCACCAACTGGCCGCCCCGTCGAGGCTGGCGGCCAGCGCCAGCCTCGACGGGAACCAGGCCGTATCGGCGCGGAAGACTGCGGTCCCGCGCCGGTTGAGTTCCTCGATCACGAGATCGGCGGTCGGATCGAAGGTCCCCGTGAGCACGAGGACGGCATCAGCGCCCGCCATCTCAGTCGTTACTGCTTCCGGGGTCGTCCGGCGCGTCCATCTGCCCGGTCGGTTCGGTCGGCCCGTACGTCTTCGGCGGGCTGCTCGTCATGTAGACCCCGGGCGGGAGGCCCTGGTACGTGCAGGTCTGGGTGTCCTCGTCGTAGCCGATGTCGGCCGGGATGATCCCCCCGGCACCGGTGACCGGCACGAGGAACCGGAACGCGAACGGACTCCCCGGCTCGCCCTCCCCGTCCAACACGGGCAGGGTCGTCACCCGGCGGTGCTCAACGGCAGCCGAGCCTCGGGCCGGTCGAAGACCGAGACACCCCGCGGTCGTTTCCCAACGATGGTGGACATGTGTACCTCCTGTTGTCTGTCGTTGGCAGGCAGGCCGTGCGCTACCCGCGTGCGGCCTGCCAGTCGAAGAACCCACCCGGAGCGTCATCCGGCGGCACCAGCTCGCCGAGCCGAACGACCCGCTCGCGCCCACCCCTCAACGGCCGCACATAGACGCCCTCTTGCCCGACATCCATCACTTCGACGGCCGCCCCGGACTTGCGCTCGTACACCCGCTGCCCGGCCTGCGGCTTCCACACCTCGCGGTACACGCTCACCCCCACAACCCGATGCGCGTGGTGAGCTGATCAGCCGGCACCCACCAGGTCGCCCCATTCGGCTCGAACAACAGCCGTACCAAAGCCCCGCCGCCATCGGCCTCCACGATCTCCACGAGGCGCCCGGTCGAAAGGTCCTTCCGAACCGGATTCCTCTCAACCCGATCCAGCAACTCCCGCAACGTCCGCCGCCGTCGCGGCGGCATGTCGGCGTTCGTTGGTACAGGCCCCGTGACTGCCATGCTCTGCTCCCCGTGCACTCGGCTCCGTTGGGCGGGACACCAAATTAGGGCCGGTATTCCCCGAGTCGCTAGCGGCTTTCCTGTTCGCGCAAGAATTCGTCGCGGATTCCTTCTGCAACGATGCGCATATCATGGCCGTAGACGGCCGCCGAGGAAAATCGGTCGAATGTTTCTACGTATGTCCTGATGTCTCTCGGGTCTCGAGTGGTGATCTCCGAGTGGAAGGTCTCCACGATCACCAAGCGATCGTCATGGAGGCTGAAGCAGGTCATCGGGAAGTCCGGCATCCGGGTGTTTTGTGAAAGGATGCCAATTGTCACATTCGGGAGTCGCGATGCTGAGGCAAGCCGGTCCAGTTGCATTGCCATGATGCTGGGATCGCAGATTCTCCATCGGAGAACGTGTTCGCAAACAAGAAAGTGGAATGACCTGCTGCGGTCATGGAGCGCTTGTTGTCGTGCTAGTCGTGCCGCAATGCCTCTGGCCCGACTCTCCTCGGAGAGTCCGGGAATGAGTTCGAAGATGGCGGCCACATATTCCGGCGTCTGTAGAAGTCCGGGGATGAGTTGCCCCTGAAACAGTCTCAGTCGCTCGGTGTGCTCTTCGATGGCCTGGATTGCTTGTTGATGCTTCCAGAGGCCAGTGCGGTGTATGAGCCTCCAGGCGGTTTCCTCGGTGGCCGCGGCTCGGGCTTGTTCGAGGAACTGGGCCTTCACTGCCTCCGAGACGCCGAGTGCCGTGAGAATCAGGTCGGTATCCACGACGCTGGGAAGCACCTTGCCGTGCTCGATCTTGCTGAGTTTTCCTGGAGACATGGAGGCCCTACGGGCTACTGTCTCCCCGGTAAGGCCCGAGGCACCACGCAGTGCCCGCAGGGCCTTGCCGAGATCTCCAGAAACTTCACTCAACGGTTGAGCCGCTCCCAGTATTCTGCGAAGGGCACGGCGTGAATCGTCGCCACCTCTTGGTATCGGCGGTATTGAGGCGTCATATTCGGGGGGAGCTTCTCGGCCCCTGTGAATCTTCCATCCGGCGTGTAATGCATTCGGTAGACGTCGATGTCATCGAAGAGCCAGAAGTCGTGATTCGGCAGTCCGAATACATTCTGCTGGGCAAGGTCGATGATCCCGATGGACTCGCCCGCAGTGATGTTTCCGGGGTAGGCGGACAGCTCGTAGCGAAGGTAGTCCGTCAACGGTGACTTCAGCACATGGACGCGTGATACCGACTTTCCAAGGCGGGTCATCGACCGGACCCATGGATTGTCGCTCCACTCCGGTGGCATGGGCTTGCCTTCGAGGAATGCCTCGAACTCTTCTCGCTCGTCCTCGATGTCATACAGGTCGAGCGTCTCCAGTCGGAATGCCGTTCGCTCGAATGTTTCGAACAGTCGACCGAATTCAGTTCCGTTGAGCACGGAAGTAGTCCTCCAGAACGTTTGCGGGGACTCGAACGACGGTTTCTCCCGGAGGGAGTCCGATCTGAGCAAGCTGGTCAGGGTCGGTGACCACGAACCCCTGCACCAGGTAGGTCGTTTCGTCTTCGGTGCTCCACAGCGTCGGGCACGTGCCGTTCTTGCAGTCCGAGTCGCCGGACAGTTTGCGCAGTGCCACTGGTCCTCCTCGTTCCGTAGTCGCCTACGTTGATGGTCGCTGCCTCGTCCGGGCCAGGTCAACTGCGTCAGCTTTCCACAACAGGAAAGCTTGGTAGGACTGTTGGGCGCGTTCCTAGCCGGCGGCCCCTTGCGAGGAGCAAGGGGCCGCCGGAACGACTACGTGGCGTCGGCGACGAAGTGGTCGAACTCGCCGGCCTGGACGCCGAGGAGGAAGGCTTCCCACTTCTTGGGGGTGGTGCGGACGATGACCTCGTCGCTGTCGGACTCGCGGATCTCGACCATGCCGTTGATGGTCCGGACTTCCAGGCACTCGTTGGACTCGCCGCTCATGGACGGCCGCTGCCATTCGCTCATCGGGGCTCCTCGGGTCGGCTGGCTAGGGATGCTGTCAGACGGTGAACTCCCCGTTGGCGATGCCGGCGAGGAGGTCCTTCCACTCCTGGTGGGTGAAGCGGACGGTTTGCGCGTCGGGGGTGAGGCGGCTTCGGACGAAGACCGAGTCTGCTGTGATCGCCACCTCGGGGCAGTTGTTGCCCGCGCCGAAGCTGCTCGGCGTGTGCCAGTCGAGATCTTCCATGGTGCCCCTGCCTGGCTACGCGTCGCCGAAGTGGTCGAACTCGCCGCGCTTGACGCCTTCGATCCAGAGGGCGAACTTGAGGGGGGTGGTGACGATGGTCGAGTCCGGACTGGCGGACTCGCGGACCTCGATCAGCCCCTGGTCATTGACGGACACCTCCACCGAGTTGCCGCCGTCTTGGGAGCTGCTGGTCGACTTCTGCCACTGTGGGGACATGGCTACCTCTCCAATTCCAGTCCGTGCTTGATGTGTTGGATGACGCCCCAGGAGTCCCGCGCCGAATAGGGATCGGATGATGTCGCCGCGCTTCCGGGGTTCAGCGCGAGTCGGCTGAGGTCGTCGAATCGGTCCCTGAACTTCTGTACGGTTTCGGGCAGGTCGTGGAAGGCCGGTTCACCAGGGCTGTCGATGACGACGGTCGACAGCTCGGCCGATGCCGGCTCGGTGATGAGAAAGGGACCGCTGTAGGGCGGCGTCGCCCTGGCGCTGAACGGGAAGACCTGGATGGTCACATTCGGTTTCTCCGCCGCGGAGAGCAAATGGGCGAGCTGGCGGCGCATGACATTGCTGCCTGCGAAGGACATCAGCAGGGCTGCTTCGTGGATGACGAAGTGGAACTCGCCTGGCCCGTGGAGAATTTGCTGCCGGTCGAGGCGGAAGCGCAGCGTGTCGTCGAGCTGTCGGGCGGAGAGTGTCGCCTCGCTGGTCCCGAAGAGCTGGCGCATGTACTCCTCGGTCTGGAGCATCCCGGGGATGAGGAACGTCTCGTAGTTGAGGTAGGCCCGGCTCGACCAGTGCTCGAGTTCGGCGAGGTCCAGGGCGAAGTCCGGCACGCGTCGCTTGTGGGCGTTCCACCAGCCCTTGCCGTCGCTGGCCCCGAGGGCGGCGAGTGTGGCCAGGTACTCCTCATCCGTGCAGCCGTAGAGGGCTGCCAGGGCGCGCATCCTGGTCTCGTCGAGGCCGGTGCGTGCGGCCTCGATGTGGTTGAGCTGGGGGCCGCGCATGCCGACGTGGGCTGCGGCGGCCTGCACTGCGACGTCGGCGTTCAGGCGGAGCCGGCGCACTTCGGCGCCGTATCGCCGCTGGCGTTCGCTGATGTGCGCTCGCAGAGCCAAAGTCCCGTCCCTTCGCGTGGCACCGGAAGTGTCGCGCGTGAGTGTCACACAGCGCCACCCGCCCAGGGACTCACCGTAGCGTCACCCGTGTGAGTGGTTGCATGAATGAGGGGGTTGGTTCTACCTTGAGTATCCGATCGACTACTGATGGTTGATCAGAGCCCAAAGTGCACCCCGGGTTCGGGGCAGGCCACGGGTGACGTTCTCTCGTGTGGGTACATTCCTCTCAACTCAGGGCTGGAGACAGTCATGTGCCTTCCATCGTTCCGCCCCTCGCAGGCCGCCCTCATCTCCGACTTCCGGCTCGACCTCGTGCCGCCCGCCCTCCCGGGCATGGTCGGGCCGATCCGCCGACTCCTGCGGGACATCCTCGACGCCATCGGGCTCGACCCCGACTCGGCGTGCCTGATCCTCTCGGAACTCGTCACCAACGCGCTGATCCACGGGGAGGGGCGGCCCGCGATCCTCCTCGAACTCCGGGACGGCAGGCTGCACATGACCGTCTCCGACGCCTCCCGCACCCCCGTTCAGCGACAGGCCCCGGACGACTCGCGGGCGAGCGGCCGGGGCCTGGACATCGTCGACGCGCTCGCCGAAGCGTGGGGCGTCGAACCAACTGGCCCGCACGGCAAGGCGGTCTGGGCCGTGACGAAGGTGGGGCACACGTGATCGGATTGGTCTCGTTGCTGATCGCGCTCGTCTTTGCCGGATGGGTGGCGTGGCGGGCGAGCAATCAGCCGCGCGAAGGACGCTCCACCAAAAGGGACTTGACCTCGGGCCGCTCCTCCGCCGGCAGCGAGAAGTAGACGCAGTCCCGACACGTCCGTGGCGGGCGGGCTGTCATCCGGCCGCCAGCCGCTCGACCAGCCGAGCCTTCGCGGCCGGCCACTCCTCCGCCAGCATCGAGAAGTACGCCGTGTCCCGCCAGACCCCGTTGTCGCGCCGCTTCTCCCGCCGGTGGACCCCCTCGAACTGCGCGCCGAGCCGCAGGATCGCGTTGCGCGAGCGCTCGTTGAGGGCGTCGGTCTTCCAGAACACCCTCCCCATGCCCAGCTCCTCGAAGGCGTACGTGAGCAGCATCAGCTTGGACTCGGTGTTGAGCCCCGTCCGCCACGCCGACCGGGCGTTCCAGGTGCCGCCGATCTCGACCAGCTCGTCGGCGGCGCTGAAGCCGTAGAACCCGGTGATGCCGACGGCCTTCCCGCTCGCGAGGTCGATGGCGGCGAACTTCACGGCCGTCCCCTTCGCCACCTCGGCGAGCCGGATGTCGAGGATCGCGCCGAGCTCCTCCTCGCTCTGCGGAGCGATGAAGGGGATCCAGCGCCAGACGTCCGGGTCGGAGCCGATGGCGGCCCACAGCTCGGGCAGGTGGTCGCGGGTCAGCGGCTCCAGGCGAACGTGGCGGCCGGTGAGGGTGACGGGGGTGGGCAGCTTCGCGGTCATGATCCGAAAGGTAGCGCCGTTATGCACTAGAGGCAAGAGTGTTATGAACTAGTGCAATCGCAAGCAGGCAAAGCGAAGGGCCCTGCGGGAACGCATCCCGCACGGCCCTTCGGAGCAGCCGAAGCGCTCAGTCTCAGATGAACGAGTTGATCTGGATCGTCTCGTCCCGGCCCGGACCGACGCCGATCGCCGAGATCGGCGCGCCGGACATCTCCTCCAGCGCCTTCACGTACGCCTGCGCGTTCTTCGGCAGGTCGGCGAAGGTCTTCGCCTTGCTGATGTCCTCGTTCCAGCCCGGCAGCGTCTCGTAGATCGGCTTGGCGTGGTGGAAGTCCGACTGGTTGTAGGGGAGCTCCTCGACCCGCTGCCCGTCGATCTCGTACGCGACGCAGACCGGGATCTGCTCCCAGCCGGTGAGCACGTCGAGCTTGGTGAGGAAGAAGTCGGTGAGGCCGTTGACCCGGGTCGCGTAGCGCGCGATGACGGCGTCGAACCAGCCGCAGCGGCGGTCACGGCCGGTGGTGACGCCGCGCTCGCCGCCGATGCGGCGCAGCGCCTCGCCGTCCGCGTCGAGCAGCTCGGTCGGGAACGGGCCCGAGCCGACGCGGGTGGTGTAGGCCTTCAGGATGCCGATGACCCGGTCGATCTTGGTGGGGCCGATGCCGGCGCCGGTGCAGGCGCCGCCCGCGGTCGGGTTGCTGGAGGTCACGAAGGGGTACGTGCCGTGGTCGACGTCGAGCAGGGTGCCCTGGCCGCCCTCCAGCAGGACGACCTTGTTCGCCTTCAGCGCCTCGTCCAGCACCAGGGTGGTGTCGGCGAGGAAGGGCTTGATCTTGTCCGCGTAGCCGAGGTACTCCTCGACGACCAGCTCGGCCGGGATGGCGCGGCGGTTGTACAGCTTGACCAGGATCTGGTTCTTGTCGTGCAGCGCCGCCTCGATCTTCTGGCGCAGGATCGACTCGTCGAACAGGTCCTGGACCCGGATGCCGACGCGGTTGATCTTGTCCGCGTAGGTCGGGCCGATGCCGCGGCCGGTGGTGCCGATGCGGCGCTTGCCGAGGAAGCGCTCGGTGACCTTGTCGAGGGTGCGGTGGTACGGCGTGATCAGGTGGGCGTTGCCCGAGATCAGCAGCTTGGAGGTGTCGATGCCGCGCTCGTTGAGACCGCTGAGCTCGGAGAGCAGCACGCCCGGGTCGATGACGACGCCGTTGCCGATGACCGGCGTCACGTTCGGGCTGAGGATGCCGGAAGGGAGCAGGTGCAGGGCATACTTCTGGTCGCCGATGACCACCGTGTGACCGGCGTTGTTGCCGCCCTGGTAGCGGACGACGTAGTCGACGGAGCCGCCGAGGAGGTCGGTGGCCTTCCCCTTGCCCTCGTCTCCCCACTGAGCGCCAACGAGCACGAGTGCCGGCACAGGCGTACACCCCTTCCGGTTGGGGCATCCTGCGTAGGCCGCAGTCTGCCCCGAGATAGACGAAGCCCCTGGCGCAGTAGCGCAAGGGGCTCTTGCACCGAGAGATTACCTGAGGAAGGACCGGTCGTGTCGTCCCTGTCCACGCCCGCAACCGGCGGCCCCGAGCCGCTCCTGCTACTCCTCGACCCGGCGGCCCGGCAGACCGACGGCGAGTCGGTGCGGATCGCGAAGGACGTGCTCTGCGGAGGCGCGGACGCCAAGGTGGTGTACCCGGAGAGTCCGTCCGAGCTCGACCGGGTGCTTTCGCACCGGGGCCGCCGCCGACCGGTGGTGATCGGTTCCGATCTCGCCGTGCAGCGGGTGCTCCAGGCCCTCCATCGGCAGCGTGAGCTGGGAACGGATCCGGTGGGCGTGATTCCGGTCGGCCGGTCGGAGGAGGTGGCGGCGGCCCGTGCGCTCGGCGTGCCGGGGGAGCCGGTCCGGGCGGCGCGGGCGGTGCTGTCGGGCGCCCCGCGCAAGCTGGACCTGCTGGTGGACGACGGTGGCGGGGTGGCGCTGGCCGGGGTACGGATCTCCGGCGGCGGGGCGTGGCGGCTGGTCGGCCGTACGGGCGGCTGGCGTTCGCTATGGGCGAAACTGGCTGCGGCCGAGCAGGGGAACGCACTCACCTCGGACGGCCCCGAGCACAGCCCCCGGATCCGGGTGGAGGCCGACGGCCGGCTGCTCGCGGACGTGCACCGGCCGGTCCGGCTGGTCCAGGTCATGCTGCCGACCGGCGAGTCCGACGGGACGGGCGTGATGGAGATCGTGGTCCGCGCGCCCGGTGCACTCGTGCGGGCCAGGGCGGCGAGCGTCTCGGTGGTCGGCCGGGGCTTCGGCTACGAGGCGGACGGTCACCCGGTCGGCCCCGTCCGGGCCCGGACCTGGACGGTGCACCCGGGCGCCTGGGGCCTCCTCCTTCCGGCGGCCTGACCGCACGGCGCGATTACCGGAGGCGACACCGCCACGCGATTACCGGAGGCGACACCGCCGCGCGACCACGCCGCGTGACCGCCTGGATCGACCGTGCAGTCCCACGCGGCCGTGAAGCCCGCGTGAACGCCGGGTGAGCAGGCTCACGTTCGCTGCCGCCCGCCAGCGCGCCCGTCGCCGTACGCTCCGCACACGGAACACCCCAACAGGCGCGAACCACAAGGCCAACCGCCACCCGCCGGAATTCCCCCCACCTGAAATCCCCACCCCGTAAGGGGTTTTGTCTACGCGCGTTACTGGTCGATCGCCCGACAATCCCGGCATCCCTGGTTCCGGAAGCCTGTGCCAACTGCCCTAGACTCGAAGGCGTGCCACGTGGTGACGGAAGACTCAACCACGATCTTCTTCCCGGCGAGAAAGGCCCCCAGGACGCTTGCGGCGTCTTCGGTGTCTGGGCTCCCGGCGAGGAGGTCGCCAAGCTCACGTTCTTTGGCCTTTACGCCCTGCAGCACCGCGGTCAGGAATCCGCGGGCATCGCAGTGAGCAACGGCTCCCAGATTCTCGTCTTCAAGGACATGGGACTCGTCTCCCAGGTCTTCGACGAGGCCTCGCTGGGGTCGTTGCACGGGCATATCGCCGTCGGACACGCCCGCTACTCGACCACCGGTTCCTCGGTCTGGGAGAACGCCCAGCCGACTTTCCGGGCGACCGTGCACGGTTCGCTGGCCCTCGGGCACAACGGAAACCTGGTGAACACCGCCGAACTGGCGGCCATGGTCGCCGAACTGCCCGGTGAGGAGCACGTCTCCCGCTCGGGCCGGACCGCCGCGACCAACGACACCGACCTGGTGACCGCGCTGCTCGCCGGCCACCCGGACCTCTCCATCGAGGAGACGGCCAAGGTCGTGCTGCCCAAGGTCAAGGGCGCGTTCTCGCTCGTCTTCATGGACGAGCACACGCTCTACGCCGCCCGCGACCCGCAGGGCATCCGCCCGCTGGTGCTGGGCCGGCTGGAGCGCGGCTGGGTGGTCGCCTCCGAGACCGCGGCGCTGGACATCTGCGGCGCCTCGTTCATCCGTGAGGTCGAGCCCGGCGAGCTCATCGCCATCGACGAGAACGGCATGCGCACCTCCCGCTTCGCCGAGGCGAAGCCCAAGGGCTGCGTCTTCGAGTACGTCTACCTGGCCCGCCCCGACACCTCCATCGCCGGCCGCAACGTGCACCTCTCCCGCGTGGAGATGGGCCGCCGCCTGGCGAAGGAGGCCCCCGTCGAGGCCGACCTGGTGATAGCGACGCCGGAGTCCGGTACGCCGGCCGCGATCGGCTACGCCGAGGCCAGCGGGATCCCGTACGGCTCCGGCCTGGTGAAGAACGCCTACGTGGGCCGCACCTTCATCCAGCCCAGCCAGACCATCCGCCAGCTCGGCATCCGGCTCAAGCTCAACCCGCTGCGCGAGGTCATCCAGGGCAAGCGCCTGGTGGTCGTGGACGACTCGATCGTCCGCGGCAACACCCAGCGCGCGCTGGTGAAGATGCTGCGCGAGGCCGGCGCGGCCGAGGTCCACATCCGGATCTCCTCGCCGCCGGTGAAGTGGCCGTGCTTCTTCGGCATCGACTTCGCCACCCGCGCGGAGCTGATCGCCAACGGCATGACCATCGAGGAGATCGGCCGCACGCTCGGCGCGGACTCGCTCGCCTACATCTCGATCGACGGCATGATCGAGGCCACCAAGCAGCCGAAGGAGCGGCTCTGCCGGGCCTGCTTCGACGGTGAGTACCCGATGGAGCTGCCGGACCCGGCGCTGCTCGGCAAGCTCCTGCTGGAGGCCGAGATCAAGGGCGGCCAGCAGCAGCCGGCCGTCCGCGGCAAGCCGACCAGCGGCAGCGACCTGGACGGCGTCCAGTCGCTGCTCGGCGGGGCGGGCGCGGCCGACGCGCTGCGCCGCCCGTAACGAACCCACGGTGGGGTCCCGCAATCCGGGACCCCACCGCTGTTCCGACCCCCACCCCAGACCCGAAAGGGCCGCACCGCAGTGACCAGCAACCAGAACGGCGCCACCTACGCCGCCGCCGGTGTCGACATCGAGGCGGGCGACCGCGCCGTCGAGCTCATGAAGCAGTGGGTGAAGAAGGCCAACCGCCCCGAGGTGGTCGGCGGTCTCGGCGGCTTCGCCGGGCTCTTCGACGCGTCCGCCTTCAAGCGCTACGAGCGGCCGCTGCTGGCCTCGGCCACCGACGGCGTGGGGACCAAGGTGGCCATCGCGGCCGCCATGGACAAGCACGACACCATCGGCCACGACCTGGTCGGCATGGTCGTCGACGACCTGGTGGTCTGCGGCGCCGAGCCGCTGTTCATGACCGACTACATCTGCGTCGGCAAGGTCGTGCCGGAGCGGGTCGCGTCGATCGTCAAGGGCATCGCCGAGGGCTGCGCGCTGGCCGGCTGCGCCCTGGTCGGCGGCGAGACCGCCGAGCACCCGGGCCTGCTGGGCCCGGACGAGTACGACGTGGCGGGCGCCGGCACCGGTGTCGTCGAGGCCGACGCGCTGCTCGGCGCGGACCGCGTGCGGGCCGGCGACGTGGTGATCGCGATGGCCGCCTCCGGCCTGCACTCCAACGGCTACTCGCTGGTCCGCCACGTGCTGCTGAACCAGGCCGGCTGGAAGCTGGACCGCAAGGTCGAGGAGTTCGGCCGCACCCTCGGCGAGGAGCTGCTGGAGCCGACCCGGATCTACTCGCTGGACTGCCTGGCGCTCACCCGGGCCACCGAGGTCCACGCGTTCTCGCACGTGACCGGCGGCGGCCTGGCGGCCAACCTGGCCCGGGTCATCCCGGACGGCCTGCACGCCCGCCTGGACCGCGGCACCTGGACCCCGCTGCCGGTCTTCCGGACCGTCGCCGAGGTCGGCAAGGTGGCCACCCTGGAGATCGAGAAGACGCTCAACATGGGCGTCGGCATGGTCGCGGTCGTCCCGCCGTCCTCGGTGGACGTCGTGCTGTCGATCCTGGAGGACCGCGGCGTCGAGGCGTGGCTGCTGGGTGACATCGTCGAGCGTACCGACGAGCACGAGGGCGGCGCTGCCCTCTACAACGCCTACGAGGGCTTCACGGCGGGCTGATCAGGGCCTGAGCGGGTCCGACCCGCCCCATGACGTCAAGAGGGCCCCTCCGGTACGCCGGAGGGGCCCTCTCGTGTTCCTGGCAGCCCGGGCGCCCGGCGCCGCCCCCGACCGCGCGCGGGAACGCCGAAAACCGGCCCGGCGCCTGGGCGCCCGGACCGGTCCGGCGGAACTGCGGTTACGAGCGGCGGCGGGCCTGCGACGGCCCGGTGCCCGGCTCGGTGTCGTCCTCGTCGTCGAGGTCGGCGTAGCGGGCGGCGTACTCCGCGTACGGGTCGTCGTCCTCCTCCTCCTCGATCGGCTCGGGCTCGATCGAAGCGGTGGACGGCGATACGCCCAGCTCGTGGGACAGACGGTTAGCGTCGAACCCGCCGCTGTTGTACTTCAGCTCGCGGGCGACCTTCGTCTGCTTGGCCTTGGCCCGGCCGCGCCCCATGGGTCGACCCCCTCAACGATGGGGCTCACGGCCCCGAGTCTGACACGTGTTCATGATCAGGACCGGCCTGCCCGAATGGGAGGACCGTCCCTTGGAGCATTAACGGTACCTGTTTCCGCCGCTGGACGGTACGTCGTCGGTGTGACGTGGCGCGCACCGACCGCACCCGAGACCAGGTCTTCCCAGGTCAGGGGAGGTTTTGCGGCGTTTTGCACGCTGTCCGGAGGTGTCTTGGGTCCGTCGTTCCAGGACCGATTATCCCCCCTAGGGGGGCCTCGGATCACCCGATCGGGCGCAGAAGTGAGAATCCGGTTCCACATCGTGATGCGCGGGGGACGGACCTCGTCCGTCCCCCGCGCACCACGGGCCCGGATCAGGCGCGGCGGGCACCCGGCAGCAGGACCGTGCGCAGCGCGCTGATCTCGCGCATCCGCTTCTCGGCGAGGCGGTCGGCGGCGACCGCCGGCGGGACGCCGTCGGCGGCGGCCCGGGTGAAGATCTCCAGGGTGGTGTCGAAGATCTTCGTGGCCTTGTTCTTGGCGCGCTCGAAGTTGAAGCCGTCGATCTCGTCGGCGACCTGGATCACGCCGCCGGAGTTCACCAGGTAGTCGGGCGCGTAGAGGATGCCGCGGTCGGCCAGGTCCTTCTCGACGCCCGCGTGGGCGAGCTGGTTGTTGGCCGCGCCGCAGACGATCGAGGTGCCGAACTCGCCGAGCGCGGCGACGACGTCGTCGGTCAGCGCGCCACCGAGGGCGCAGGGGGCGTAGACGTCCAGCTTGGCCTGGAGCAGGGCGGTGGTGTCGGCGACGACCTCCACCTCCGGGTGGGCCGCGCGGACACGGTTCACGGCGGCCTCGAAGGGGTCGGTGACGACGACGGTGGCGCCGTCCGCGACGAGGTGGCCGACCAGGTAGTGGCCGACCTTGCCGACGCCCGCGACGCCGACCCGCTTGCCGCGCAGGGTCGGCTGGCCCCAGCGGGCCTGGGCGGTGGCGCGCATGCCCTGGAACACGCCGAAGGCGGTCAGGATGGACGAGTCGCCGGCGCCGCCGTGCTCGGGGGAGCGGCCGGTGACGAACGAGGTCTCGCGCGCGATGACGTCCATGTCCTGGACGTAGGTGCCCACGTCACAGGCGGTGATGTAGCGGCCGCGCAGGGACTCGACGAAGCGGCCGTAGGCCCGGAGCATCGCCTCGTTCTTGTCCTTGTTCGGGTCGCCGATGATGACGGCCTTGCCGCCGCCGAGGTCGAGCCCGGCCAGCGCGTTCTTGTAGGACATCCCGCGGGACAGGTTGAGCGCGTCCTCCAGGGCCGCCTCCTCGGAGGCGTACGGGAAGAAGCGGGTGCCGCCGAGGGCCGGGCCCAGCGCGGTGGAGTGGATGGCGATGATCGCCTTGAGTCCGGAGCTGCGGTCGTGGCAGAGGACGACCTGCTCGTGGCCGTCGCCGGGGGCGCCGTCCTGCTCGGTACGGAAGATCCGGCTGAGCACACCGGGTGCGGGGTGCGTGGCGGAGGTCTGTACGTCGGTCACTGTGGTGACTCCAGTATCGAAGGCCCGCTGCTGTGGTGCGGGCGCCTAAGGCGAAGCGTAGTCGCGGCCGGGCCCCCGATCCGCCCTCTTGTCCGAGCTTGTGCCGGTTGTCCGAGGGCTGAGACGGGAGGGGGTCCTCGGTGCGGGCGCGAATCGTTCGGGGACGCGCCCTCCCGGGTCGGGGCGGTGCGTGCGACGATGCAGAACGTGACCGTCGTGCGCACCTCGGTACTGCCGCCCTACGCCGCCCACCTGCGGGTCTACGAGCCGCTGGCCGCCTACCCGGAGCCCGAGCGGGCGCGCTGGCAGGCCTACGCGGCGGAGCACGGGCCGGACGCCGTGGCGGCCGGGCAGCCGGTGGCCGCGGCGGTGCTGGAGGAGCAGCGCGAGGCCCTCGCGGAGCTGGCCGCCCGTACCCCGCGGGCACTGCCGGAGCGGGAGAGCGAACGGGCCTACGTGCGGCTCGTGGACGGGGTGCTGTACGTCTGCCCGTGGGCGACCCGGCTGCGCAGCTGGCAGGCGCTGGAGGAGCTGCGGGCGGGGGCGCCGGTGGCGCTGCTGGACACCGCGCTGCCGCCGGCGACCCGGGCGGCCGCCGAGGCGGACCTGGAGCGCTGGCGGGCCGACCACCCGGACGCCCGGCCGTGGATCCTGACCAGCCGCTGGGAGGTGCCGGTGCGCTGGTTCCTGCCGTTCGGGGACGAGGACCGCTGCTTCGTACCGGGGGGCGGGCCGGAGGGGCTGCCGGGGGCTGGGGGAGAATTCCCGGTGGGGGAGGAAGGGGAACAGGGCGGGCGGGCGCCGGCGCTGTTCTACCTGACGCCGATGGCGCAGGCGCGCCGGCGGGTGGCCCGGGCCTACCGGGCGCTGCGCGAGGCGGTGCCGGAGGGGGAGCTGGTGCGGGGGGCGGAGCAGGTCGGGCGGTGGCTGGAGGAGTTCCATCCGCGGTCGCTGGTGGAGCTGGACTACGGGGGGCTGGTGCATCTGTTGGGGGAGGAACGGTTGCTGGCGGACCGTTCGGCGGGGGAGCTGGAGGAGGGGCTGCGCGCGCTGCGGGCGGGGGACGCCGAGGAGGCGCTGCGGGCGTACGGGGAACTGACGGTGCGCTGGCGCCGGGTGCTGGCGCTGCGGCACGCGAACTGACGTCCGACCCTGCGGGTATGACTGGAAGGGTCCTTCGGCCCGACCGGCATGACCAAGGTCCTGGTTCGGGTCAATACCTGCCGAACGTGACACTACTCACCGTTGACGCGAACTTACCCCTATGTGCAAAAATGGGACAACCAGCCCAACTTCACGTGAGCGTGCCCACTTTTGGGTGGTTCTGGAGTCGATGCGTGCTTTGCGGGGAAACGGAGGGTCTGGTCCCCTCGTAACCGGATGTTACTGCCGAGTGACTGTCCGTTATGGGGTGGTCCATCGCCATCCGTCGGCCTTGAACCCGTGAGGGGTCAATTTTGGCGGTTTGGTCGATAGGGCTGGACGGATGGTGTAGTTGTAGACACCAGGACAAGCCGTTCGTCCTATAACCGACTCGGCCCGTCTATGCCATTTCGGGCATCGCGGGCCAAGGTGCAGAATTTGAAGGATAGAACCGCCCTGGTTCGGTTCTCCCGAGGAGGCCGCTCATGACCGCTCGTACCCCTGATGCTGAGCCGCTGCTGACGCCGGCAGAGGTTGCCACCATGTTCCGCGTTGACCCGAAGACGGTCACCCGCTGGGCCAAGGCGGGCAAGCTGACGTCGATTCGCACGCTCGGTGGTCACCGCCGTTATCGCGAGGCGGAGGTGCGTGCTCTGCTGGCCGGGATTCCCGCCCAGCGCACCGAGGCCTGATGGGCCAAAGGCTCTTTAAAGGGGCTGCTTACCGGACTCCGCCGGGTCCGGTAAGCAGCCCCTTTGTCGTGCCCGCCGACGGTCGTCCGACCGGTCGGAATGCTGAACTCCGGATAACGATTTGGTGTTCGTGTGGCGGGGGGGATTTACAGTTAATGGCTGTGCAATTTTACATATTAAATTAGTGGGGTCTTCACGAGGTCCTCACGGGGCGGGTCTCGGGAAAGGGCGGGTGACGACCATCACACGGTCCGTCACTTGTGGTCCGTACCGGCGGAGGGGTAAGCGCGGCGCGCTGGAAAATGCGAGAGGCCCGGAACCTGACGGTTCCGGGCCTCTCGCACTGCGGCGATCCCGACGGGACTTGAACCCGCGACCTCCACCTTGACAGGGTGGCGAGCTAACCAACTGCTCCACGGGACCAGAGTTTTCTGATCTCGTTCACTTCGCTTGCCGCGCTGCGAACAAGACAGACTGTAGCCCATGATGGGCCCCCAGGTCGAACTGGCTCCTGAGGGCCCGTCCCAGCTCAGAGCGCCGCCCGGGCCGCCTCCATCGCCTTGGTGATCCGCTTCTCCGAGATCGGGGCCGGCGTGCCCAGCGACTGGGCGAAGAAACTGACCCGCAGCTCCTCGATCATCCAGCGGATGGCCCGCACCTCCGCGGATGGCTGGCGCCCCGCCGGAACGGCCGCCAGCAGCTCCCCGTAGGCCTGCTGGACCTGCTGGACCTTCAGCAGGTTCTGGGCGTCCCGCTGGGGGTGGTTGGGCAGCGCCTCCAGGCGGCGGTCCACCGCCAGCAGGTAGCGCTTGAGGTCCGGCAGCCGCTGCCAGCCGGTGTTCGTCACGAAGCCCGGGTGCACCAGCGAGGCCAGGTGCAGCCGGATGTCGTTCACCGCGTTCAGCAGCACCGGGCTGCTCACCGACTTCAGCCGGGTCGAGGCCTTGTGGAAGGCGATCAGCGCGGTGGCCGTCTTCAGTGTGGTGTCCGCCGACAGGTCGTACAGGTCCGCCCGCACCTTGTCGTGCAGCGTGCCGAAGGCCGCCTCGTCCCAGGCCGGGCCGCCGCCCAGGGTCATCAGCCGGTCCGTCGCACAGGCCACCACGTCCTCGAACAGCGCGGTGATCGAGCCGTGCGGGTTGTGCGACAGCGCCAGCTTCGCCTGGTTGCCCAGCCGGCCCTGGATCGACTTGGCCGGGGAGGTGGTGGTCAGCATCAGCAGCCGGCGGGTGCCCTCCCACATCGCCTGCGCCTGCGCCTCCGGGGTGTCGAAGAGCTTCACCCCGACCGACCCGCCCTCGTCCACCAGGGCCGGGTAGGCGCGCAGCGAGTGGCCGCGGGAGCGCTGCTCGAAGGTGCGCTGGAGCACCGGCAGCCCGGCCGGCCAGGCGGTCAGCCCGCCCTGCTCGATGCCCTGGCCGGAGGCCGCCGAGGACAGCGTCTCCTTGAGCTTCGGCTTGAGCCGCAGTCGCAGCTCCTCCAGGTCCTTGGACTCGGCGAGCTTGCGCCGCCCGTCCACCACCCGGAAGGTCACCTTGAGGTGCTCCGGCACCCGGTCGTCGTCCCAGGCCTCCGGCGGCACGGTGACGGCCGTCAGCCGCTTCAGGGCGTGCTCCAGGGCCGGCAGCAGCGGCTCCTGGCGGTCCCTCGCCTCGCGCAGCGCCGCCTTGGCGAAGTCCGGCGCCGGCACGAAGTTGCGCCGGATCGCCTTCGGCAGCGACTTGATGTACGCGGTGACCAACTCCTCGCGCAGGCCCGGGATCTGCCAGTCGAAGCCCTCCCCGGTGACCTGGTTGAGCACCGGCAGCGGGATGTGGACGGTCACGCCGTCCGCGTCGCTGCCCGGTTCGAACTGGTAGGTCAGCTTGAAGCGCAGCTTGCCCTGCTGCCAGTGGTCCGGGTAGTCGGCCTCGGTGACGCCGTCCGCGGCGTCGTTGATCAGCATCGACTTCTCGAAGTTGAGCAGGTCGGGCTGGTCGTGCCGGGCCTTCTTCCACCAGGCGTCGAAGTGCCGGGTGGAGACGACGTCCTCCGGCAGCCGGGCGTCGTAGAAGTCGAACAGGGTCTGGTCGTCGACCAGGATGTCGCGGCGGCGGGCCCGGTTCTCCAGCTCCTCGACCTCGCCCAGCAGCTTCCGGTTCTCGGCGAAGAACCGGTGGTGGGTCTCCCAGTCGCCCTCGACCAGCGCGTTGCGGATGAACAGCTCGCGGCAGAGCTCCGGGTCGATCCGGCCGTAGTTGACCTTGCGCTGGGCGACGACCGGCATCCCGTACAGGGTCACCTTCTCGTACGCCAGGACGGCCCCGGCCTTCTTCTCCCAGTGCGGCTCGCTGTAGCTGCGCTTGATCAGGTGGCCGGCCAGCGGCTCCACCCACTCCGGCTCGATCTTCGCGTTGATCCGCGCCCACAGCCGGGACGTCTCGACCAGCTCGGCCGACATCACCCAGCGCGGCGGCTTCTTGAACAGGCCGGAGCCCGGGAAGACCGCGAAGCGGGCGCCGCGCGCGCCGCCGTACTCGCGCTTCTCCACGTCGAACAGGCCGATGTGGGAGAGCAGGCCGGCCAGCAGCGACTGGTGGATCCGGTCGGCGTCCGGCTCGGCGTCGGGATGCGGCTCCTCGATCGTCACGCCCAACTGCTTGGCCACGGTGCGCAGCTGGGTGTAGATGTCCTGCCACTCCCGTATCCGCAGGTAGTTGAGGAACTCGGCCTTGCACATCCGGCGGAACGCGGAGGAGGAGAGCTCCTTCTGCTGCTCCCGGACGTAGCGCCACATCGCCAGGTAGGAGAGGAAGTCGGAGGTCTCCGAGTTGAACCGCTTGTGCCGCTCGTCGGCGGCCTGACGCTTCTCGGCGGGGCGCTCGCGCGGGTCCTGGATGGAGAGCGCGGCGGCGATCACCATGACGTCGCGCACGCAGCCGTTCTTGTCCGCCTCCAGGACCATCCGGGCCATCCGGGGGTCCACCGGCAGCTGGGCCAGCTGGCGGCCGAGCGCGGTGAGGCGCTTGCGCGGGTCCTTCTCGTCCGGGTCCAGCGCGCCCAGCTCGTGCAGCAGGTGCACGCCGTCCTTGATGTTGCGCGAGTCCGGCGGGTCCAGGAACGGGAAGGCGGCGATGTCGCCGAGACCGGCGGCCGTCATCTGGAGGATCACCGAGGCCAGGTTGGTGCGCAGGATCTCGGCGTCGGTGAACTCGGGGCGGGCGAGGAAGTCCTCCTCCGAGTACAGCCGGATGCAGATGCCGTCCGAGGTGCGGCCGCAGCGGCCCTTGCGCTGGTTGGCGCTGGCCTGGCTGACCGCCTCGATCGGCAGCCGCTGCACCTTGGTGCGGTGGCTGTAGCGGGAGATGCGGGCGGTGCCCGGGTCGATCACGTACTTGATGCCCGGGACGGTCAGCGAGGTCTCGGCCACGTTGGTGGCCAGTACGATCCGGCGGCTGCTGGAGCGCTGGAACACCCGGTGCTGCTCGGCCGAGCTCAGCCGGGCGTACAGCGGCAGGACCTCGGTGGACTTCAGCTTCAGCCGGTTGAGGGCGTCGGCGGTGTCGCGGATCTCGCGCTCGCCGGAGAGGAAGACCAGGATGTCGCCGGGGCCCTCGGCCTGGAGCTCCTGGGCGGCTTCGCAGATCGCCTGGACCTGGTCCCGGTCGCGGTCGACGTCGGTGGTGTCGTCGTCGCCCTCGTCCGTCTCGTCGAAGATCGGCCGGTACCGGACCTCCACCGGGTAGGTGCGGCCGGACACCTCGATGATCGGGGCGTCGTCGAAGTGCCGGGCGAAGCGCTCCGGGTCGATGGTCGCGGAGGTGATCACGACCTTGAGGTCCGGGCGGCGGGGCAGCAGCTGCTTGACGTAGCCGAGGATGAAGTCGATGTTGAGGCTGCGTTCGTGCGCCTCGTCGATGATCAGGGTGTCGTACTGGCTCAGCTCGCGGTCGGTCTGGATCTCGGCGAGCAGGATGCCGTCCGTCATCAGCTTGACCAGGGTGTCCTGGCCGACCTGGTCGGTGAACCGGACCTTCCAGCCGACCGCCTCGCCGAGCGGGCTGTCCAGCTCCTCGGCGACCCGCTCGGCGACCGTACGGGCCGCGATCCGGCGGGGCTGGGTGTGCCCGACCAGACCGCGCACGCCCCGGCCGAGCTCCAGGCAGATCTTCGGGATCTGGGTGGTCTTGCCGGAGCCCGTCTCACCCGCGACGATCACCACCTGGTGGTCGCGGATGGCCGCCAGGATCTCGTCCTTCTTCTGGCTGACCGGCAGCTCGGCGGGATAGCGGATCTCCGGGACGGCGGCCCGGCGGCGCTCGACCAGCAGCTCGGCGCGGTCGATGTCGGCGGCGATCTCGGTCGCGATCTTCTGGCGGGCCTCGGGCTTGCGGACCCGTCGGGCCCCCTCCAGCCGGCGCCCGATCCGCACCTGGTCGCGGAGGGTCAGCTCGGGCAGGCGGGCGGCCAGCTCACCGATGCCGGGACCCTCGGCGGGTGCGGGGGCGGACTGGACTGCGGGAGAACTCACTGCGGGCATCCCTCTAGGTTCGCAAGGAGGCACGGCGGCGCGCACCTCGGTTTTCGAGCCCCTCCAGTGTCACAGTCGCCGGTGGCGAATCGCGAACGGCGGGTCGGGTCGGGGCGCGGTGGTCGCCGGGACCGCCGCCGGGGCGGTCGTCGGACGGTCGTCGGGCGGGCGTTGGATGGTCGGGGCAACGGTTCGGGGCAGGTCCGGGCTCTGGGGGGTGGAGGAGGTGCTCATGGGAGCCCAGAAGGCCGCGCGGGACGACGAGTTCCGCGCCTTCACCGGCAGCGCGTGGACGCGGCTGCTCAGGACGGCGTACCTGCTCGCGGGAGACCGGCACAGTGCCGAGGACCTGGTCCAGCAGGCCCTGGAACGGGCGTACGTCGCCTGGGGCCGGGTTCGGGCGGCCGACGACCCGTACGCCTACGTGCGCCGGATCCTGATCAACGAGCACGCCCGGCGGTTCCGGCGCAGACCGGCCGAACAGCTGGTCACCGCCGTCCCCGAGTCGGCCGGGCCGGACGGCGTCGACGGCTACGCCCGGCTCGACGAGCGGGCCGTGCTGCTGGCCGCCCTCGGCGCGCTGCCGCCCCGGCAGCGGCAGGCCGTCGTGCTGCGGTACTGGGAGGACCTCAGCGAGTCCCAGGCCGCGGCCGCGATGGGCTGCTCGGTCGGGACGGTGAAGAGCCAGGCGTCGAAGGGGCTCGCCAAGTTGCGCGGCTCCTCCTCACTCACTGGGCTGACGAGCATCGGAGGCAGGAGATGAGCAACGAGGACACGACCGGGGCGGAGGCCGCGGCGTTGCGGGGGCTGAGCGAGCTGGCCGAGAGCATTGAGGCCGGGGCGGTCCCGTACGACCGGGTGGTCGCCGGGGGCCGCCGCCGGCTGCGGCGCCGGCGGATGCTGACCACCGGGGCGGTCGCCCTGGCGGTCCTGGCGGTGGTCGGCGGCGGGACGGCGCTCGGCGGGCTCGGGCGGGGAGCCGGGGCCGTGAGTGCCGCGGCCGGGCCGACCGGGACGGCGACCCCGAGTTCTGCGGCCACGCCGAGTGCCGCGACCACGCCGACGGCCACCCCCAGTGCTGCTGCCGCCTCGACGGCTTCGGCCGCTCCGTCCGGGACCGCGCGGGACCCGTTCACCCCGATCCGGGTCAAGGTCCGCGAGGGCACCTCGAACGGCCACGCCCTGGAGGCCTGGGTCGCCCTGTGGCCGGCGGCCCCCACCGCGGAGGACGGCCTCAAGCAGGGGCAGCTGATCTGGGCGGAGCGGCACGCCGTCGACCCGAACGTGTCGCCGGACCTCCCGCAGGGCACCGACGCGGCCTGGAACCCGCACAAGGACCGGGTGGACGTCTACCTGGTCGCGGACGGCAAGCGGCAGCCCGGCGACTACGTGGGGTCGACCACCGGCCCGGGCGGGACGGGGAAGGAGGGCCAGGAGACCTTCATCAACGGCGTGGTGCTCAACCGCGTGAGCGGGCAGGTGGGCATCCCGGAGATGGTGGTCGTCCGGGTCGGACCCGAGGTCGCGAAGGTCGTCGTCGACTGGAAGGCCGGCGGCTCCACCGAGGCGGTGCCGGTCGCGGTCGGGGACTCCCCGGTCCGCTGGTACGCCGTCGTCCGCAAGCCGGGTGCCATGGACAACACCGCCACCTCCTATGCCGCGGACGGGTCGGTGCTGCGGACCCAGACCACCTGGTGGTGATCCGGTGATCCGGCGTCAGGTCACGGGCTGAGCGCGGCCTGGTCGGCGTCCGGCAGCCAGTCGCGGGCCGGGTCGTACTCCAGCCACCGGCTGCGCCGCGCCCGCTCCGCGAACGCCCGGAGCAGCGCCTCCAGTCGGGGGTGCGGGTCGGCGCCCGCCGGTCCGCCGCGCCAGACCAGCGACCAGGCGTAGAGCGGGGTCGGACCGGCCAGCGGCACCGTCCGCACCCCCGGCCGACCGGGGGCGGCCGGGGCGACCGGCAGCGGGCAGTCGGCGGGGACGAGGGAGAAGCAGCTCGGGTCCGTGCGGACCCGGTCGACGAAGTGCTCCAGCCCCAGGTTGGTCGAACCGACCCGCTCGGTGATGCCGAACCGGGTGGCGAAACGGGTCAGGAAATCCAGCCGGTCCACCGCTGCCGGGAAGCGCAGCACGCTCCCGCGCAGCTCCGCCGGGCTGAGCACGTCCCGGCCCGCCAGCGGGTGGTCGGTGCTCAGCAGCACGTCCACCGGCTCCAGCCGCACCAGCCGGTGCGTCAGTCCGGCGTCGGCGCCGTCCGGCAGCGCGTGCACCCGGCCGAACCCGGCGTCCGACTCCCCGCGCAGCAGCGCCGCCGCCACCGAGGGCAGGTCCCGCCCCGGCACCGGCTCCACCTCCAGCTCCGGTACCCCGTCCACCGCCAGCGCCACCGTCCGCATCGGTGCGTACAGGTGCCCCCACACGTCGATCCGCAACGGACGCCGGGCACAGCCCACCGCCGCCACCGCGCGGTCCCCCTGCTCCAGCACCCGCCGGGCCGGCCCCAGGAACCGCCGGCCCGCCTCGGCCAGCTCCACCCCGCGCGAGTCCCGCTCCAGCAGCCGCACCCCGAGCACGCCCTCCAACCGGGCCACCCGCTTCGACAGGGCCTGCTGGCTGATCCCCAACCGCCCCGCCGCCCGCCCGAAATGCAGCTCCTCGGCGGCCACCACGAACGCCCGCACCTGCGCGAGATCAAGATCCATGGCCGCCCACCCTAGGGCCTGGCCGCCGTCGGACCTCCCCGTCCCGTGGCCACAACCGGTGGTTGTCGGCGCTCCGCCCCGGTTGTTGGACCGGCCGTGGCGGCGCGCGGTGAGGTGGGTGGGCGCCGACCGGAGGGGCCGGGGCGCGGAGGAGGGCGAGCGGGATGCGGGCGCTGGTGGGGACGGGGCAGGCGGCGGCACCGGTCGGGTTCGCCGAGGTGGCGCAGCCGCAGCCGGGGCCGGGGGAGGCGCTGGTGAAGGTCGAGGCGTTCTCGGTGAACCGGGGCGAGACCTTCCAGCTGGAGGCGCCCCGGCCCGGCTGGCGGCCGGGCAAGGACGTCGCCGGGCTGGTCGTGCAGGCCGCCGCCGACGGGTCGGGGCCGGCCGTGTGCCGACGGGTGGTCGGCCACCCGCCGGCCGGGGGCTGGGCCGAGTACGTGTGCGTGCCCACCTCCTCGCTCGCCGAGCTGCCCGACACCCTCGACACCGTCCGCGCCGCCGCGCTGCCGCTCGCGGGCCTCACCGCGCTGCGCCTGCTCCGCACCGCCGGGGCGGTGGCCGGCCGCCGGGTGCTGCTCACCGGGGCCTCCGGCGGGGTCGGGCACTACGTCACCGAGCTGGCCTCCGCCGCCGGGGCCGAACTGACCGTGGTCACCGCCTCCCCGGAGCGCGGCCGCCGGCTGGCCGAGCTGGGCGCGGCCGAGGTCGTCCACGACCTCGCCGAGGCGCGCGGCCCGTACGACCTGGTGCTGGAGTCCACCGGCGGCGCCGCCCTGCCGCTCGCGCTGGCCCGGCTGGCCCGGCGCGGCACCCTGATCTGGTTCGGCCAGGCCTCCCGGACACCCGCCACCCTGAACTTCTTCGACTTCTTCGCCGGTCCGGAGTCCGCCACCCTGCGGCACTTCCACTACGCCGACTCCGACGTGCCGGACGGCGCGGACCTGGCCACCCTGGTCCGCCTGGCGGCGGGGGGCCGGCTGACCCCGGAGCTCGGCCGGGTCGCCCCCTGGACCGAGACCGCGACCGTCCTCACCGACCTGCGCGAGCGCCGGATCCGCGGCAAGGCCGTGCTGACCGTCTCCTGATCAGCGCTTCTCCCTGATCAGTCGTCCCTGACCACCCGTTTCCTGATCGCCCGTCGACCCGCCCGGAGAGGGAGCCCGCGATGCCCGACACCCCCGACCTGTCCTTCCTGGACATCCCCGGCCTGCTGCCCGCCTTCGTCGCGGAGAACCGCCCCCGCGCCCACGGCGCCGGCCTCGACCCCTACGAGTACGTCCGGGTCACCGCCCCGCTGACCTCGCTGCACGACTGGCCCGCCGCCTGCCGTGCCGCCGGCCGGCGGCACGACGAGGCGGCCGACCGCGCCGCCGCCGAGGGCCGGACGGTCACCGCCGGCGCCGCGTACCGGACGGCCGCCCGCTGGTTCCACCTCGCCGGGCTGCTCCCGCACCCCGACCGGGCGGCCGCCGCCCGGGTCGCGGCCGAGGCCGACGAGGCGATGCGGCGGGCGCTGGCGCACCTCGACCCGGGCGCCGAACGGGTCGAGGGGGAGGGCTTCGCGGGCTGGCTGCGCCGCCCGTCGGCCGCGCCCGCCGGCCCCGTCCCGGTGGTGGTCGTGGTGCCCGGGCTGGACTCGGGCAAGGAGGAGTTCCACGCCGTCGTCGAGGCGCTGCTGGCCCGCGGTCTGGCCGTCCTGGCCATCGACGGCCCCGGCCAGGGCGTGCTGGCCGCCGTCAGCGTGCCCGAGCCGGACTACCACCGGGTGGTCGGCCGCGCCCTGGACGCCCTCGCCCACCGCGGGGAGGGGCTGGACCTCGCCCGCACCGCCGTCATCGGCCTCAGCCTGGGCGGGTACTACGCCGCCGAGACCGCCGCCCACGAGCCGAGGATCCGCGCCGCCGCCCTGGTCAGCGGCCCCTACCGGCTGGACTGGGACGAGCTGGTCCCGTTCGTCACCGCGACCCTCGCCCAGCGCTGCGGCGGCGCCGAGGCTGCCCGCGCCTTCGTCCGCCGCGTCGACCTGACCGCCCTCGCCCCGGCGATCACCACCCCGCTGCTGGTCGTCGAGGGCGGCGAGGACCGCATCCCGGGCGTCGTCAACGCCACCGCGCTGGCCGACCGCGCCCCGGACGCCGAACTCCTCCTCGTCCCGCACGGCAACCACCTGCTCGGCACCGCCCTGCCCGACTGGCTCCCCGCCACCGCCGACTGGCTCACCGCCCGGCTGGGCTAAATGGCGGCACTGTGCAGCCAGTGCAGCTAAAATGCAGGCATGACTGCGATCACGATTCGTGAAGTCCCGGACCCGGTGTTGAACACCCTCAAGCTCAAGGCCGCGCAGACCGGCAAGAGCCTCCAGTCGTACCTGCTCGACCTGGTGACCCGCGAAGCCGCCACACCCTCGCTCGCCGAGATGATGGCCCGGCTCGACCGGGAGACCCGGGACGAGGTGAGCACTGCCGACATCCTCTCCGCGATCGACGATGGCAGGGAGCGCCGGTGACTTCGATCGCCGTCGTGGACTGCTCGGCCCTAGTCCGCGTGCTGACCGACCATGGATCCACCGGCAGGGCGGCCCGGGACCGACTCCGCGGCCTGGACACGCTCTCCGCACCGGGCCTGCTCGACTACGAACTCGTCTCCGCCCTCTTCGGGATGGTCCGCGGGGGCAAGCTCGCCGAAAAGGAGGCCGCCAAGGCGATCGCCGACTACCAGGCTCTCCCGGTCACCCGGCACGAGACGCTGGTCCTTTGGCAGCGGGTCCGGGAGCTGAACCACAGCCTCAGCGCCTATGACGCCCAGTACGTGGCGCTGGCCGAGACCCTCGGTGTGCCGCTCATCACCAGCGACGCCCGCATCCAACGCAGCGGTGCGGCCAGGTGTGCCATCGAGGTCTTCGGCTGACCGGAGCCGGTCAGTACGGCAGCAGGTTCCCGGTGGCCAGCTCGAAGTCGAACGGCTCCGGGATGCGCAGGGTCTCGCCGAAGGCGATGTCCTCGCGCCGGTGGTACCTGGTGCCGTCCGGTCGGCTGAACAGGGTCACGGTCTTCTCCCGCGCGTCGACCAGGAGGTACAGCGGGATCCCCATCAGCGGGTAGTCCCGCACCTTCCCGATCCAGTCGTTCTCGGGGTTGGAGGGCGAGACCAGCTCGACCGCGATCGCGGCCAGATCGGCCGGCACCTGGTTGTCGGTGGTCGCCAGAGCCTCGTCCGGAACGTACGTCAGGTCGGGGTTGCGGCTCTTCCCGACGTTGGGCGAGATCAGGTCGGTGTTCTCGCTCGGCAGCAGCCCGGCCGGCGTGTGGGCGTCGAACTGCCGGCGCACCACGAGCAGGTTGAGCGTGAACCTCCCGAACCGAATTCGCCGGTGCCCGACACCCAGCGTAGCCGCGGGCCCGCTCCGGGAACGGCGAAGGCCCCCGCAGCGACATTCGCTGCGGGGGCCTCCTGGCTGTGGCCAGGGCCGGGGTCGAACCGGCGACCTTCCGCTTTTCAGGCGGACGCTCGTACCAACTGAGCTACCTGGCCGTACTGCCTCGTCTCTGGTGAGACGAGCGATCCCGACGGGACTTGAACCCGCGACCTCCACCTTGACAGGGTGGCGAGCTAACCAACTGCTCCACGGGACCTTAGGTGGCTGGTGGGCCACCAGGTCTTGCGGCACTGCACTTTACTACGGTACTGCCTGTGTACTGCGTGCCCCCAACGGGATTCGAACCCGTGCTACCGCCTTGAAAGGGCGGCGTCCTGGGCCACTAGACGATGAGGGCTTGCGGCCTGTCCCGCTGTTTCCAGCGTTCGGGGACGTCGAGAAGCATATGGGATGCCGGGCGGATCGCCAAAACGGGTTTCGGCCGAGCGGGTGGGCGGGGTGCTGGCGGGGGCTCGGGCGGGGTCAGGACCAGCCGAGTTCGTCGAGCTCGTGGTCGTCGAAGCCGAAGTGGTGGGCGACCTCGTGGATCACCGTGGTGCGGACCTCCTCGACGACCTGCTCGCGGGACTCGCAGTGCCGGAGGGTGGGGCCGACGTAGATGATGATCCGGTCGGGCAGGACGCCCGCGTACCACTCGCCGCGTTCGGTGAGCGGGGTGCCCTCGTAGAGGCCGAGGAGTTCCGGGTCGGCGGGGTCGGGCTCGTCCTCGACGAAGACGGCGACGTTGTCCATCATGGCCGCGAGCTGCGGGGGGATCTGGTCGAGGGCGTCGCCGACCAGCGTCTCGAACTCTTCCCGGGTCATCTCCACCGGATCATTGTCGGGTCCGGGGTGACGGTGTGCCAGGTGGCGGGAGCCGGTGTTTGATGGGCCTCATGGCGACCTCGGACGGCACGGTGGACGGCCCGGCGCGGGCCCGGCCCGGCGGTGGTGCGCCGGTGGTGCGGCGGCGCCCGCCGGTGCTGCGGGGGCAGGGGCGGGCCGTGGCGGTGGTCGCGGTCGGCGGGGCGATCGGTGCGATGGCCCGGTACGGGGCGGGGCTGGCCTGGACGGACGGGCCGTCGGCGTTCCCGTGGACGACGCTGCTGGTCAACGTGACGGGCTGCGCGGTGATCGGGGTGTTCCTGGTGGTGGTCACCGAGGGGCGGCCGGTGCATCCGCTGCTGCGGCCGTTCTTCGGCACCGGGGTGCTGGGCGGGTTCACCACGTTCTCGACGTACGCGGTGGACGTCCGGCGGCTGGTGGAGCACGGGCGGCCGGGGCCGGGGCTGGCGTACCTGGGGCTGACGCTGCTGGGGGCGCTGGCCGCGGTGTGGGCGGCAGCCGGGCTGACGCGCCGTCTGATCGCCGCCGCCGAGCGGGGCTCGCGGTGACCGGCCCGGCGCGGCCGGCGCTGCGGCTGACCGTGCTGGTCGGGGAGAGCGACCAGTGGCACCACCGGCCGCTGTACAGCGAGATCGTGCACCGGGCGAGGGCCGCCGGGCTGGCCGGGGCGAGCGTCTTCCGGGGGATCGAGGGGTTCGGGGCCTCGTCGCTGGTGCACACGGCGCGGCTGCTGTCGCTGAGCGAGGACCTGCCGGTGGCGGTGGTGATCGTGGACGAGGAGGAGCGGGTGCGGGCGTTCCTGCCGCAGCTGGACGGGCTGGTGACGGAGGGCCTGGTGACGCTCGACCGCTGCGAGGTGGTGCGGTCGGCGTCGGGCCCGGACGGCCGCGCGCCGGGGGAGGGCGGGCCGGCGTGAACTGGCTGCTGGTGGTCGCGGGGGCCGTGGTCGGCGCGCCGCTGCGGTACCTGACCGACCGGGCGGTGCAGGCCCGGCACGACTCGGTGTTCCCGTGGGGGACGTTCACCGTGAACGTGGTCGGCTGCCTGGTGCTCGGGCTGGTGACCGGCGCGGTGGCGGCGGGTGCCGCCTCGGCGCGGGTGCAGTTGCTGCTGGGGACGGGGCTGTGCGGGGCGCTGACCACGTACTCGACCTTCTCGTACGAGACGCTGCGGCTGGCCGAGTCGGGGGCCGGGCGGTACGCCGTGGCGAACGTGGTCGGCAGCGTGGGGGCGGGGCTGGCCGCGGTGTACGCGGGGGCGGGGCTGGCCTCGGCGCTCTGGGGCTGAGGGCGGGCGCTTCCGCGTGGCGAGCGCTTCCTGACGCGCCGCCCGTGTCCCGCGGGGGCGGGCGCGCGTTGGGCACCGAAAAGCGGTCGCCCGGCGGCGGGTGGCCCGGGTGGGGCGGTAGAGAGGGATCTCGGTGGCTTCGGTGCGGTCGGTGCGGTCGGTGCGCGCGCTTCGGGCGGTGCGGTCGGCGCGGTCGGTTCGGACGGTGGGCGCGGTGGTGCGGGGCCTGCCGCCGCGGGAGGTGGTGGTGCGGCGGGCCCGGCCGCGGTCGGTGGCCCTGCGCTCGGGCGCGGTGCGGGCGGTGGCGGTGCTGGCGGTGGCCGGGTTCGGGCTGACGGGGTGCATGTCGGTCGGTCCGGCGGCGGAGGAGAAGCACGGGGGCGGCGTGGCGCCGGTGGGGCAGGCCGGGCCGGTCGGGAAGCCGGGGGTGACGGGCGGGCCGTCCGCCTCGCCGGGCGCCGGGCACCCGGGGGGCGGGTCGGGGCGCCCGGAGCGTTCGGGGAGCCCGCAGGCCGAGAACGCGCCGGGTGGCGCGACGGCCACGGTGGCGGGCGAGGTGGCGCCCGGCGCGAACGGCGCGCCCGCCGGTGTGGTCCCGGTGCCGGGGGCGGCCGTGCCCGATCCCGCGCCGGGCGCGGGTGGTGCGGGCGCCGCGCCGGGCGGGAGCGCGAGCCCCGCGCCCCATCCGGGCGGCGGTACGTCCGGGACGTCGGCGGGCGCGGGTGGTACGGCCGGTACGGGGGGCGCCGGCGGTACGGCCGGGACCGGTGGCGCGGGGACGGCCGGCGGCACCGGCGACGGGCGCTCCGGCGGCGGGACGGCGGGGACGCCCTCGGCCACGCCGAGCAGCCGCCCGTCGACCTCCCCCGAGCCGGACCACACCTCACCGGCCGCAACCGCCCCACCGGCCCCGGATCCCTCGGCCGGCAGCTCCGGTTCCTCGGCCCCCAGCCCCCACGCGGGCGGGCATTAGGGGGCTGGCCAGGGCATTTGCCTCTGATCCCGAGGTTCCTCTATGGTGGTAGATCGTTCGTTTGATCCATTTGACTGGCGCCCTAATCCCATCTGGCGCCCTTGGCGCGTTCCGGCGATCCGTGGCTGACCGCATAGAGGCGGTTGTGAAACAGAACCCCGGACTTTGGCGCGTGCCACTTCCGGAAGGTTTTGCATGTCTCTCGTTGACGACGCCCGCTTCGCCATGCCCGCGAGCGAGTCCGCCGCCGATGTCACCGACGCCCCCACCACCGCCGACACCACCGTCGCCACCGCCGACGCCGGGTCGGACACCGAGCTCGTCGAGGCCGCCGAGGCCGTCGCCGAGGAGGCCGCGCAGGCCGTCGAGGAGGCCGAGGAGGCCGCCGAGCCGACCGTGACCTTCGGCGACCTGGGCCTGCCGGACGAGGTCGTCCGCGCCCTCGCCAAGCGCGGCGTCACCACCCCGTTCCCGATCCAGGCCGCGACCATCCCGGACGCCCTGGCCGGCAAGGACGTGCTGGGCCGCGGCCGCACCGGCTCCGGCAAGACCCTCAGCTTCGGCCTGCCGCTGCTGACCCGCCTGGCCGACGGCGAGCGCACCCGCGCCAAGCACCCGCGCGGCCTGATCCTGGTGCCGACCCGCGAGCTGGCCATGCAGGTCGCCGACGCCCTGGAGCCGTTCGGCTCGGTGCTCGGCCTGCGCCTCAAGGTGGTCTGCGGCGGCACCTCGATGTCGAACCAGATCTACGCGCTGGAGCGCGGCGTCGACGTCCTGGTCGCCACCCCGGGCCGCCTGCGCGACCTGATCAACCGCGGTTCCGCGCAGCTCGCCGACGTCCAGGTCGCCGTCCTCGACGAGGCCGACCAGATGGCCGACATGGGCTTCCTGCCCGAGGTCACCGAGATCCTCGACCAGGTGCCGGCCGGCGGCCAGCGCCTGCTGTTCTCCGCCACCCTGGAGAACGAGATCGACACCCTGGTGAAGCGCTACCTGAACAGCCCGGTCACCCACGAGGTCGACCCGTCGGCCGGCGCCGTCACCACCATGACCCACCACATCCTCGTGGTGAAGCCCAAGGACAAGGCGCCGATCACCAACGCGATCGCCGCCCGCAAGGGCCGCACGATCATCTTCGTCCGCACCCAGATGGGCGCCGACCGCGTCGCCGAGCAGCTGATCGAGGCCGGCGTGAAGGCCGACGCGCTGCACGGCGGCATGACCCAGGGCGCCCGCACCCGCGTCCTCGGCGACTTCAAGGACGGCTACGTCAACGTCGTCGTCGCCACCGACGTGGCCGCCCGCGGCATCCACGTCGACGGCATCGACCTGGTCCTCAACGTGGACCCGGCCGGCGACCACAAGGACTACCTGCACCGCTCCGGCCGCACCGCGCGCGCCGGCCGCTCCGGCACCGTCGTCACCCTGGTGCTGCCGCACCAGCGCCGCGGCGTGTTCCGCCTGATGGAGGACGCCGGCGTCGACGCCAGCCGCCACATCCTGGACCACGCCTTCGACGCGGAGGTCGCCCGGATCACCGGCGCCCGCTCGCTGACCGAGGTGCAGGCCGAGAGCGCCGCCAACATCGCCGGTGCCGCCGAGCGCGAGCTCGCCGACATGACCCGCCAGCTGGAGCGCGCGCAGCGCCGCGCCACCGAGCTGCGCGAGGAGGCCGACCGCCTGGCCGCCCGTGCGGCGCGCGAGCGGGCCGACCTGGGCATCGAGGACGAGGCCCCGGCCGCCGAGGCGGGCGAGACCGCCGCCGAGACCGCGGAGGCCCCGGCCGCCGCTCCGGCCGCCGCCGCCCCGGCGGGCGAGGAGCGCACCCCGTCGTACCGCGAGGCGCGCACCGAGCGTCCGGCGTTCACCCGCGACCGGGACCGGGACGACCGCCGCTCGGGCGGCTTCGGCCGGGACCGGGACGACCGCGGCTTCGGCCGCGACCGGGACCGCGACCGGGACGACCGCCGTTCCGGTGGCTTCAACAACCGCGACGACCGTGGCGCCCGCTCC